>WTFW01000113.1 GCA_011523785.1 Chloroflexota bacterium | reverse complement strand
TCGCGCTGGAACTCCAACAGCCCAATCCGGCACCGCGCCGGCTCCATCCGGTATCGCCGTCCCCCGTGCGCGGTGCCACGCCCGCCAAACGGCACCAGCATCCGGTCGCCGACCACCAGCGGGTCGTTGCTGGCTGGAAACACCCACATGTCATCCCAGGCGCCCTCGGTTCCGCGGTCCAGCCACGGCGTCCGCTCCAGCCGCTGCCAGTGGTCCCCGTCGCGGCTAACGACCAACTCCGTGTGCAGCCGCTCCACGAACCGGTCGTAGAACTCCAGGTACCCCAGGTACCCGTTCCCCGCCGTCATTGGATACATGCTGTAGAACTCGGTGTCCGGGAGATCGGCGTCGTCCGGCCGCATCAGCATCTCGGACCCCGACCAGGCGCGCAGGTCCGGACTGCGCCAGCGCTCCACGCTTCGAATCCGCGGGACGGGCGGGTCCCAACGGATGTCCCGTTCTATGTGCGCGCGCCTTGACGTGACCCAATACTCGCCCCGCCGGTCATCGTAGATGCAGTGAAATCGGTCCCCGCTCTCGGTCAGAAACGGCTCGTCATGCCACGTCCAACGCATCCCGTCCACACTGGTAAGCGTGAAGAATGCGTGCCGCCGAATGGCCTGAACCCGCGCGTAAATAACCATCCGGTAACGCTCCGCCTCGGGTGCGTCCGGATCGACGAACACCCTTGGACTATCCAGGTAGTCCCACGGCGCGCTCTCACGCCTCATCATCCAGCAGATGTTGTTCGCCCGGCTCCCGTCCCAGTCAAAGACCCCCAGCTCCGGCTTGTCCCAGGTGAGGCCATCGGTCGACGTGGCATAGCAGACCGGCGTGTCCAGCGGCTCCGGGCGATCCGGATTCCACGCCTCATACCAGAGCTTGAAGACCCCCGTCGCCTGATCGTAGAACGCCGTACTCCAGGCCACCGACGTGCCCTCCCACGGCTCGGTCGGCGCCAGCACCGGATCCATCTGCACCCGCGCCGGACGGTTCCAGGTCCGGCGCATGTGCACCACCGTCTGCAGTTCCCAGGGGTGACAAAACAGGTGGAGCGAAGGGTCGTACGGCATGGATGAACCTCTCGACCTCGGACCGCCCCGCCAGCATACGCAGCCGCGCGCGGCGACCGATGGCGGGCTAGCGCTGCTGGATCGCCGCCGGCAGCAGCACCAGCTCGGGCACGTAGGCCCGCGCCGGCAACGAGCTCACAAACAGCACCGCCTCGGCCACGTCCTCCGGCTGCAAGGCGTTCGCGATCATTTCCGGCGGCGTCGGCGCCGGCCGCCGGTCGATCATGGGCGTTTCGGTCAGCCCCGGGAAGATCATCGTCGCCCGGATCCCGTTCCCGGCCTCCTCGTGCATCATCCCGTACACGAACCCGGCTTCCCCGTGCTTCGTGCTCTGGTACGCCACCCCCGACATGTCGGGCATCTGCACCGCCGCCGACGAAATCACCACCAGCCTCGCCCCGGACTCCCGCAACGCCGGCAGCGCCGCCTGCGTCACGTCGTACAGGCCCCACAGGTTGGTCCGCTGCATCAGCTCCCAGTCAGAGGAACTCAGCATCTCCAGCGCCCGCCCGGGGATGTTCCAACCCGTCGCGTACACCAGGATGTCAATCCCGCCCAGCGCCTCTACGACGGCATCCACAGAGGCTCGCGCCGCCGCCGCGTCCTGGATGTCCACGGGAATCGCCACACCCTGGCGGCCGATTGCCCGAATCTCGCTGGCAACCTCGTCCAGTGCATCCGCGGTCCGCGCCAGTACCGCCACGTCAGCTCCGGCCCGTGCCAGCGCCAGCGCCGTGGCCCGGCCCATGCCGCTGCTGGCGCCATAAACCGCCGCCCGCTTCCCGGCGTGACTCCCGCTCATCGGAGGCCTCTGAACAACGTCCCTCGTCCTCGAAGGCGTCGCGGCTCTTCACCCTCTCCTGAGACCTTTGCGAAACCCCGCCTCGACCTCGAAAGCGGGGCTGCTCTTTCTCTCTCTCCCTCTGGGAGAGGGTTGGGGTTTGGGTCTTCCGGGCACCCACCCCCAGGGTTACGCAAAGGTCCCTTTCCTAGGAGACCTGCGCACAACCTCCGGCGTCCCCGAAGGTGCGGAGGCTTCCTGTCTCGATCCACGCGCCAGCACCTGCGGACGGACTCCAACCTCCAAGAGGCGCGGCGCTCTTCACCCTCTCCCAGGGGAGAGGGCAGGGTAAGGGGTCTTCCGCGCACCCCGCGTCCCACACCACCCACGCCCTTACGCAACCCACCCACCGAGGCGCCGTTCTTCACCCTCTCCTGGGGGAGAGGCAGGTTCGGCCGTCTTCGGCCGAAACCGGTGAGGGGTCTTCCGGGCAACCAGGCTCGGGTTACGCAAAGGTCTCTCCTGGGGAGAGGGCCCGGTGGAGGTCTTCCGGGCACCTGCCCTCGGGTTTCGCAAACGTCGCTCATCGGCTCTTAAAAACCGCGGTGCCCGCCGTGTCCGGGTCCGTAGGCCCCCTCCAGCGTGGAGCGCTCGAAGCCCTCGCCCACACGCCCGTCGGCCACGTAGCCGTACAGCGCCGCCTTGAAGATCGCCTCCAGCGTCGACACTGTCGCAATCGCCAGGCCCACCGTCACCACGCCGACTACCAGGCCTGCCATCGGCGACAGCGAGGCGACAAGGATGGCCGGCACCAGTCCAACCAGTGCGGCCACGAAGCCAACAATGCCGAACCCGAAGTTCGCCACCACCTGCTCGCCCCACGTTCGCTTGAACAGCGAGCTCGAGCGCTTGATCGCCGTGATCGGCCCCGTCTCCTCGGCCACCAGCACCGGCACCACAAAAAACGTCAGATAGGCCCACACGCCGCCGACGATCGACAGCGCAATCTGCCCCAGGAAGTTATCGCGCGACTGGTTCCGCAGGATCTGCAGGATCAAACCCACCGTCGCCGAAATCAGCGCCCAGCCCGCGATTTGCGGCAGTCGCGAGTTCGCCAGCCGGAACCCGTCGCCCAGCGTCGGCGTCCCGCCGGCCAGCCGCACCATCGCCGCCCCGATCAAGGCTGCGTTGAAATAGATGATCACGAACGCCAGCAGGAAGTACGTGATCCCCAGCAGCACGAAGTCGGCCTCGGCCAGCCCCGCGGTCTCCGCCGCGCCCAGGCGCTCAAACGTGCCGAATCCGGCTCCTACGCCCGTCAACAGCGCCGCCAGGATCACCAGCGCCACGCCCGACATGATCGGAAACGCGATCAGCTTCCGATCGCTCTGCAACACGCCCCAACTCATCTTCGTGAGCTGCCACGTCCGTCCAAACGTCGCGAACATTCGTCCTAATCCCCCGGGTGTCGACGCTGACCCCACCAGAATAAACGCCGTCGGGGCCCCACGCGAAAGCTTCCTCGCCAGTAGCGCGCCGTCGGCGGTTCGGACTAAAGGCCGCTCAACTCCACCGTGCTGACGGTCCGGGCAGCCAGGTCCACCCGCCGCACCACGTGATTATTCGTATCCGCCACAAACAACACCCCATTCGCCAGCGACACCCCGCCCGGCTCATGAAACCGCGCCTCCGCCAGCCCGCCGTCCGCGTCTCCATGCGCCGTATCCCCCGCAAACGACGTAATCAACCGCCGTGCCGGATCCACAACCTTGATCTTGTTGTTGTACGTATCCGCGATAAACACACCCTCGGCCCCCGCCGCCACCCCCAGCGGATGCTGTAGGCGGATCGTTGTCCCCTGCCCGTCCTCATCCCCAAAGTCGAACAACCCAACCCCCGCAATCGTTCGCGCGTCGCCGCGCCCATCCAGCGGCAATGTGCGAATCGCGCTCGTCTCGCTATCCGCCACCAGCAGCCGGTCCCCGTGCACCGCCAGCCCACTCGGCTGCGCCAGCTGCGCCGTGTCCAGCGGCCCGTCCTGCAGGTTCTCGATCCCCGATCCCGCATACGGCCCGATCTCCTCGTCCGCCGGATCCATCACCCAGACCTGGTGCATGCCCGCCATCGCGATGAACAGCCGCCCCTCGTGCCAGGTCAGGTCCCACGGGGAGGCCAGTTCCGCCGTCAGCGCCGGATGCGACCCCGGCGCCGGATACCCGCGCGCCCCCGTCCCAGCCACCGTCGACACTTCGCCCGATCCCAGGTCCACCCGCCGGATCCGATGGTTCTCCGTATCCGCCACGTACAGGTCGTCGCCGACCACCGCCAGCCCTTGCGGATACGTGAACCGCGCCTCGGAAGCCGCCCCGTCCCGGTGCCCCTCCTCCGACGACCCGAACACCCGCCGCACCTTGCCCTCGTGGTCCGTCTCGATAATCCGGTGATGCCCCGAATCGGCGATATACAGCGCGTCCCCCGTCGCCAGCACCTTCCCCGGAAACGCCAGCCCCGTGGCCGAATCCGGCGCCTGCTCCATCACATCCAGCGGCGCGTCCGTCACCACGCCGTTCGGCCGGTGCTCGTTGAGGATTCGCGTGACGGCCCGGTCCAGCGCCTCGAACGGCGCCTCGCCCGAATGAAACCCGATCACGTGCCCCATCGGGTCCACAAACACCATCGTCGGCCACGCCCGCACCCCGTACGTCTGCCAGATCTGGAAATCCCGGTCGTTCACCACCGGGTGTTCCAGCCGGTGCCGCCGCGCCGCGTAGCGCACGTTGAAGGTCTTGCGCTCCGCCGGGAACTTGGGCGTGTGCACGCCCACCACCGCCAGCGCCGGACCGTGCTTTTCCTCGAGTTTCCGCAACTGCGGAAATAGCTGCAGGCAGTTAATTCAGCAGAAGGTCCAGAAGTCCAGGATCACCAGCCGGCCCTGCAGGTCCGCCATGCGAACCGGCCGCCGCGTATTGGCCCACTCCAACCCTTCCGGAAACTCCGGCGCCGGAATCGGCGTCTGCGTCGCCATAAGCCCTCCAATCCCACGTCCGCAAGTCTCCCACGCCCCACCCCCACCCCGCCGAAGCTACCTACCC
>WTFW01000079.1:20832-35484 GCA_011523785.1 Chloroflexota bacterium | reverse complement strand
GCCACGCTCGCACCCAACGCGCCAGCCGCCCACCCATCACGCCCGGTCGGTCCCTGGGCGCGTGTCGCCGTCTTCACGCCCCGACGTACGCGACGCCCCACCGCGTCGACCCCAACATCTCGCCAGCATGAGCGACCTCCCCGGCCGCCCACCGGCAATGCACGTCTCGCAATGGAGACATCCCTAGTATGAACACCGCTGCACGACCGCGTCCACCCGTCCGCGCCCCCTTGCCTTTTGTGCTCATAGAGGGTACATTGCCCATGTCCCCAACGCAACCCCTCCTCCGGAGTCCTTCACCTGCCCTCGCCACGCAACCCACAGCCGTCCCCTGGGATGCCAATCCCTCAGCCGCCATCGGTCGGCTTTTCCCCGCCCCGAAAATCCGCCAAATCTCGCGCCCGCCGGGGCCGGAACCCCCCTAAGGGGTTCCGGCCCCGGCGGGCGCGAGTACCCCATAAACCGCGCCGCCCAACCGTCAGATTCCGCCCAATCCCAGTTGACAGCCCACTCCACATCGGCACGATTGACCCCATCACAGCCAGGGAGTTCTGTTGATCCATGCCCTACCGCCTCGCCGCCCTCACCATCCCCTACGCCCGCGACGGCCTCTCCCGCCGCCGCGCCTACGCCGGCATCGCCCGCGCCGGCTTCAGCCACGTCGGCCTCTACGACCGCCACGACGAGGGTCCCCTCTGGCCTGACGGCGCGGATGCCGCCGCGGCCCGATCCGCCGTCCAGCCGGTCCTCGACGCCGGGCTCAAGGTCGACCACAAGTCCCACGGCGGCGTCACCTCCGACCCCGGCGAGCCCGAGCGCTTCCTCAAGGCCATCGAGCTCGCCGCCGAAGCCGGCGTCCCCGCCCTCGTCTGCTGGGGACCCTACGAATACCCGGCCGATGGTTTCCCCGACCAGCCCAAGTCCGGTCCCGCCTGGCAGGCCGAAGTGGACGGATTCTACGCCGCCTTCGAGCCGGGCGTCCGAGCCGCCGAGGACGCCGGCGTCCTGCTCCTCCCCAAGCCCCACACCGGCGTCGGCAAGCACGGCGCGGCCCTCCGCGAACTCCACGACCGCTTCAGCTCGTCCGCCGTCGGCGTCTGCTACGACACCGGCAACGTCCACTACTACGAGGGGCTGGACCCGGTTGAAGATATCGGCCCCATCGCCGCCCTCTGCCGCCAGCTCATCATGAAGGACCACGTCGGTCCCCGAGGCGCGCCGGTTTTCCGCACCCCCGGCGACGGCGACATCGACCACCAGGCGGTGCTGAGCAAGCTCGCCGCCGCCGGCTTCAACGGCACCCTGGTCAACGAACGCGTCGACGTTTCCGGCGCCGATGCCATCGACGTCGAGCTCGCCCGCGCCTGTCGTCATATGCTGGCGGTGGCCGAAGCCGCGTTTGGGGAGTCCACGGATGCCTGAGACCGTCGGCGTCGGCATGCTCGGCTACGGCTTCATGGCCGCGGCCCACCTGTCCGGTCTCAGCCAGGTCCCCAACGCCCGCGTCACCGCCATTGCCGGACCCAACCAGCAGCGCGCCTCCGCTGTCGCCGCCGCCCACGGCGTCCCGTCAGTCTACCCCGACGAGCACGCTCTCCTGGCCGACCCGTCCGTCGACGCCGTCGTCGTCACGTCACCGGACGATCAGCACTACACGCAGACCATGGCCTGCATCCAGGCCGGCAAGCACGTGTTTGTCGAGAAGCCCATCTCGCTCGACGCCATGCAGGCTCGCGAGATGTACATGGCCGCCATGTCCGCCGGCGTCCGCACCGGCGTCGGCTTCACGCTGCGCTGGAATCCCCTGATCGAGCGCATTTCCGCCATGGTCCGGGCCGGGGAACTCGGCCAGCTCGTCAGCGTGCACTGCCAGCGGTTCAATCGGCGCCTGCTGGGCGATGTTCCAGTCATGGAGTGGCGATACGACCCGAGCCGTGGTCGCAGCGGCGTCCTGGGCGACCTGGGCAGCCACATGATCGACCTGGCGCAATTCCTTGCGGGCCCGATCACCGCCGTGGCGGCCGACCTGAACACCGTGAGGCCACACGCCCTGGACCCCGAAACCGGCGCCGAGGTTCCGCTCACGCTGGACGACGACGCCGTGCTCAGCGTCCGCTTCGCCAGCGGCGCCCACGGCACGATTTCCACCAGCCGGGTCGGCGCCGTCGACTCGCACCTCCCGTTGGGCCGCAGCAGCTTCCTGATCAACGGCACCGAGGCGGGCGTCCTGACCGACTGTGTCCTGCAGGCCACGATCAACCGGGTGGGCCAGGAGCCCGAACTGGTCGACCCGGGCCTGCCGCTGGACGACGCCGACCACGCCGGCATCCTGGCCTTCTTCGGCGAGCGCATGATGCGCGGCTTCGTGGACTCCATCCGCGAGGACCGCGACGTGCCGCCCACCCTCATGGACGGCCTGCGCACCCAGGAAGTCATCGACAGCGCCCTCGAAGCCGCCCGGACCCGCCGCTGGGTCGACGTACCCCCGACCCATGGCTGATCTCAGCGCCTTCGCCGACCTGCGCGAGGCCATCCCGGCCATCCGCCACTACCACTGCCTCAACTCCGGCGGGGTGGCCCCAACCCCGCAGGCCACGCTTGATCTCCAGCAGTCCTGGTACGACCGCGAAGCGGTGATGACCACCACCAATCCCGACCTGCGCGAGATCTACCACCACGAGCTGGACGCCCTGCGCGGCGAAATCGCCGCCATGCTCAACGCCGATTCCGACGAGATCGCGCTGATTCGCGCCGTCTCCGAGGCCGTCTCCTTCGTCGCCGCCGCCCTTGATTTGCAACGCGGCGACCGCGTGATCCTCACCGCCGCCGAACATCCCAGCGGCTACCTGGCCTGGCTGACGCTGCGGGACCGGCTTGGCCTGGACGTGGTTGCCATCGAAGCCGACGGCGACGACGACGCCTTCGTCCGCGACATGGAGCAGGCCATCACTCCAAATACTCGCGCCATCTGCCTGAGTCACGTCACCACCGAACGCGGGATCCTGCTGCCGGTGGACCGGGTCTCCGCGCTGGCCCGCGACCGCGGCATCGTTACCGTGGTGGACGCCGCCCAGTCCTTCGGCGCTCGCCCCACCGACATGCAGCAACTGGGCTGCGACGTATACACCTTCCCCGCCTTCAAGTGGAGCATGGGCCCCTATGGCGTGGGCGCCATGTACGTTCGCCGCGACGCTCAGGAGCGCCTGCATCCCTGGGGCAGCGGCGCCGGCGCCGTGTCCCAGTCGAGTTTCCCGCCGGGCGAGGCCCATCTGCACGACAACGCCCAGCGCTACGAGTTCGGCGCCCGGCCCTACGCCCTTTACGCCGCCTGGCGCGCCTCGATCAAGACTCTCAGCGATCTTGGCCTTGAAGCCGTCCAGCAGCGCGGCGCCGAACTGGCGGCCGAAGCCCGCGCCGTCTTCAGCGACCTTCCCGGCGCCAGCATTCGAACTCCGGAGCAAGGCGACGCGCGTTCAGGCATCTTCACCGTCGGCCTGGAAGGCGCCGACGGCAGGGCCCTGGCCGACCACTGCCTGCACGCCCATCGCATCCTCTGCCGCGCCGCCGACGGCTACTCCGCCGTGCGCCTGTCCTTCCACGCCTTCAACGACGCCACCGACATCCAGGCCGCCGCCCACGCCTTCGAAGACTTTTCCGCCTAAACCCCGCGAATCTGCTCGAGGCTGCGGGCCATGGCGAGGGCCGCGAGGGCGGCGTCGCCGCCGCGGTTGCCGAATTTGCCGCCGCAGCGGTTGATGGCCTGCTCCACCGTCTCGGCAGTCACAATCCCGTAGATCACTGGCGTCCTGGAGTTCAGCGCCACCTGCGCGATGCCCCGAGCCGACTCCTGCGCCACGTGGTCGTAGTGCGTGGTCTCACCGCGGATGATGCATCCCAGGCAGATCACGACGTCGGGCTTTTCGGCGTCGATCAGTTCGCGCGCCGCTACCGGCAACTCGAACGAGCCGGGAACCCAGGCGATCGTCTGGTCACCCTCGGCCACGCCGTGCCGCCGAAGCTCTCGCTGGCAGGCCTCCAGCAGGTGGCCCACAAAGAATTCGTTGAACCTCGCCGCCGCAATGCCCACGCGTAACCCCTCGCCGTCCAGCGGCGGGTCGATCACTTTCGCTTCGCTTTCGTTGCTCATAGCTCATGCCCCATTCGTGCGCGCTTGGTCTCCAGGTATCGGCGGTTGTGCGCGCCCGGCTCTACCGCCAGCCCCAACTGCTCAACAACTTTCAGTCCGTAGGCGCGGAAGCCCGCGGTTTTCTTGGGGTTGTTGGTAAGCAGACGCAGATCGGTGATGCCGAGTTCGCGCAGGATCTGTGCGCCCACGCCGTAGTCGCGCAGATCGGCGGCGAATCCCAGGTGCCGGTTGGCATCCACGGTGTCCAGCCCGCGATCTTGCAGCTCGTACGTCCGCAGCTTGTTGGCCAGTCCGATGCCGCGTCCTTCCTGCCGCATGTACAGCACGACCCCGCGGCCCTCGTCCGCTATCCGGGCCAGGGCGGCGTTCAACTGGTCGCCGCAGTCGCAGCGCATGGAGCCGAATACGTCCCCGGTCAAGCACTCCGAGTGCACCCGAACCAGCGGCGGCGAGGGTCCGGTCAGGTCGCCCAGCGTCAGCGCCACGTGATCTTCACCGGTAGTCGTGTCATGAAAGGCCACGGCCTGGAAGGCCGCACTGGCAGTCGGCAATTCGGCGGCGGCGACCTGATAGACGACGCGCTCGTTGGCCCGCCGATGGTGGACGATCTGGCTGATGCGCACGACGGGGATGGGTGAATCGTCCGACATCGAGGGCAGCCAGGGACCCTCGAAGGCCGCGGCACTCGGTGTGTCGACGTGCGAAAGCACCGCCACGGGCGCGAGACCCGCCAGGACGGCCAGATCGACGGCCGCCTCGGTGTGGCCCAACCGACGCAGCACGCCGCCTTCTCGTGCCCGGATTGGCGTAACCGGACCGGGCGATTGGAAGTCGGCGCCATTGCGAGTGGACGCCAGGGCCCGCACCACCGCGGCCGTTTGCTCGTCGCCGGTCGCCGCGGAATCGTCGGCGAGGCCCACGGATGCGGCCAGCGCCGGGCGCCGTGCCAGCGGGTCTTCCGAATCCGGCAGCTGTTCGGTTAGCCCAAGATCGTCGAGCCGCTGTGCGGCGGCAGGGGCGTAAATCTCGCCGTTGCCCAGGTCGCGTAGGCGGTTCAATGTTTCGGCGCGCAGGTTCTCACCGGCTGCCACAACGTCCAGATCGGGCTGCGCCAGACCGTCGTCGACGACCGCCACAATGCCGCCGCGCCTGATGCACTCAGTCGCCGTGGCCACCGCGTCGCGGGTCATCGTGTCTCGTCCAGCCTGTACCCGGCCGCGCGCAACCCGGCAATGGAAGGGCTGCCTGCCTTCTCGGGCTCCGGCACGCGTCCGTACTTGGCCAGGATGTCGACTTCAAGGTTGGCCCGGTAGCCAACCGGCGCATGACCAAGGGTGACGGAACGCAGCGTGTGCGGGATTAGGGCAACCGCGAACGTCGCGTCGTGTGGGTCGACCACGGTGAGGCTTACGCCGTCGAGCGCCACGAAGCCCTTGGCGACGATGTAGGACATGAGGTCCGGTGGGACGGCAAAGCGAACGACTTCCGAGTCGCCGTCTGGTTGGCGTTCGATTAGTTCGGCGGTAGCGTCCACGTGGCCCTGCACGTAGTGCCCGCCCATTCGGTCGCCGTAGGCGAGCGGGCGTTCCAGGTTGACGGGGCTGTCGACGGCTAGCTGGCCGAGGTTGGTCAGTCGCAGAGTCTCGGGGATGGCCTCCACCGATATTTCGTTGGCAGCCACGCTGACGGCCGTCAGGCAGGCGCCGTTGACGGCGATGGAGTCACCCACACGGACACCGTCTGCGCAGATGTCCGATCGAAGCGTGAAGCGGCGCAGGCCCGCGGCGTCCTCTAGGCGAACCACGCGTCCGAGGTCCTCAACGATGCCGGTAAACACTTCAGTTCACCGCCGGTCCGTAGCGCTGCAGGTCGCCCTCGATCAGGGTGTCCTCGCCGACGCTGCTCAGCTGCGCGCGGTCCAGCAGTGATTCGACATCAGCGGGCGCTGAGAGACCATCCCCCATGATCCAGGGCGCGACGAAGACTGCAAGGCTGTCGACGGCGCCGGTGGCCAGAAATGCCCCGGCAAGGGTTGGTCCGGCCTCGAGCAGCACGGTCGAGAGACGAAGCTCGCCAAGAACGGCCAGCGCCGCGCAGATATCAACGCGCCCATCGGCGTTGGCGGGGCACGTCAGCACATCCGCGCCGGCTTCTTTGAGTTGGCCGACGTGCTGGGGCGCCGCGGCTGCCGTGGTCAGAATCAGCGCGCGAGCGTCCCGGCCGATCACTCGAGATGACGGTTTGATGCTCGCCTGGGAGTCAAAGACCACTCGCAGCGGTTGCCGGCCGTCCGCGGGCGGCGGACGCACTGTGAGGCGGGAGTCATCGACCAGAATCGAGTCGACCCCGGTGACGATGGCATCGGCCGCGTCGCGCATCTGGTGGACACGACGCCAAGCGGCATCGCCGGTTATGCGTCCACCACCCGAGGTCTGGGCGACCTTGCCGTCCGCGGTCACGGCCCACTTGGCGGTGACGTGGGGACGGCCGGTTTCGGTGAGCTTGAAGTGTCCCTGCGCGAGATCGCTGGCCGCCCGCGCGCCGACGCCGGTCACGACTTGCACCCCGTGACCGCGCAGGAAGTCGAAGCCGCCGCCGCGGACTCCAGGGTTGGTGTCGGGAATCGCGGCGACGACGCGCCTGATGCCAGCGCGGAGGATCGCCTCGGTGCATGGGGGCGTGTGTCCGTGGTGATTGCAGGGTTCGAGAGTGACGGCCAGCGTGGCGCCGCGCGCGCGGGGACCGGCGGCGCGCAAGGCCATGACCTCGGCGTGGTCGCCTCCGGCTGGTTGGGTGGCGCCTTCGCCGAGGATGGTTCCATCGTTGCCGACGACCACGGCGCCAACCGGTGGGTTGGGGTGCGTACGGCCCCGCGCCTGGCGCGCCACTTCCAGGGCACGAGCCATGGCGGACTCGTGCCTCACTGCGGCGTGGGCGCTTTGGCGTTCGCTCAGGGCAGTCGTCAGGTCGCGGGCCCCCGACGCGTCAAACCGCCGGGGCGTAGGCGTGCACGCGTCGCACGCCCACGGAGCCTTCTCCCTTCCGGACTGTACCGTCGGCTCCGGATTCGCACCGGATCAGCCGGTGTTGGCCGGCTCGCGGGCTTGGCCGTGGGCCTTACCGCCGGTCGGGAATTGCCCGGCGCTGGCGCCGGGATCACCCTGCCCCGAAGGCACGTGTGTGCGTGGGCCAAGCATACGCCGGTGTACGGCAGCGTCCAATTGCCGGCGTATGCTCCGTGGCGAAACCGCCGACCATAGCTGAAGCGAAGCTCGATGAGGCCGGATCGTCAGATCGTGGTCGGCCTGACCGGCAACCTGGGCGCCGGCAAGTCGACCGTCGGTCGGATTGTGGGTGAGTTGGGCGCTCGTGTCATTGATTCGGATCAGACGGTGCGCGACCTGCTGGCGAACGATCCGGAGCTGGCGGCGAGCATCCAGCGCACGTTTGGCGCCGAGGTCATGCTGGACGGTCGCCCAGACCGGGCGGCATTGGCGCGGGTCGTATTCGACGATCCGGCAGAACTCGCCCGACTGGAAGACGTCATCCACCCGCGGGTCGGCGAGCGCACGGCCGAACTGCTTGCGGAACCGACGGATGCACCGGCGACGATCATCGAAGCAATCAAGATCGTTGAAGGACCGAATGTCGATCGGCTGGACGCGCTATGGCTTGTTACGGCGACGCCCAAGGTTCAGATAGAGCGCGCGACGGCTAGCGGCCGAATCTCTGCTGCCGAGGCCCGCCGACGACTGGCTCTGCAATCCAGCCCCGACGACAAGGAGCGCCTGTTCAGGGCGCGACGCCCCGGGCGTCCGGTGTGGCGGATTGACAACAGGGCTAATCTCAACGCACTTGAGGGAAGAGTCGCGGCCGTGTGGCAGCAGACGCTGGAACTCTGTTGACAGCCTAAGGGACTCAGCGGCTGCGCTTGCCGAAGGTGAACAGGCTTGGGATGTCGCTTTGCCGGCGGGCGCTTAGACGGACGGCGGGTGACCGGAACGCGCCCGATCAGCTTTGAGTTCCGCCACGTCGTACCCAATCGCCCGCATGGCTCGTTCGAATTCACGCATGTCGGCGCGCGTTTCGCGCCAAACGGCGAGCATGAACCCCCCGATAGCGAGTTGCAGCAGACCCAGCGCCACACCGACGCTGATTAACGCAACGACCACTTCCGACACGGCCCGCTCCCCAATTGGATTGCTATAGCCTTTAGCATACGCCGCATGGCTGCAAGGCGCGCCGAGCAGCGTGACTCAGCAAGGCGTCGGCTCAGGCGCAGAGCTCGTGGCTGTTGTCCCAGCGGTGGGCGCGGATTGGCACCGGGCTATCCATCAGCCGCTGCAACGTGTCCTCCCACGACTGCTTCCAGGCCGCCGCGTCGCGCAATTCCGATTCGGGGTTCGCACGGCTGCGCGCTACCCAGCTTGGGAAGTAGGTGCGGCCGGTGGACTGGCCGGTGGGGTTGTAGCGCAGGTCGAAGCTCCAGCGGACGTCGTCGCTGTGGTTGGTCAACGAGGCGTGCATGCAGCCCTTGTGCATCAACAGCACGTCGCCCGGTGACATCGGCAGCGGCTTGGCGCGTTCCTTGGGAATCAACTGGGTTGGAATCGTGGTGGCCTTGAGCCCTCGCTCGTTGGGCATCGTGCAGTGCACCTGCAGGCCGTCCTTGTAACTTCCAGGCACGACCATGAGGCACCCGTTGCGCTCGGTGGCTTCGGTGAGCGGCAGCCAGACCGTGAGCATGTTGGTGTCGTCGGCTTCCTCGTGGACCACGCCGTTGTCCTGGTGCCAGCCGGTGGTTGTGACCAGCCCGGTCCCCTCGTTCTTCGTGACATAGCGTTCCGGCGGCTTGATTCGCACGTGCTGGACCGGGTTGGACGTGATCTCGGGCCCAATCAGGGACTCCACGGCGTCCAGCAGGCGCTCGTTTCGCAAGAGGGCAAAGACGGCTGGCCCAAAGTGGTACCTGGTTTCCCGATTCAGAAGGCCGGTGTTGATCGGAATCGTGATGTCGAACGGTTGCGGATCCAGCAGCCCGGCTTCGCGGGTAATGGCGATGGTGCGCCGGTCAAAGGGCAGCTCGGCATAGGTGCTGGAGATCTCGCCGTCGCGAAACATTCGCTCGGCTTCCCGGTCAAGAATTTCGGCGTACTCGTCCATGACCGGCTGCAGGTCCTCGTCGGGGAACAAGATGCCGCGGGCGATGACGTAGCCGTCGCGGTCGAAGTCGGCCAGTTGTTCGGCTGTGAGGTGCATAGTGGTATGTCGGAGTCGAAGTTCTTGGGAGTCTAGCCCAAAAGCCGGCGAGAGAATCGTGGTTTTGGCGCGGCATTTTTCTGCGCCGCTCTGACTAAGTTCGGCTCAGCGCTACAAGGAGGATGGCCGCAGCGAAACCGCTGACTCCGACGGCGACTGCCAGGCTGCTGCTGACCAACAGCACCCCAAAAGACTGTCCGCGCTGTCCGCTTGGGTTTGGCGCGTTGAGAGCCACATAGGCAGCCAGGGCAACGATTGCAGCTACGAGAACGGCGCCGCCGGCCCGTACGTTTTCGATCAGGACGTACGTCCCGGCCAGCACGACTCCGAACGCCAGCGCACTGGCCACCAGCGTGCGCCGCCAGCGAATTCTCAGGTTCACGGATTCGAGCATACGCCAGCAGCGGAGTCTCACTCGCGCACACCGGTTGCCGTGCGGGGTGCCGCGTGTCACCGTAGGCGCACCACCGCTCGGAAGCGCGTGCGCGCAAGGACAAACGACGTGACTGGCGCCGATGCCCTGGTCCACATTCTCAAAGCCGAAGGCGTGAAGCAGGTGTTCTGCTTTCCCTACACCCCGGTCATGGAAGCCATGGCCCGTGCCGATCTCCGCATTCTGCTGGCCCGGCAGGAACGGGTGGCCGGCAACATGGCCGACGGCGTTTCGCGTTCGACGAACGGGCGCGAGATTGGCACCTGGACCGTGCAGCAGTCGGCCGGTGTCGAGAACGCCTTTGCCGCAATCGCGCACTCCTACACCGACTCCACGCCGGTGCTGTTCGTGCCCGGCCATCCCGGCATGCCCAAGACCAGCGTTCCGCCGGCCTTTGAGGGCGTGCTTAACTACCAGGCCACCATTCGCCACGGGGCGGTTGTGGGCTCGGCAGCTGAAATTCCGCAGCGAGCGCGCATGGCCTTCACCGCGCTGCGATCAGGCCGACCGGGTCCCGTGATGTTGGAAATGCCGGTGGAGGTCTGCGCGGAAGAGTTTGCCGGGCCGCTGGACTACACGCCGATTCGACCCGCTCGCTCGGCCGCCGATAGCGGCGCGGTATCCGAAGCCGCGGATCTGCTCCTACGAGCCGGATCCATTCTTATCTGGGCCGGTCAGGGCGTGCTGTACGCGGAGGCATCGGCCGAACTGCAGGAAGTCGCCGAGTTGCTGGGCGCGCCAGTCATGAGCACCCTGCAGGGCAAGAGCGCCATTCCCGAGACGCATGAGCTCTCCGCCGGTGTCGGCGCCTACGTCCGCACGGCCATGGCCGCGCACTACCTGGAGACGGCGGACACGGTGCTGGTTGTCGGCTCAAGCCTCAGCCGCATGTCGTTCACGCCCGATCTGCCCGAGGGCAAGACCATCATTCACGCCACCAACGACTCGGTGGATCTGAACAAGAGCTACCCGACGGCCGTTCCCATCCTGGCCGACGCCAAGCTGTTCCTGCGCCAACTGGCCGATGAGTTGCGAACGCGGGTTGGCGACGGCCGCGAAGCTCAGCGCCAGCAGACGGCGGCCGACATCGCCACTATGAAGCGCAACTGGTTCGCGGACTACGCCGCGCATTTCAACGACGACTCCGAGCCGATCAACGCCTACCGCATGCTGCGTGAACTCTGGAGCGTGCTGGACCCGGACACGACCATGCTGACGCACGAGTCCGGCGCGTCGCGTGACATCCAGAGCGTGTTCTACCAGTCCACGGTTCCCCGCAGCTATCTCGGCTGGGGACAGTCGTCACAGCTTGGGTTCTCAATTGGCCTGGCCATGGGCGCGAAGATGGCCAACCCCGACAAGACCGTCGTCAATGTCATGGGCGACGGGGCCGTGGGGATGACCGGCATGGACTGGGAAACGGCGGCTCGCGAGAACCTCCCGATCCTCAGCGTGATCAAGCACGACGCCATCTTCAGCGGCTACGACAAGAACATTCCGGAGTCGATCGAGAAGTTCGGTGCGTCCACGCTGCACGGCGACTACGCCGGCGTAGCCGCGGCGCTGGGATGCCACGCGGAGTCGGTGACCGCCATTGGCGACTTGCGACCGGCCTTTGAGCGGGCCTTGCACGCGGTGAACGAGGGGCAGCCCGCCGTGGTGGACGTGTCCACTGCCGAGACTCGAGAGTTGTCCATGGCGCCGAAGGCACGTCTTTACGACCGGTAAGGCCTGAGGGCATCGGGCCCCCGGTGCGTCAGTCGTGCGCCGGGCAGGTCTTGGCCCCTAGACTGCCGACGCCGCACAAGCATTCGTGCCGCCCTGGAGAACCGCATGCCCGAAGTCACCGTGATCGCCACCATCTACCCGAAGCCGGGTCACACCGATGCGCTGGTTCGCAAGATGCAGGACAACGTGCGCAACGTGCATGAGGAGGACGGCTGCCTGCACTACACGTACCACCGGGGGATCGACAACCCGGACGCCCTGGTTGTGATCGAGCGATGGGAGTCGGAGGAACACCTGGCGGCCCATGCGGCCGCGCCGCATATGAAGGCCTTCAGCGAATTGGCGGCCGAGCACCGGTCCGGTCCGTCCGACGTCGTTCGTTACCGGATGGTTCCCATTGACGGTCACCCGGACAAGTCGCACTTCTAGGGAGTGGCCCAGCCTCCCCGCTACCCAGCGCCGGCTCTCGTCAAGACGGGACCGTCATCCCCGCCAGCATCTCGTCGGTGATGAAGCGCCCCAGCCCGAACATCTTGCGGTCCGAGTACCAGAGGATCCGCTCGCCGTGGTGTTCGGTGAGGCTGGCGTACATGGAGAGCCACGGACGGTAGAACGGCGGCACGCCGACGCCGTCGGTGTCGAAGAGTAACTTCGGGTCACTGAACCATATGGGCTGGTGAGCCGCGGGACGGAACTCGCCCACAGCCATGAACTGCGGCCGCCGGGCGTTGGTGTTGTCGGTAGGCCCGCCAGCCCCGTGCCCCCAGCCATCGTGATTCTGGAGGAATTGCAGGTACCGGCCGTCCCGCAGGCGGTAAAGCGGCGAAGGCGACACGGGGTTTTCCAGGGGCGGTCCACCGTCCGTGTAGCGCAGCATCTCGGTAGGCCGCCACGAGCGACCGTGGTCGTCGGACACCGTGTACCAGATCTGTCCGTTGCGCGTGCGCATCACCGTGAACAGGCGGTCGTCGGGAAGCAGCGCAACCGCCGGTTCCTGGCAGAACGAGAGGTCGGGCGGCGCGTCGGGATCGGTTGTGATGGGCACCGAAATAAGCTCGTCGCAACCCGGTAGCCAGGTGATTTGCAGATCCCGCGGCTCTGGTCCTTTGTCGATATTGTCGAAACGCATGAAGCCGCAGCGGCACTCGCTGTTGAAGATCTTTGCCGTGCCGTCCGGCTTGCGGACCACCAGCGGGCGTTCGGCCGCCAGCGATGACCACTCGGTGTAGCCCACGAGCAACCGGTCGCCCGAATCCCGAATCGGCTTCTGCCACACCAGGGCGTTGGTACCCACGCTGGGGTCTGGATGGCTCAGAATGCTTCGCCGATAGGGGATGTCCACGTTGCCCGGCGCCCAGCTGCGACCGTCGTCATCGGAGTAGCTGCAACGCAGGAAGCTGGTCGTGTAGTTGGACCCCGCGGCTGTTGCCTTGTTGTAGAAGACGAAGATGCGGCCGGTGCGGCTGATCACTGGAAACCCGAAGCAGGCCACCTGGCCGTATTTGGGACCCGGCGGGTCGAACTGGCCGGGGTCGGTCCAGGTGCGACCGCCGTCCTCGCTGCGCGCGTAGCGCACGGTCTGGTCGGAGGCGTCGGCCTTGGCGCCGAAGGTCCAGATAGCTAGCAGATCGCCGCCCGGCGTCACGTCCACCAGCACGTGATCCACGGCCTCCACGAGCTGGGGCGGAAGCTTGGGCAGGAAGAAGACCAGGTCAGGGTCGGTGCGGCGCCAGTCGTCGCTGAAGCACTCGTAGTCGCCAGCAACCGGCATGGGACGCCTCGCTTGCCATTACCCCGGACGTCGGCTGCCCGGGCAACGGCAGCCTAGAGCGTCGTCCGTCCCCTCGCGATCCGCGGGAGCCGTACACACTGCGTGGACCGGGGAGACGCAGGCGCCCAAATGCTCGACGCCAGTCATACCTGTCGCAGCCCATGTCGTGCGTTGGCGTGGCTCAATCGCCCAGCGGGCCCGGTCGCCTCCGGCCTTCCGGTCATTTGCACGCGCCCAAACGCGAAAAGTGAAAATTCAATGCTCTTGACAATGAGTGTCTAAGCAACTACTGTTGACATCGCAGGGACCGGCGACGACGGGCGCGGGGGTGTGCTGTGCTGGATGAGCGGAAAGTACCCCAGGGGCCGATAGGTCTCATAGCCAGTACTGTTGTCACCGCCCACGCCAAGCTGGCGGGCGACGTGCTGATGCCCTTCAATATCGTGCCGGTCCAGTGGGCCATCCTTGAGCAATGCGCCTCCGCTCAGGGCACCACGGCCACATTGCTCGCCCGGGTCATCCCAATCGACTCTGCTTCCATCAGCCGCAACGTGGAACGGCTGGTGCAGCGTGGCCTCGTGCGGCGGCAGCGGCTTGAGCGTGACCGACGCATCGTGCGTCTGACGCTCACGAATGACGCCCGAGCCATACTCCCTGAAATCATGCAACGGATGCAGGTTGTCGACACCACGCTTCTGGAGGGGGTCACCGAGGCAGAACTCGAGGGCTTTCTTCGGACAGTGCGCAAGGTCACGGCCAACGCGGCGCGCTACTCAGACCTTGCGGATCCTGGCGACACCAGCTAGGCCGGGCCGAGCGCGCTGAAGCGTTTCGGCCGGGGCTCCTAAGCTCTTGTCGTAGATTGCTTGTAGGTAGAGGGACCGGCGCGGGAGCGTGACCCGCGCTGCGGGGCGGCGCTTCCTGCCTACTCTCGTTAGCGGGCTTTCCGGGCGGAGGTGCATGGGAGTCGAACCCACCTGGAACGCTCACCAGCGCCCCACAACGGTTTTGAAGACCGCGAGGACCACCCGGCCCCGTCCACCTCCGCGTTCACGCTAGCAGGTTTGGAGGGGTACTTCGGGGCACCAGCGCCGCCCGTCGGTTTGATGCTGCCGCGTCGCGGCGATAGACTGCTGCGTAGCCGAACTTTCGAAGTTCGAATTGTATGGGGGCCGCAATGTCACTAACGATCACGCGTCGCCGTTTGCTTGCCGGATCTCTGGGTGTAGCCGGCGCCACCGTATTGGCGGCCTGTGGCGAGACCCAGGTGGTCGAGGTGGAGAAGATCGTTACCCAGGAAGTGATCAAGGAAGT
>WTFW01000079.1:0-20732 GCA_011523785.1 Chloroflexota bacterium | reverse complement strand
ACGGACCATACGTCCGGTCCTCGAGGCAAGTCGACGCAGTGGGCGATTGATCGCTACAACCAGATCAAGCCAAACACGATCGTCAAGTTCATTGCACAGCCAGACCAATTCACAGAGAAGATCAGTATTCAGGCGGTCGCCGGCACTCTTTCCGAGATCGGTCTGCTCAGCGACAGGGTGTTCCAGCAGTGGGTTGATGCCGGGACGTGGCTTCAGATCAACGATCTGCTAGCCAAGAACCCTGACTTCACGCCCGCCGAGTACCACTTCTCAGGCGAGGTGTATACGGACAATAAGGAGTCACCCGGTCCGCTGCCCTACGACGACACGATGCGCGGTCCGCAATACGGGATGCCCTACCAGGGCGCTGGAATCGCGGCATTTATCTACAACGTCGATCTGCTGGATGCCGCGGGAATTCCGGCGCCCACGGATGGCTGGTCATACGACGACATGCTCGAGGGCGCCATGCAAGTCCGTGATCAGGAGACGGGCGTCTGGGGACTCAACTCCGGCATCCTTGGCATGCAGCACCAGTGTTGGGGGTTTAACGGGCTCCAGAAGTACATCGTGGGTCCGGAGGGGCACCTGGTCCTGGGCAACTTCCAAGGCGCCGGGAGAGAGTCGCTCCAGCGAGCCTATGACTACATCCACACCTACGATGTGCAGTTCAGATCGGAGATGCGGCAGGAGATTGGCGGCGAATACGGCAACCCGTTCAATGCGGGGTTGCAAGGCTACGACCACGGGCGGGGCCGCAGCACGGGATTTAACCTGACCCGGATTGGAGATCGGTTCCGCTGGGCGCAGGCCCCGAAACCGCGTGGGCCGCACCCAACATCAACGGGCGACAACGAGTACGTCGATCAGCCGCATCTCGTGGCCTCCACGGCCACGCTTACAGGCACCGAAGAGCAGGTGGTCGATTTCGCGATCTTCATGGCAGGGCCTGAGGTTCAGGGTCGCAACGGCATTGACCGAGGCTTTTATCCTTGTCGGCGCGGCGTCCAGAATCAGCCCGCCGCCGGAGCGCATGGAGGAGTTGTATCTGATTGACGAGAAGTGCCTGATGCGGCCTGGCGGCATCTACGTACCCGGATCTCCCTCAGGGCGCGGCGAAGTCGAGGGCATGTGGGTTCGGCCCGTTCAGAAGCTGTTTGCCGGCGACCTTTCGGTCGACGAGACGGTCGAGATCGCGGAGAAGGACGTGAGCGATCAGATGGCCAAGTACAAAGCCGATTTGGACGCCGGTCGCGTCAGCCGATAGCCGACGTCACGCCGCCGTCGCCGGCCCCGCTATGCCGCAAGCGTGCGTGGGGTCGGCGACGGTGGCGGGCAACCGCGACATGATCGACGCCGCCAGAAAGTGCGATCAGGGATGACCGATCCGCTTCTCGAATACGTTGATGTGTTCCTGCCCGGTCAAGGCGACATGCTCACTCAGGCACCGGCCTATCACTGGGAGCGAACCGCAGCGCCGACCGAGGTTTCCGCCAAGGAAGGCCTGTCCGAGCAGACCGAACGCCGAACTGACGCTCTGCACACCTACGGCGTGACGGCCAACTTCTATACCAGCACGCGTGATCCCAATTCGGTGCTCGTGGCGGTGATTGGGACGGATCGCGCCGAACGAAAAAAACTGGCGCGAGCGAAGATCACAATGGACTTCACCAACCTGCGATATCACGACTTCGATGGATTCGGCATCCATCTGCCAGGATTGCTCGTCACGGATGCCGGGAGCGTGGTCGCCGTCTGCCAACGGCGCCACGGAGGCATGGGTGACGGCGGCCACGAGAACGATGTCCTCATGTCGCGCAGCGCGGACGGCGGCAAGACGTGGTCTCGGCAGCGGGTGATCTATGCGAAGCAGGGTCAATACACGTTTCTCGGCGCCATCGTCGAGGACCGTATCTCGGGCACGCTCTTACTTGTCGGTTGGGACATGCCGGCGGGCGTTGTCGATGACCTCGGGTATTTCAGCACGTATGCCGAAAAGGGCGGCGGGTTCTGGATCGTGCAGAGCACTGATGATGGCTTGACCTGGTCTGATGCGCGGCATGTCGACCCGGAGCCCAATCCTGACGGGTGGACCGGCTGGCCCAACAACAGCGTGCACGGGGTTCAGCTCGCGGCCGGGCCGCACCGCGGGCGGCTGGTGGTTCCCGGGTTTCTCTACAAGGAGGGCGAACCTGGAGAGGTCCCAGGCGTGCGCGGCGGGTTGCTATTCAGCGATGACCATGGCGAGACGTGGACGGTTGGCGCCGTGCTCCCCGAGGGATCGGACGAGGTGTCGCTGGTGGAGACCGCGGGCGGCGAAATCTACGTCAGCTATCGGAGGAATACCTGCCGAAGGGACGGCCGCACGTTCGCTCGCAGCCGTGACGGCGGCCAGGGGTTCTACGAGCTGGGCGAGCATGGGGAACTGAGCGGCCGACCCGTGCACGTAGGACTGGCTCGTCATGGTGCGGCCGCTGACAACCACCCTGATCTGCTGCTCTTTTCGCACCCAGTGGGCGTGAATCAGCTGATCCCCGGCGGTGCGGACATGACCATCTACGTGAGCCAAGACGGCGGACGCACTTGGCCAATATCGAAACTTATTGACAGACGACCGTGTCGGTACTCCGACCTGGCCGTGACCGAGGACGGGACGGTGCTCTGCATTTACACCGTTGGCGAGATCCGGGACAGCGAAAAACTCGCGGTAGCTCGATTTAACCAGGAGTGGCTGTTTGCATAGCCAGTTGGAGAGCCCTGTCGGCACGGCCGTCGCGAGCCTAAGAGCCTCGCGGTTTGCGTCGCTTTCTGTCGGGCATGTAGGCGAAGGCCGCAGTCACCTACGCGTATCCGACGTCGCAACTGTCAAGCAAGACGGCCAACGACTGGACTGTGGAGGGTGACTTTATGCGCTCGTCGAAGAAGTTGACGAGGTTTATTGCGGGCGCGGCACTTGCGTTGTTGATGGCCACGGCAGTTACGGGTTGCGAGGCAAGCGATGAATTCGAGTACATGAAAGATGAGCGGCAGATGATGCGGCACGGTAGGTACGGCCCCGGAATGAGCGATGCCGATCGGCAGAAGCTCCAGGAGAGCTACGCGAGCAAGCAGCTGTCTAGAGTGACGCCGACCAGCGGCGGCGCGGCGCCGTAGCGCGGGGTGCGGTTGCCAGGCGCGTTGACGCAGACTCCGGACTGCCGGGCCCAGGTGCCGCTCGCACCCCTGGAGCAGTCCTCAGATGCATGCCTCCGCACCGCGGTCAACGTGCGCCGGAGCCAACGCCAGATCTGCCAGACCATTTACGTCCTGGTCTGATGAAGGAGCCGAACTGTGTCCGCTGAGTTGTACGAGACGGTGGATGTCTTCCTGCCGGGGGTTGGCGAGACGCTCAACCAGAACGTGGCCGCGCATTGGCAGGCGAGCGAAAGCCTGACAGCGCAGATCTACCTGGGACAGCTCGGACAGGAGGAGGTCCTGCTCCACTTGTCGGGCCTGACGGCCGCTCAACGGCGCCTCCTGACCGAACGGCCCGTGATCGTCGATGCCGGCTGGGCCCATCACGTGATTGACGGATATGGGGTTCGCATACCTGGAATCCTGGTTACGCCTCGCGGCACGGTCATTGCGGTCTGCCAGCAGCGGGTGGGCTCCCTGGCCGATGGCGGCCACGCGACGAATGTCCTAGTGACGCGCAGCGAGGACGGCGGCAGGAACTGGACGCGGCAGGAGGTGCTGTTCGCGGAGGAGGGCATCAATACCTTCCTCGGACCGATCCTCGCGGATCGCTTCACGAACGATGTGTTCGTGACGTTCTGGAAGTTGCCGCAGGCGGAGGGCAACGGGCTGGGCTATTTCGCTCCGTATGCGGAAATGGGCGGCGGGTTCTGGATGGTGCGAAGTTCGGATGAGGGCCAGAGCTGGTCCGAGCCGTATTTCGTCCGCCCGGCGCCGAACGCGGAGGGCTGGGTCGCCTGGGTGAACAACTCGTCGCGCGGGGTGCAGTTGGCGAGAGGCCCGCGGGCCGGTCGGCACGTGATCGCGGGGTTTCTCTTCAAGGCCGGCGAGGAAGGGCAGGCGCCCGGCGTTCGCGGCGGCCTGGTGTACAGCGACGACCATGGCGAGACCTGGCACGCGGGTGCTGTCCTACCCGCAGGTTCGGACGAACTCGTCTTGGAGGAGACGGAAGACGGCGGAATCTACGTGAATTACCGGAAGAATCGTCCGTACTACAACGGACTGCGCTGGTTCGCACGAAGTTCCGACTACGGGGAGAGCTTTGACGACCATGGGCAGCACGAGGAGCAGGTGACACCGTGCTGCCACGTCGGGCTTGTGCGTTACTCGAGCACAGACGCCCACGGCGAGAACGTGCTGCTCTTCAGCAATCCGCGTGGACCGGCCCGCCGCAACCTGACCGTACGAGTTAGCCGCGACGACGGCCGGACATGGCCCGTATCGCGAACCGTGACCAGCGATCTGGCCGGCTATTCGGACCTTTCGGTGCTGCCGGATAAGACGATTCTCTGTATCTGGGAAGGCGGCACGCAGCGCTACCACGAGAAGATCAGCGCGGCGCGCTTCAACCTGGACTGGGTGCTGGCTGGTGACCACTGAGCAGTCGCGCGGCGGGGCACGTCGTGAGGCGTGATCAGGGGAAGCGCACGCCGATTTTGATTGCGCGGTCGGGGGCTGCCAGGCCTTCCGTTAGCGCCTCGGTCGCATCGAGAAAATCGACGATGGGTGTGACGATGCCTCTCGAGGTGACCATCCCACGCCGAAACAGGTCTATGGCCGTGACGCGCGCGCGTTCTTCGTCCCATAGCGGATGAGATCGGTCGGGGTTTCGCCAGACAGCCTGGCTGCCGATGATGGTGGGACGGTTGACGTGGAACTCCTCATCCAGGTGCAGCGTCGACGCGTCCTTGGGACCGTAGGGCACGTGCACGATCGTGCCGCACTGGCGTATGGCGCGGATGGCCTCGTGCAGGGCGGCGGCGTTGCCGGAGGTCTCGATGGCCACGTCCACGCCCTGGTTGCCGGTCGCTCGCTTGATTCGCAGGCCCGCGTCCTCGGCACTTGGATCGATAGCCAGGTCGGCGCCGAGAGTCCGGGCAGTTGCTCGACGGCTCTCGATCGGGTCGACCGCGATGACTGTCGTGGCGCCGCTGCAGGCGGCAATCTGGACGGTCATCAGGCCAATCGCCCCCAGGCCGAACACCGCGACCGCGTCGCCGATCCGCACGTTGCCGTCGCGCACCGCCACCAGGGCCACGTGGGCCGGATCGGAGCACACCGCGTCGGTTGCGGACAGGCCGCCAAGCGGCCGCCAGGAGCCTTCAGGTAGCTGATGTTCCTCGCGGATCGGTCCGTAGCCGAAGGCACGGTCACCCGGCGAGAACTCGGTTACATCTGATCCGACTTCGCTGACTACGCCCACCACCATGTTTCCCACCGGACGCTCCGTCAGGGGGAGAGATTCTGGCCGGGGCAGATACATGCGCAGGTTCTCGTCCCATCGCTTGCGGTGATGCGGGTTCCCTGTGAGCGAGTGCAGCTCAGTCCCATGTTTCGGCGCCGCGAACTCCACGCACACGCGTACCTCCCCTGCGCCGAGTTCAGGAAGGATGTAATCCCGATAGCGGAATGACTGGCCGTCCGTGGAAACGACTTCGAGCGGCATGAGGACTCCTCCGGCCTAGCCCGCTGGTGCGCGGCGGTCCGGTTGTTGGTCTCCCTGATCGAACGGGTCGATTACCGCCTTGATCGCGCCGTCGCTCGAGCGGGCACTGCGGATGAGTTGTAGCGCGTCGCCGGCGGAACCGAGAGGAAACCGATGAGTCACCATACGCTCGAGCGGGTAGCGCCCTGAACTCGCCAGCGCGATAGCGGCGCGGACGGCGGCCTGGTCGTGGCTGTTGACGCCTTGGGCGCGGACTTCCTTGCGCACCAATTCGTTCCAGGGGAGTTCGACGCTTGCGGCGGCCGTGGAGCCGGCCATGACGAAGGTGCCCAGCGGGCGCACGATCTCGGCCGCTACGGCGGGCGAGTTTGCGCTGCCCGTAACATCGATCACGACGTCCGCCAGGCGGCCGCCAGTCAGTTCGGTGATGGCCCCGACGGTGTGCTGATCGAAAGTCAGCGTGTCAGTCGCGCCGCAGTCGCAAGCGAAGGCTAGTCGCGCCCGGTCGCCGGTCAGCCCTACGACGATGATCCGCTCCGCGCCCGCGGCATGAGCGGCAATGGTGGCCGCCAACCCTTGCGGGCCCGGTCCGAAGACGACGACCGTGTCGCCGATGCCGGCGCCGCCGATGGTGTGGACCCAGCGCACGCCGTTGGCCAGGACCGCGCCGATGACGACGCCGACTTCGGGTGCGATGGCGTCGCCGATCCGGTGCACGCGGGCTCGCGGCGGCAGATAGAGGTGCTGACCGAAGGCGCCCCAGAGATGTGGGCCGGCGGATGCCGAGATTCGTCCGCCGTAGCCCTGGCCGGCGGCGCACATCTGGTAGCTGCCGCGCAGGCACAGGTCGCAAAGGCCGCAGCCGAAGCTGGCTTCCACGATCACGCGGTCACCCACGGCCACCCCCCAGCGCTTTGCCGCGTTCTGTCCGGCCTGCTCGATCCGGCCGACGATTTCGTGGCCGAGGATGGCGGGCAGGTTGCGGCTCACGGCGGAGTGGCCACCCCAGTGCAGCACGTCGCTGCCGCAGACCCCGCACAATTCCATCCGCAGCAGGCCGTCGTCCTCGCCGATGGCGGGCAGTGGGAACTCTCGAACTTCGAACGATTCCGGCGCTGTTAGCACCGCGCTGGTCGTGGTGGTCACGGACGGCTTGCCAGGCAGCCAATGATCGTATCGACGTGCGCCACGAACTCGGCGGTCAGTTCCAGTGTGCGGCCCTCCGTGGCGTCGCCGTCGAAGACCCAGGAGCCGTCGTCGGCCTGGGTGTCGGCAAACCAGTGGGCCAGCTTGACGGCCCACCCGGCATATTGATCCTCCCCCGTCACCTGAAAGAGCAGGCTCGCGCCCCAGCCGCTCTTGCAGACCTGTGGGAACTCGAACTGGCGCGGCGTGCTCTGGATGGAGAACTGCTGAAAGTCGCGTGCCAGCGAGAGGTAGTTGGGATTGGGATCGACCATGTACAGCCGGCAGAGGAATGCGGCCGACAACCCACCCACCGTCCAGCGCTGTGGCCGTGCTTCCTGGGATTCGACGACGTGCCAGAAGATGTCCTTCTCGTTGTACTCGGTGATGACGGCCTGGCGACGGCGCGAGAAGGAGTAGTACAGGCGGTCGGGCAGTTCGGATTGGACGGACCAGACGCGGTCGAGGAACTGGTAGACGCGCCGGGCCTCGTCGAGTCGGCCCAGCGCGAGACAGGCCAGCCCGCAGCCGCAGGTGTAGGGCAAGTCCATCACGTCCCCAAGGGTTCCATCGGGGTCGCGGTCGTTGGCGAACCCGCCGGACGACTCATCCTGCATGGAGAGGATGAACCCGAGTCCGCGTGAACTGATGTCGAACTGGCGGGCCATGTGGGCGCCGTAGACCAGGGTGGCGTTGCGGTAGGCATAGGCGTCATACAGCCTGCGGTGTCCGCGATCGAAGTCGCCGTCGGGAGTGAGCATGTACTCGCGAATCCAGCCGCAAACCGCGGTGGCGGCCTGGGTGTGGCCGGACACATTAAGGGACCAGGGCACGCGGTAGAACCGGAAGCCCTCGTCCGAGGGGCCAACGCTGCCATCGGGTCGGACCCGATTCAGAAGCCATTCCGAGCCGCGGCGCCTGGTCTCGGAAAGCCGCCGGATGGCCGAGCGTCGTTGCGATGAACTTCCCCGGCGGATCATGTCCTACCTGCTCCCGGCGCGCGTGGTACCCGCGACGCCAACCTGCGTTCGGCTGAACGGCGAACGTGCGTTAGGCGCGCACGCCCTCGTAGTACACCCAGCGACGCGCGCTAATGAACTGCACGATCGTGAAGAACAAGATGATCAGAAAGAGAACCCAGGCAATGGCCGACGCATAGCCCATGTTGAACGCCCGGAATCCCATCTGATACAGGAGTAACAGAATGAACAGCGTGGCGTCCGCCGGACCGCCGTCGGTAATGATGAGCGCCGCCGTGAAGACCTGGAACGACCCGATAACGCCGATCACTGAGGTCAGAAAGATCTGCGGGGTCATCATCGGGATTGTGACGTTGCGGACCTTGCCCCACCAGCCTGCGCCGTCGATTTCGGCGGCTTCGTAAAGGTGCTGCGGTATGCCCTGGAATCCGGCCAGGAAGATGATCATGGTGGTCCCGACGGTCCAGAAGCTCATGATGATGAGCCCCGGCATCGCCCACGCGGTGGAACCGAGCCAGTTCGGCCCACTCACGCCAAAGGGCTCCAGGAAAATGTCCAGGAAATTGTTGAGCAGGCCGTTTGGCTGCAGGACCCAGAACCAGAGGACGGCCGTAGCCACGCCGGTGGTAATGGAGGGCAGGTAAAAGCACGTGCGGTAGATCGCGATACCGCGCACCTTCTGATTCAGCAGCCCGGCGATGATGAACGAGATGAGCAGCACGCCGGGTACGTGAAACGCCACGTAATAGGTGGTGTTGTAGACCGCCTGGACGAAGCGCGGGTCATCGGCGGATAGCAGTCGAACGTAGTGATCCAGTCCCAGCCACTTGATGTCGCCGATGAAGCTCCACTCCGTCAGGCTTACAAAGAAGGAAAAGAAGAACGGCCCGGCAATGAAGACAACGAAGCCGAGCAGCCAGGGCAGGATGAAGAGGAATCCCTGGGTCTCGCGCCAGGTCCAACCAGGTATCAGCGCCCGGCGGCTGGATCGTGGGACATCTGTCTGGTCGGCTAACGCCATGACGGTCCTCTTCTAGGCTGTTCTGGCGTGACATCGGACAATTCGATGCCGAACCGGGCGCGGCAGTTTAGCGCGTGGGCAAAACTCGCGCTGCCGCGAGAAAATCCCGGCGACGCGAGACGCCTTGCTGAGCCGCGTAGCGCAGTCCTTCGTTCCGTCCCGACAGCCGGCAGGCAACATCCGACGCGCCTGGCCGCTCAGCGGCTAGTAGGCCTCCGCGACGGTGGTGCGGATGTAGCGGATGGAATAGTGCACGTCGTCGGGATAGCCGTCTTCGGACCAGGCGGGAATGGCGCCCATGCCGGCGACGCGAACGCGGTGTGAGGGCGGGATTTCGAACACGGCGCAACTCATGCCGGCAACCGGGAGGGCGTGGTAGGAGCCGCCCTGCTTCAGCAGGTCAGCGCGCAGGTGCATCCCCCACAGGTTGTCCACCCGGAAGCGCGCGGATACGGCGCGTTCGTTCTCGCCCTCGTGCCTGAAGTTATCGATGGTGTCGCACTCGACCAGGATGGATCCAGGCGGGGTGCAGGCACTGCCAATGACGGCAACCTGCACCATCGGGTGGTCTTCCTCGATGACGATCCAGTCGGACGGGGTCTGCGTGGTGGCGGTGGAGCCGTCGGTCGTCTTAATCGGAAAGAGCTCGATGCCGTGACGTTCGCCGCCAACCCACACGCGGTCCACGAGCACGTTGGGGTAGTTGAAGGGGAACTCGTACTCGTAGGTTGTGAGATTGAGCGCCTTGCGCTCGCGCGGCGGATCGTTCGGGTAGCCCGTGATGCGCTTGTCAGCGGCCTCGGTAGCCATCAGTCACTCCTGTCCTTAGGCAGCCCGGCGTCCAACAGCGGACGCTCGATTGGGCCTGCCGGCTGCAGCCATGAAGTCCACGGGGCTTATCGCCCGGCAATCCCGGTCAGCGCAACGCCGCGAATGAAGTAGCGCTGAGCCGAGAAGAAGATGACGAGAACGGGAATCAGCATGACGACCGACGCCGCCATCATCAGGTTCCAGCGCGTGAGTCCAGCGCCGCCCCCGGCTTCGGTGTACAGGAAGAAGCGCAGGTACAGGGCCAGCGTGCGCCACTCCTCGCTGTTCAGGAAGATCAGGGGATTGAGGAAGTCGTTCCAGTGATGGATGAAGGAGAAAATGGCCGAGGCGGCAAGAGCCGGCTTGGAGAGCGGGAGCATGATGCGCCAGTAAATGCGGAAGTAGGAAGCTCCATCCACCAGCGCTGCTTCGTCCAACTCGCGCGGTAATTGAAGCATGAACTGCCGGATCAGGAAGACAAAAAACGCGCCGCCAAACGCGCCGCCTCCGAACCACCAAGGAACGATGAGCGGCAACGGCGTATCGATCCAACCCAGAGTCTTGAAGAGTACAAATGTGGGAACGAGGGTCACTATGCCCGGCAGCATCAACGTGGAGAGGAGGATGATGAACAACACGCGCTTGCCAAAGAATTCAAGACGAGCGAATCCAAAGGCGACCAGCGACGAGCTCAACACGGTACCGAGCGTGGCAAGGACCGCAATCATCAAGGTGTTACCGAAGTAGCGTGCCAGGTTCGAGGTTTCAAAAGCGGTAATGTAGTTCCCGAAGACGACGGGATTCGGGATCCACTGCGGCGGAAACAGGAACTCACGCCCGAATTCCTTCAATGACGTCGACACCATCCACAGCAGCGGTAGCAGGGAAACCACCGCCACCAGGAAGAGCGTGGCATAGCCGACGAGCTGCCCGCCCGCGGTTTGACCATAAGACAGAAGCGTGCGCCGCCTGGTGGTGCCTTCACGGGCCTGAAAGGAAATCTGGCCGATCCGCTGCACGCGTCTACGCCCCTTCGCCTTCGTAATAGACCCAGCGTCGGCTGACGGCGAATTGGATCAACGTGAAGACCAGGATCACGCCCAGGAGCACCCAGCCTAGAGTGGCGGCGTAGCCCATCCGGAAATTCTCGAACGCGTGGCGATACATCCACAGGACATAGAACAGCGTGGCGTGCTTGGGGCCGCCGTTGGTTGCGATATAGGCGGTCGCAAAGACCTGGAACGAGCCGATGATTCCAAGAACGAGGTTGAAAAAGATCACCGGGCTGATCATGGGCATCGTGACGTGCCAGAAACGACGGAGCTTGCCGGCGCCGTCAATGGACGCAGCTTCAACCAGCGTCTCCGGTACGGCTTGCAGACCCGCGAGAAAGATGACCATCTGTCCCCCGACGTGCCAGAGGCTCATGATGATGAAGGCCGGCTTGGCCAGGTTGGGGTCGGTCAGCCAGCCCTGCTTGGGGATGCCAAACCAGCCCAGGATCGCGTTGAAAATGCCAAATTCGGGGTTGTACATGTACACGAACAGCACAACGAAGGCCACGGTGGGTGTGACCGTGGGTAGATAGAGGGCAGTCCTGAACACGTTGATGCCGCGGAGCTTCTGGTTGAGCAGGAGCGCCATGAACAGCGCCAGCAGAAGCTGGATGGGCACAGCCAGCAGGGTATAGAAGGCCGTGTTCCCCAGGGCTGTCAGGAATAGGTGATCCGAGACCATGCGTTCAAAGTTGCTGAAGCCGACGAATTCAGGTGGTCCCAACAGGTCGTACTTCGTGAAACTCAGGAATAGCGAGTAGATCATGGGAAAGGCCGTGAAGAGGGCGAATCCCGCGATCCACGGGCTGATGAACAGGTAGCCGATCAGGTGGCGGCGCCAGCGAATGGACCGCAGGCCGGTTCTGACGGGCGGGTCGCGACGCAGCGGAGCCGCGCGGCTAGCCACGCGGCCGGGCACCCGCGTCAGTGAGACCCCGGCGCCCGCCTTGGCGGGCGCCGGGATTCACAGCCAAGCCAAGTCTTGCCGGCTGCACGAGCGGCGCTAAATCGGCTCGTTGAGCAGTTCGTCGATTCCGGGCTTGATCCGGTCCATGGCTTCCTGGACCGTCTCCTCGCCAAGAATCACGCCGTCCACCGCCGGCAGCACGAAGTCAGTGTTGATCTCACCGTAGCGGACCGGGTGGAAGAACACCCGGTCATAGCGCTCGACCGCCGCGCGATGGACCGCGGGGTCTTCCCATGGCGCCAGCGAATTGAGCCAGACGGCCAGGTCCTCATGCGACTTCCGAGTCGGCGCCGTGAATCCGACCTTGTACATCTCGACGACGCCTTCGGTCGTCATGTACTTCAGCAGGTCCCAGGCCTCCTCGGGGTTCTCGCTGGCCCCGTGGATGCCGTAGGCGTTGGTAGCGTCGCGGTTGGTGTTGGTTCCGTTGGGCATCTTGTACGGCGGCACGATACCCGCGTTGATGTCATCCGGAACCTTGGTGGTGGTCCACTTGGCGCCCCAGTAGGTCCGTAGATTGCCGCTGAGGAACATGCCCTCGGCGCCGCCCGGGAACGCCCGCGAAAAGTCGCGCGAGGGGACCAACTCATCGGTGATCAGACGGGTGATGTACTCGAAGGCTTCCACCGAGCCCTGCTCGTTCAGGTGCGTGGCGGTGGCGTCCTCGTTCCAGACGCTGCCGCCATAGCCCCACACCCAGAGGTAGTAGATCTTGAGAGCTGCCGGAATCTCCCGGCCGCCCCACGTCTGGCTTTCGCCCTCGCCGGCGACGCCGCGTTCCAGGATCTCGGTGTGAACGTCGATCGTCCACTGGCCTTCCTTGTCCATTTCCCACAGATCGCCGATGCCGAGCTCGGCAAGCGCGTCCCGGTTGTAGATCAGCAGGATCGGCGCGTGCTGCATGGGAATGGCGTAGAAGCGTCCATCAAGGTACTGGTGCTGGAGCATCAGGCCTTCGTAGAAATCGCCGAGCGGAAACTCGGAGTCGTTGTTCCAGAAGGCGTCTAGCGGCTGCACGGCTTCGCGGGCCGCCAGCACCGAGTTCGTCTCCGGGTGAACGTAGACGATGTCCATAGTCTCCCCGCCGGCCAGGGCGGTGAGGTACTTGGTGACCGCGTCCGGGTGAGGGACGCCGTTGGCCTTTAGCGTGGCGTGGGGGTTTTGGGCCTTGTAGTCTGCCGCAATCTTGTCCCAGGCCGGCTTGGTGTATTCGATCTGGTTATACCAGGCAACCAGGGTGACCGGCGGCCGCTGCGGCGCAACTTCGACGGTCACGATTTTCTGGACTTCGACCGGCACTTCCTTCTGGACTTCGACCGCTACCTGCTGCGTAACAATCTTCTCAACCACTTTCGTAACCGGGACTTGCTGAGTCACGACTTTCTCGACTATTTGCGTAACAACCCGGTCGACCGGGACTTCGACGATCTGCGTTTCGCCGCAGGCCGCCAGCGCCGCGACTGCCCCCGTCCCGAGCGCACCGGCGCCCGCCAGCTTCAGCAGCGAGCGTCTGCTTACCTGTCTCTGTCGGTCCATTGCTTCCTCCCTGCGCAACCGAGCCACATGAGACCGATGATTCGGGAACCAACTATCCCTACACGAAGCCTTCATCGGGGGAGTTATCTATCACGCAGGAATACGCGGTGTCAAATGATCCGGTCGGACCGGAAGAATACCTACGGAATCGTCGAGCGCCGGTCGACCACACTAGGATTGGCAGTCGAGTCTGGCGTTGGCCGTGTCACCGAAAGGCCGGATCATGCTCCTGCGTCTGATGCGATTCATTGTCCTGGCGGGGACGGTGGCATCCGGACTTGTGCTGCTGGTGCGGCCTGAGAGCGTCAGCGGGTTTACGGGGCTGGCCCCGGACGCGGCGCGCGGAATCACGGAAATCCGCGCGGCGATGGGCGGCGTGTTCATAGGGCTTGGGCTTGCGCCGCTGTTTCTGAAGACGCCGGCCGAGCGTGTTCTCGGTCTCGTATATCTGGCCATTGCGGCGGTGCGCACACCGTTCATGTTCGCTGACGGATCCGCAGGCGAGCAGTCCAACTGGATTAGCCTGGCGTTTGAGGTCGCGGCGGCCGCAATCTTGCTGGCCGGGCGATCGCGAGAGCCAGCCTCCCAGACCTGACGCCATGCTGCGCAGTCAACAGATTGGCGTCCGCTGGCGGCTGGTCGTCGACGTCTGATGACGGACTTTTGGCTGCTGGGCGTGGCCGTGGCGGTCATTGCCGCCGGCATGACCCTGGTGTGGCTGCTGAGCCTCGCGTTGCGCAACGCCGGGATCGTGGACGTGTACTGGGGGCTGGGCTTCACTATCCTGGCCGGCTTCGCAATCTGGCTGGGTTCGGGCGATCCCGGCCGATCTGCGCTGACGCTGGTTCTGGTGGCGGTATGGAGCATACGGCTGGCGGCGCACATCGGCTGGCGCAATCGAGGCAAGCCCGAGGACTTTCGCTACCAGGAGTTCCGCCGTAATGCCGGCCCCGCGTTCTGGTGGCGCAGCTACTTCACCGTTTTCCTATTACAAGGGAGCGTGATGTGGGTGGTGGCGCTCCCGCTGATCGCGGCGCTGGCCGCGCCCGAACCGCAGGCTCTCGTGCCGTGGGACATCGTTGCCGTGGCGCTGTGGGCCGTGGGCTTCGCCTTTGAAGCGGGGGGCGATCTACAGCTCGCGCGCTTCAAGGCCAATCCGGCCAATCGCGGTCGAGTCCTTGCCAGCGGCTTCTGGGGCCTGACGCGCCACCCCAACTATTTCGGCGACGCAGTGATCTGGTGGGGCTTTGGCTGTCTGGGACTGGCTGTGGGGGCCTGGTGGGCGCTGGCCAGTCCGGTTCTGATGACGTTCCTGCTCTGGCGCGTCTCGGGCGTGGCGATGCTGGAGCGCAGCATGGTTGACACCAAGCCGGGATATCGCGAGTACGTGGAATCGACGCCGGCGTTCCTTCCCCGAATCCCGGGACTGCGCCGGCGTGGCTGACGACGTGGCCTGGTTCGAGCGGCTGGCGGCTCGTGGGCTGGCGCCGGATGGCCTGCTGCGCCTGGGCGTGCGGCTGGCGCTGCGACGGCGCCTGCGAAGGCTGGAGCGAGGTTCCGCGCAAGAGCGGATGCAACGAGGCCGAAGCGGGCCCATCGCCGTCGAGACTAAAGCCGCCAACCGGCAGCACTACGAGGTGCCGACTGAGTTCTTTGAATTGGTTTTGGGTCCGAGGTTGAAGTACAGCAGCGCGTTCTGGCCCAACGGCGACTCCACGCTGGCGCAAGCCGAAGAGGCGATGCTGGAGCTGACGGCGCGGCGGGCCCAACTGGCTGATGGTCAACGGGTGCTGGACCTGGGCAGCGGCTGGGGCGCGTTTTCGCTCTGGGCGGCCGAGCGCTTTCCGACAGCGAGCTTCACGGCGCTCAGCAACTCGCGCACGCAGCGTCACTTCATGGAAGCGCGAGCCGCCGAACTCGGCCTGTCAAATCTGCAGGTCGTTGCCGGAAACGCTGCTGCGTTGGAACTGCCGGGTCGGTTCGACCGCATCGTCAGCATCGAGATGCTGGAGCACGTGCGCAACCCCGAGCCGTTGCTGGCGACGTTGGTCAACGCGCTGGCGCCGGGCGGGCGGATTTTCGTGCACGTCTTCAGCCACCGCCGGCATGCCTACACCTTTGAGCCGGAGGACGGCTGGATGGCGCGCTGGTTTTTCAGCGGCGGCACGATGCCGAGCCTGGGTCTGTTCGACGACTGTACGCCAGCGGTGCGAACCGTCGATCGCCAGGTCGTCAACGGTCGCCACTATGCGCGGACGTTGCGGTGCTGGCTGTACAACCTCGACCGTCGCCGCCAAGCCGTCCGAGCACTCTTCGAAAGGGTCTACGGCGACGGAGCGGCTGACCTCTGGATCGCGCGCTGGCGACTGTTCTTCATCGCGTGCGAAGAACTGTTCGCCTATCGCGGCGGTCGCGAATGGGTGGTCGCCCACCACCTGCTCGAGCCCGCGCAGCGGGTCTAGGGGAAGCGCCACCATGCACATCGCCGTAATCGGTGCCGGAGTCTCCGGACTGGTCGCGGCTCGCGAACTGGCGCCGCATCACCAGGTCACAATCTTCGAAGCCGGCGCCGCGCCCGGCGGCCACGCGCACACCGTGGACGTCACGTGCGGCTCGCGCACCTACGCCGTCGACACGGGTTTCGTGGTCTTCAACCACCGGACGTATCCGGAGTTGCGCCGGATTCTGGGCGAGCTACGAATTCAGAGCCAGCCCTCGGAAATGAGCTTCTCCGTGCGCTGCGACCGAACCGGCGTCGAATACAGCGGCGGCTCACTAAATTCGCTCTTTGCCCAGCGTCGAAACTTGCTACGGCCGGCGTTCCTGCGGCTGCTCGTTGACTACGTGCGCTTCAATCGCCTGGCCACAGGCCTGCTCGGCCCGGGTGAACGACGCACGTTGGGCGAGTACCTGAACGACGCCGGTTTTTCCCGCGTGTTCCGGGATCTGTACCTGGTGCCGATGGGCGCCGCGGTCTGGTCGGCCGATCCGTCCAAGTTCAGTCGAATCCCGGTTCGCACCTTTGCGCGTTTCTTCTACAACCACGGGCTGCTGGGCATTTGGGGGAAGCCGCACTGGCTCTCGATCGTGGGAGGCGCACGACGGTACGTGGAAGCGCTGATTCGTCCGTTTCGCGACCGCATCCACGTGCGCGCGCCGGTGGTTGGCGTGCGACGGTCAAGCGATCAGGTAACGGTCGCGGTGGCTGGGGCGGGTGAGGCGCGATTCGATCACGTGGTATTCGCGACGCACAGCGACCAGGCGCTGGGCGCGCTGCGGGATCCCAGTCCCCAGGAACGGGAGGTATTGGGCGCTATCGAATATCAGCCGAACGACGTGGCGCTGCATACCGATACCAATGTTCTTCCGCATCGACGCCGAGCCTGGGCTTCGTGGAACTACCGCATTCCACCAGACCGGGCAGCAGGTGTGCCGACCACCTACATCATGAACCGGCTGCAGCGACTGGACGCGCCGCAAACGTACTGCGTCACGTTGAATCAGACCGACTGCATCGACGGCGAGACCGTCATCAAGCGGCTCAGGTATCACCATCCGGTCTTCAACCAGGCGGCTATTGACGCGCAGGATCGCTGGGGCGAGATCAACGGCGCGCGCCGAACCTGGTACGCGGGCGCGTACTGGCGCTATGGCTTTCACGAGGACGGGGTCATCAGCGGCCTGCGCGCGGCGCGGGCGCTGATGGCCTGTGGATGACCCGCGCGAGCGCCGTCTACACGGGATGCGTTACGCACCATCGGCGCGAGCCGGCGATTCACGGATTCCGCTTCAGTCTGTTCATGGTCTACCTGGACCTGGCCGAAGTGCCGCAGCTGTTCGACGGGCGGCTGTTCTGGTCGGCGCGGCGGCCGGCGCTGGCCTGGTTTCGGCGCGGGGATCACTTCGGCGATCCGGACATGTCGATGGACGAGGCGGTGCGTACACGCGTGGCGGAAGTGACGGGCCGTCGGCCCGAAGGACCGATTCGCCTGCTGACACACCTGCGGTATTTCGGCTACGTGATGAACCCCATCAGCGTGTACTACTGCTTCACGCCCGACGAGTCCGGCGTGCAGGCGCTGGTGGCCGAGGTGACCAATACCCCCTGGGGCGAGCGGCACGTGTACGTAATCGAGCCTGAGCCGGACGCCGGTGGCGAACGGCTGAGGGCCGGCTTTGCGAAGGCGCTGCACGTATCGCCATTCATGCACATGGATCAGCAATATCAGCTGACGGCCACGACTCCCGGCGAATGCCTGGACGTGCGGATCGAGGTGGCGCGGGGTGGGACAGCCTTATTTGACGCCAGGTTGACGTTGCGTCGTCAGGAATTGAGCGCTCGGAGTCTTGGCATGGCGCTGACTCGATACCCGTTGCTGACTGCACGCGTGACGGCCGGCATCTACTGGCATGCGCTGCGGCTGTGGCTGAAGCGGGTGCCGTTCGTCCCGCATCCGGGGCACTGACTGAGGCGGAGTCGTCGGTCCGGCCCGTAAGCTGGCGCGTCGCGTCCCAGCCACCCCAGGTGACAGCCCCGCCATGACGATCCGCTACGAGCCGAACTGGCGCTCGTTGCGTCAGCACCAGACGCCCCGCTGGTTCACTGACGCGAAATTCGGCATCTACACCCACTGGGGCATCTACAGCGTGCCGGCTTGGGGACCCAACGCCACGTGGTACCCGTACCGGATGTATCGGGAGGGCGAGCCGCACTACGCGCATCACGCGAAGACCTACGGGCATCCCTCGGAGTTCGGGTACAAGGACTTCATACCGGAGTTCAACGGAGCAAACTTCGACGCCGACGCGTGGGCTGACCTGTTCAAGCGCGCGGGGGCGCAGTTTGCGGGGCCGGTGGCGGAGCACCACGACGGATTCGCGCTCTGGGACAGCGCGCACACGGAGTGGAATGCGGCCCGGATGGGGCCAAAGCGGGACGTGGTGGGCGAGCTGGCGCAGGCCGTTCGGCGACAGGGCATGCGCTACATGGTGGCCATGCACCATGCCGAGAACTGGTGGTTCTTCCCGCACTGGCGCACCGACTTCGACACCTCCGACCCCCGATATGCCGGCCTGTACGGCGAGCCGCACAACCTGGACTTCCCACCGCGGGACGTCGAGTGGGACGAGCAGGACAAGCCGAGCAGGGCGTTTCTGGATACCTGGAAAGCCAAGCTCACTGAGGTGGTGGACAAGTACGAGCCGGACTACATCTGGTTCGACTTCGGCCTGAAGGCCGTGCACGAGCAGTACAAGCAGGACTTTCTGGCCTACTACTACAACAAGGAAGCCGAATGGGGCCGCGGGGTGGTGGTGACTTACAAGTGGGACAACCTGCCGCCGGGTGTGGGGGTGCTGGACATTGAGCTGGGGAAGATGCCGGATCAGGCCTACCACGAGTGGATTACCGATACGACGGTGGACGACGGCTCGGGCTGGGGCTACTTGCGGGAGACCACCTACAAGTCGGCCACCGAACTGGTGCAGTACCTGGTGGACAACGTCAGCAAGAACGGGCTGATGCTGCTGAACGTGGGGCCGAAGCCGGACGGGACGTTCCCGGACGAAGCGGTGTCGGCGCTGGAAGGTATCGGCGACTGGCTACGCGTGAACGGAGAGGCGATTTACGGGACAACGCCGTGGTGGACCTACGGCGAGGGCCCCACCGAGATGTCAGTTTCGGGTGCCTTTAGCGACACCAAGGAGAAGCTGGCCTATCAGGGCAGCGACATCAGGTTCACGGTGAAGGGCAACGTGCTCTACGCGATCTGCCTGAACTGGCCGGAGCCCACGTTCACGATCGAGTCGCTGAAGACGCTGTATCCGGGCGAAATCCGGTCGGTGGAATTACTGGGTAGCGACGGCGAGTTGGCGTGGCGCATGACGGCCGAGGGGCTTGAAGTGCAGCGGCCCGATCAGCAGCCGTGTGACTGTGCGTACGCGTTCAAGATCACGCGCAACAAGGGCATGTAGCCGCCGGCGCTATTCGCGGTCGTGCAGCCAGCGCCAGGCCCAGCGGACTTTGAGGTCGCGGTGGGTTGAGGTGCTGGAGTGGTCGAGGAACGGGTAGACGTCGATCTCGCGCGGTTTGCAGGTCAGGCGGTTGTAGGCGCCGAACACGGTGGACGGTGGGCAGATGTCGTCCCATAGCCCGACACTGACCAGGGTGGGGCAGCGGACGCGGGGGGCGAGGTTGACCACGTCGAAGTAGCTGAGGGTGCGGAAGGTCTCGTCGTAGCGGTCGGGAAAGGCACGGCAGTAGGCCGGAATCTCGCCGTAGATGGTCTGCACGAGGCCGGCCGGACCGGCGATCTGGGCGGCGCGGGGGAAGTCACAGAGGTAGGGAACCTCCGGCATGGCCAGCGCAACGCTCGGTTCCAGGGCTGCCGTGGCCAGGGTGAGGCCACCGCCCTGGCTGATGCCGGTGCAGCCGACACGGTCGGCTCGCACGCGAGGATGCGACTGCACGTAACGGACGGCCCGCACGCAGTCGACGTAGACCCGGCGGTAGTAGTAGGTGTCGGGCGACTGAATGCCCTGGGTCATCCAGCCGAGGGCGTGGCCGCGGGGATCGGCGTCGGGGTCGGTGCTGAAGCCGGTCTGGCCGCGGATGTCGATCGCGAAGACAACGAATCCCTGGAGCGCCCAGGCGGCGGCGTCGAAGACGGCGGCGCGGTTGCCGGTGTAGCCGTGGAAGATCACGATGCCGGGGAGTTCGGCGTCGCCGTCCGGGACCAGCAGCGAGCCGGCCACGCGGCCCTGGCCGTAGCCAGCGATAGTCACGTCATGGACGCTGAGGCCCTCGACCGGGTAGTCGACCGGAGCTTCCGTGGCATCGAAGGGGTGGTCCTGTTCGGCCAGGGTTTGGGCCCAGAAGTCGTCAAGGTCGTCCGGCGCGGTGGCCGGAGGGACGTACGTGCGTAGCTGTTCGATTGGCCAGTCAATGCTTGGCATCAGGCTTCATCCCCTATCCGTGGGCGGCTTCGTGTTGGGCGATCAGTTGCGCGGGGGTGATGCGGGCGACGACCTCGCCGATGAGGTCCAGCGCGGCGGCTTCGGCCCTGGGGAAGCGGACGCAGGACTTGCCCATGTTGAGTCGTTTGCCGGACTGCTTGTATGCCTCCACGAACCACTCGGTCAGCTCGGGGTCGGCGTAGAGGCCGTGCAGGTAGACCGAGATGTGGCGTTTCTGGGCCGCCAGCGCGGCTACGCCGAGAGCCTGGCCGTTGTAGGTGTTGGGGAAGTCCTCGAGCGGGATGGCGTAGCCGATCATGCCGTATTGCATGCACTCCTCGAAGCCGTCCGGCAGGTTGGCCAGGATGACCTCGCGAACCTGTTGGATGTCGGCCCGCCGGTTCTCGGGGAGCTCGGCCAGGTACTCCTCGACCGTGGCTGCTTTGCTGGAAACCATGGGCGTATTCCTTCCTGGCTAGATGCCGATGGCCATGGCGGTGGTGAGGGCGCCGTCGACGTAGAGGGTTTCGCCGTTGACGTAGGA
>WTFW01000126.1 GCA_011523785.1 Chloroflexota bacterium | reverse complement strand
CTCATGAACTATCGAGCACCCATATACGGGAGTTTATCGAAGAACTCGAAGCCTTGCTAGACCATACGCCCAGCGATAGCGTGCCGCACGAATGGACACTAGCCGAATACGCCCTGCGAGCACTTGAGAGCCATCTCCTGTGCGAGGAGATTGCCAAGAGTGCTTCCGGCGATCTACTCAAAGAGCGCGCGCGAGCCGAAGTCTTAGGCACAAGGCTACGACAACTGCTCAAGGTGCAGATGAGCGGCTCAAAAGACTATGGGTATCTTCATCAGTATTTAACATCGCTTGCTCTGGCATTCGAATCGGACGTCACATATCGTTTTGCCCAACATCTGATCAGTAGCTTGCCTCTACCGACTCTATACTGGCGTAAAGTAAATCCTCGGGTACATGGATCGGCGTTTAAATCGACTAAGAGTAGTGAACCGATAGAACCAGTTTTGAGAATCGTCATTTCAATTGACAACGCACCTCTGACGGCACCTACATTCCTTCGGCCGCATGTACTATATGCACTTCGCTTTCGAATCCGTGGGCTCGGGTGGCCCGACGAAGCTCATCGCTTACACATCACGTTATCGACAACATGTCCACCGACAGAGTATTCTGCAACCGAGTTTTTCATTGAAAGGCCTCTTGATGTCAACTGTGGAGATTTTGAAGCGGAACTACCCGGGCACATTAGATTCCACTCCGCGCAGAGTAGCGTGCTCGAAGATCTTGTATTTGCAATCAGCGGAGCGTTTGAGACCGTCGATCATGACTATATTGAGGTTCCATTGATTGGGCATACCGAGATGCGCTTGAGAGTTTCTGACACGACCCGTCTACCTCTAGCGACTGGAAACGCACCACTAGATCAGCACGTTGTCCGCCTTATTACCGAGTTGATTCGTGATTGCCCTGAAGTTCAGGAAGAGCTGTCCGAACTCTTCGATATGGTGCAAGCGCTCACCAAATTGGTTGCCACTTATTCGCAGGAAGCAGCTTTCAAGGGTCGGAGTGAAGTTTCGGAGCACGAATTCCAGAGGTCAGTTGCTCGCGATCTTAGATTTCAGCTCGGAAGTGATGTGCAAGAACATACAAGCCAAGCTGGCGGAATTACGGACATCAGATTCCGCGGCGTAATAGTTGAGCTAAAGGTTGAGCGTGAGAATGGTGACCGTAGCTATATCATTGACAAATACAGCGAGCAATCTGTCCAATACAGTGGCGTCGAAGCACGCCAGGTCAGTGTTCTGTTAGTGCTTGATACAACGGTCAAAGATAGTCCGACGGGAGACATCAAGAATGACATACTGCTCGCGGATGTTGAGAGTCATGGGGGCAAAGACACGCAGGCCGCATTTCCATCTAAAGTGTTCGTTTTTGTAATTAATGGAAACACGCGAAGTCCTTCAGAGTACTCAAGGTGAGACACATTGGACGTAGACCGTGATTCCCATCTGAGTCTCTGCGTGATGAGTGGCCTCGAAATCTTCCTTTTCGAGCAGGGTTCTAGAACATGACCGCAGCCCACTCAGTTGAGAGGCAACTGCCGCTGAATTGGGAGCGGTTGCTGCGGGGGTTTGTGGACATCCTGAGCGTGGACAGCTTCTGGGGGAACGAGGACCGGGTGGTGGCGATCATCCAGCCGCGGTTGGAGGCAGCGGGGTTGGTTTGCCGGCGGGACCAGATCGGAAATCTGATCTGCCGCTGGCCGGCGAACGGCAAGGACTCGCCACCGATCATGCTGAACGCGCACATGGACACCGTGTTGCCGACGCCGGAGATGACCCCGGTGGTAAAGGCAGACGCGGTGTATTCGGACGGCTCGAGCGTGCTCGGGGCGGACGACAAGGCGGGGGTGGCGGCGATCGTGGAAGCGGTGGCGATGGTGGACGAGGCTGGGCTGCCGCACGGGCCGATTGACCTGGTGTTCACGGTGGGCGAGGACGTGGGGCAGTTTGGGGCGGCCGCGTTCAATCCGAACGACGTGGAGTCACGCGTGGCGCTGGTGCTGGACTTTGGCGGACCGGTGGGGGTGATCTGCGACCGGCAGGCAGCGGCGTGCAATTTCGATGTGACGTTTCACGGCAACGCGGCGGCGGCGGCGCATCCCGAGACCGGCAGGAGCGCGGTGAGCATGATGGCGCGGGCCATCGACCGGATGCCGCTCGGGCCGGTGGACGAGCTGACGGTGGCCAACGTGGGGATCGTCTCGGGCGGCGAGGCGCGCAACATCATTCCGCCGCAGGCGAAGCTGGTGGCGCAGGCGCGGGCGCTGACGCAGGAGGCGCTGGATCAGCAGGTGGCCGCGATGCGCGCGGCGCTGGAGGACGGGGCGGCGGCGTTTGGGGGCCGGGTTGAGATTGCGACGGAACAGCGGTTCAAGCCGACGCAGTTCGGGCACGACCATCCGGCGCTGCAGGTGGCCTATGCGGGAGTCCAGGCGGCCGGATTGGAGCCGCAATTCGTGCACACGTTCGGCGGGAGCGACGCGCAGAACTTCAACGAGAAGGGGATCGATTCGGCGATCCTGGGCACCGGCTACCAGGACATCCACTCGGTGAACGAATGGATGCCGCACGCGGAACTGCGCAGGCTGACGCAGGTGACGGCGCAGGTCATCCTTAACTCGTAACGGCGGCGCACGGAAGAGGGCACCCACAAGGGGTGCCCCTACCGGCTTCGGCGCAGGCCAGTTCGGCTATTGCTCGACGGCGGTAGCCACGAATGTGATGCCGAGCAGGACTTCCTCGCTGACGTCGGCAACGAACGGTGGCGTGGCCACGGCCAGATCGTACGTGGAGCGCAGGATCGTGGCCTCGGCCGTGCCTTCCAGGCGGTCCTCTGCCACCACGGTGACCGTGGCTGCAAACCGTTCCTCGGCGGTGATGTCGCGGATCTTGAGGTCGCCGACGATGGTGAAGGTGGCCGTGTCGCCGACGGATACCGAGTCGGGCAGACCTTCGAGCGCGGTGGGCGTGAAGTCCACGAACTCATAGCGGTCCTCGGCGGAATTCAGGATGCGGGATCGAGTGGCGCGGTCGCGGCGTTCCTCATCGGTCGCGAGAGTGCGCACGTTGATGCGGATGACGCCGACCTGCGAGGCGGCGGCGTTGGCGAAGTCCAGGATGATGTCGCCGGCCACCTGGTCGGTGCGACCGACCACGCGGAACGGCTCGCCGCGCAGGATTTCGTCGATTTCGTAGCGGGCCTCGGACTCCTCGGAGACGATGCGGTAGAGCGTCGCCTCACCAGTCGTCGGGGCGGCCGCAGGCGCCTGGGTCGCCTGGGGCTGCGGAGCAGCCGTGGCGGGTGCTGCGGTAGTCGGAGCAGCCGTGGCTGTGGCAGCGGTTGTTGGAGCGGCCGTGGCCGGGGCAGCGGTGGCAGGGGCGGCCGTGGCCGGCGGGAGGGTGAGTTGGGGCGCGGAGATGGGCTGGCTGGCCTCGCCGGTGCCGCCGGTGAAGAAGATGAACAGCCAGGCAATGCCGGCGACGGCGATTCCCAGCAGGATGGCGACGGCCGCCGCCCGGACCAATCGGTTATTCATGAGCTCGCCCATCGGGATGACCCGTCCTCAATGCGCCAAAGCGTCGCGCACGCCGCGCCAACTGTCTGTGGCGAATACTCCAATCATCGCAGTCTCCGAGACGGGTTGGGTAATCCGTCTTGCCTGGCAGGGAGCTCTGGGCCAGCGCCCCGGTGGGAGCGCAACGCCTGTGAGACTTGCTCTCCACCAGATCCGACGGGGCTGCCCGGTCCGCGGTGGCCCTGCCGACGATGCTCGTGCGATGCCTCGAGCAGTTCAAACAACGGAGGCTGACGAGTGACGAACAAGGCTGACCGCGAGGCCTACTTTCGCGAGGTCGAGCTGATGATTCGCGACTACTACCTGGCGGACCCGAGCAACCCCTACCGCCAGTCCGGGAAAACCGGCGGGGCAGAGCACTGGGAGACCACGCGCTGCTGCATTGCCGAGGCTGTCAACGCCGACGGCGACTACCTGGACCTGGGCTGCGCCAACGGCCTTCTGCTCGAATCGCTCGTGGGTTGGTGCGCCGGTCGCGGCTACACGATCACGCCCCACGGCGTCGACTTCGTGCCTGAACTGATTGACCTGGCCAAACAGCGACTCCCGGCCTATGCGGCCAACTTCCACGTCGCCAACACCTTCTTCTGGCAGCCGACGCGACGCTACCGCTTCGTGCAACTTCTGCTAGATGCGGTACCGCCGGTTGACGAGCGCGTCTACGTGGCCAGAGTTCTGAATGAGATGGTGGCCACGCCGGGACGGCTCATCGTGTCGGTATACGGCCAGGGGACGTCAGCCACGCCGGAGGTGGCGGTGGAAACGCTGGATGGTCTTGGATTTAAGGCTGCCGGGGCGACGGCCTGTGTATCGGCATCGGTGGGGTGGATTGACAAGGCCGGTGAAGGCTGCTGACCGACACTTTCCGGTGGGCGAACCAGGCGCTTCAGTCATTACCGACAAGGCCATCAGATTCGACAACGACAAATGCTCCAGATAGCTTGCGGGCCGAAGCAGTTGATTGCCGGAGGTGTACCTCAGATACCCACGAAGGCTCGCGCCTTAGGGCGTCACTATCGTCTCGTTTTGGCCGTTGCGCTGGCTGTGGCACTTGTGTCAGCGACGACGGTGGGCGTAAGCGCGCAGTGGCCGACGGGGTGCGTGGAGCTGAACGACATTGTGGAGCAGCACCTTGGGAACGTCGGCAACGTGGGCATCTACCAGCGGATTCATGGCGACCAGGCGGAAGCCGCCTGCCGGACCGACCACCGCGCAGATGTGCAGCGGACCTTTGCCTGGGCGTTTGAGGGCTCGGCTGCGACGCCCGCAGCGAGCGCGACCGCGGCGTCGTCGACTGCACACTACGGAGGGGGATGGCCGACGACGTGCGTGTATCTGAATGACGTGGTTGAGGCCCACCTAGGCAACGATCGCAACGTGGGCATCTATACCCGGGCATTTGGCGATCAGGCCGAGGCCCAGTGCCAGCAGGATCATGCCGAGAACGTTCGCGGGACGTTTGCATGGGTGGGACTCTGTGAAGCCGCGACCGTGGCCCGCGCCGCCCGACCGGGCTACATCCGGGCATTTGATGCCGCCGGACCAACTGTCGGCGACCTCGCCGCATCGAACCCTCAACTGGAGCGACTGCTGATCGTCATGCCATGGCTCGGTTGCTTCACCTACCCATGGCTTATCGATGGAATCTCAGGCCCTGACCAAATGGCGCTGAACCGTCTGTTACTCACTGACGCTATCAACCGCGATCTGGCAATGTTCGTGGCGAGCGCCGACTGGTTTGCAGACGGAACAAACTCCACAGACATCTACGGCGGCGAAATGTACTCACTCCAGTACATTCAGCTGCTAGCGCAGAAGAGCGAAAGCCTGGGTGAATTGCTTCGATCCTTCACCTGGATTCAGGATGACCTGACGTTTGACGAGACCCTTACTCTTCGAAGTCTTAATGACATCGCAGAGCAAGACTTGGGGTTCACAGTTGCCATGGCGAGCGCAGCATGGGTCCAGGATGGGCTCGTGCCTTACGAGGAGGACGCGGTTTGGGCACTGACTGAACTGTTCGTGATTAACCCAGACCTAGCACGGCAACTGCTTGCCAATACTTTGCGCGCGCCAGTTTGGTCGAGCGACGTTCGAGTTATGACGGCGCTACAAGAACTCGTCATCCACACCGACTCGCTAGGACATAGAACCGACCGCCATCACCGTCTTGTGAACACGCCATGGTTCAACGACGGCCTGGACGCTCAAGAGCGCGCACTCGTGAATGCCCTGAGCGTCGTGGGAGTGAACGACCATGCAGTAGACACTGAGCTGCAGATCAATCACAACTCACAATTCAGCCGCCTGCTCGAGCGACACCACGCCAGGTCGTTGACATTCTCCCTTCCACTGACCGGATCATTCAGAGTCTGGGTATTCGATGATGAACCGATACCGGAGGGTCTCAACATCCTCCGCTCCGTCGCGCAGGGACTGCGCGGAGCCGAACGAATCGTGAATACGCCATTGCCGTTCAATGACCTCGTGATATTGATGACTCGAGGTCATGTACCAGACTTCGGAAGACATGCGCCGACGTCTCTCGCTGGAATTATGGACACCTGGCCACAGACGATTCTTGTGAAACAGGAAGGACTTATGAGGGTTCATGAGATTCGGACCAACCTCATTCACCAGATAGTAGCGAGTCTCTATTTCGATGAGAGCGCGGGCCCAAATTATCCGTATTATGAGTATCCTGATCCCAGAGACCGGCTGCTCAATCCGCGGTGGTTGGCGCGTAGCGCCCCGGAGTTTATCAAGGCACTCACAGACGAGTGGCAGGGTTCGCGAAGTCTTGCGGACTATCACCACGGCTGGTCAGCGGAAGCTCTATCCAAATGCGCAGCGGAAGGGCACTCAACCATCCATGGGCTATCGCTGCAAACGAGAACGGTGCTCTACAGTCGTGCAGAGCCGTTGCGGCATTGCGCGGACCTTTACGGGAGAATGCTGCTTTACAGGCTCTTTACGACGCTCGGCGAGGAGCGGATGTCGTTGGCCATGCGCGACCTTTACGCTCTCGCGGAACGGGATGGCGAGAGGAAAAACGCCGCGGGCATTCCTACACCAAGCGATAAGGACATTTATCAGTCGTTTCTGCGGCATACGCCGCCGGATCGGCGTGATGAGGTCCGGCACTGGTACAACCTTATCCATGGTGGGCCTTTCGTTCACGAGCTGAACTGAGGTGACTGTGGAAGGAACTCGCAGAGACATGGCCTGGAATCAGCCGAGCTAGCACGAATGCCTCTGGCGCAGTTGCCGGCTGCAGAGGCTTACTCAAAGCCTGAAGGTGGGTTTCATGTCCGAGAGAGTGATTTCAACACTTGAGTCCGTTGACGTTCGGAGCGTGTGGCCGGATGAATCGAGCGACTTCACCCCCTGGCTGGCCGAGCCGGAGAATCTGGCGCGGCTGGGCGATGAGTTGGGCCTGACGCTTGAGCCTGGTGGGACAGAGCAGGCGGTAGGCAGCTTCAGCGCCGACATCCTCTGCCGCCGGCTCGACGGTGGGAGTGATGAGGAGTCGTGGGTGGTGATCGAGAATCAGTATGGACGGACCGATCACGACCACCTCGGGAAGCTGCTGACGTATGCCGCCGGGCTGAATGCGCGGACGGTGGTGTGGATCGCCGAGGAGTTTCGCGACGAGCACCGGGCGGCGTTGGATTTGCTGAACGCGAGCACCACGCAGGACTACGCGTACTTCGGTGTGGAGATTGAGTTGCTGAGGATCGACTCTTCCCTTCCCGCGCCACGATTCAACATCGTCGTCCAGCCAAACGATTGGGCAAGGACGGTGAAGTCAATTGGTCCTGGCGGCGAGTTGAGCGAGACAAGGCAACTGCAGCTTGACTTCTGGACTGACTTTCAGAGGCTCATGGAGTCCGACTCCAAGATCCCGGTCACGCGAGCTGCGCCGAGGTCGTATGCCACGCACCGAGTCGGCGTTCCAGGAGTAAGAGTCGTCTCGTTCTTTACGACATGGAATTCCGCCACACAGAGCTACTCGACAGGCGAATTGCGGGTTGCATTGGAGTTCTTTGGCCGCGACCGCCAAGAGAAATTCAACGAGCTCTCTGAGTCAGCGAATCTGATCAGTCGTGAGGCTGGCCGGCCGTATCTCTGGCAGCCGTGGGAGTCAGAGTCGATTCACCGGGTTATGGTCCGGAGGGATGCGGATTGTGAGGATCGCCAAGAGTGGCCCGAATACCGTGCCTGGCTCAAGACCGAGGTCGAACGCATGTTCCAAGTGCTGGTTCCCAAGGCCAAGGAACTCGCAACCTGATCAGCGGAGGAGCCGCCCTCTTGCCTCTATGGCTCGCCCAGGGCGTCGGCGTCGAGGGGGCTGCTGGGAAGGGTGTTGTAGCGGAAGGCGGCGTCGAGGACGCCGTTGAGCTGGCGTCGGCGGCTGCCAGCGTCGACGGTATCGGCGGTGGGCCGGACGGTAGCTTGCCAGTACTGGTGGGCGGCGACGGCATAGCTACTGAGGACGTTGTGAAGCCTGAAGTGGTAACTGGAGGCGATTCCGGGCGGGGTGAGTTGCTCCAGATCCTCCTCCGTTGCCCTGGCAAGGTCGGCCAGCGCCAGCAGCGCCACCAACCGCCGCTCATCGCTGACGGTTCCGCGACGATGGGCCACATTGATGAGGCTGACATAGGCCGCGCCGCTCTCAAACCGGCGGCGCAGCCGGTCGGTGGCAACGGTATAGGCGGAGAGCCGGGTGTTGCTGGCCGTTCGGGTTACGGTTGGCCTGGCGGTCACGCCTAACGCCCGGCTGGCGCGGCGAACGGTGGTCGCGTCAATCAGCGGCACGGCTGACGACGCGGCAGCGGCGGTAGGCGTTGGGCGCTGCTGAACGGGACGCGGCGTGGCCTCCGGGCGACGTTCAGCCGAAGGCGAGCCTGGAGCCGTGGTACCGAGCACCGCAAGTAGCGCAACGGCCGTTGCCACGGCTCCGAAGGTCGCGAGGGCGACCGCGGTGCCGCCGGGCAGCGGCAGGCGGTGGAGGGCGCCCCGCCGCGCGGCGTCCACGCGCCGGAGCATGTGGCGCTATCCGCTGGCGGCGCCGGCCGCGGCGGGCTGCTGGCTTTCGAGCCGGGCGATGAACTTCTCGGCTTCCATGGCGGCCTGGCAGCCCTCGCCGGCCGACGTGATGGCCTGGCGGAAGTAGTGGTCCTGGGCCTCGCCGGCCACAAACACACCTTCGACGTTGGTGTGCATATAGCGGTTGGAGATGACGTAGCCGTCCTCGTCCATTTCGAGTTTGCCCTTGAAGATTTCGGTGTTCGGGTCGTGGCCGATGAAGATGAAGAGGCCCTCGGTGGGGAAGTCCGACTCATCGCCCGTGTGGACGTTTCTTAGCCGTAGCGCTTCCACCGCCTGGTCGCCCTGGACGCCGGTGACGACGCTGTCCCAGATGAAGTCGATCTTGGGCTCGGCGCGAGCCCGATCCTGCAGGTAGGGCCCGGCGCGCAGTTGGTCGCGCCGATGGATAACGGTGACCCTGGAGGCGAAGCGGGTGAGAAACAGGCCCTCCTGGAGGGCACTGTCACCGCCACCAACCACGGCCACTGGCTGGTCTTTGAAGAACGCCCCGTCGCAGGTGGCGCAAACGGAAACGCCGCGTCCCCAGAGTTCCTGCTCGCCAGGGATGCCTAACAGCCGGGGACTGGCGCCGGTGGCGACGATGACCGTGCGAGCCGAGTAAGTGTCGGCACGGCCGGTGAGGGTGAATGGCGGGCCGTCAAAGTCGACCTCGGTAATCTGGTCGTAGACGATTTCGGCGCCAAAACGCTCGGCCTGGCCCTGCATGCGCGAGGTGAGGTCGGGGCCGGTGATTTCCTCGAAGCCGGGATAGTTCTCGACGTCGTAGGTGGTGGCGATCTGGCCGCCCAGGGCATCGCCGGTGAAGACCAGCGTGGAGAGGTTGGCGCGGGCCGCGTAGATGGCGGCGGTCAGCCCAGCCGGCCCGGAACCCAGAATCGCGACATCGTGCATCGGGTCCTCCCGTACCTGACGCTTGCGGAGTGGCCTGGCACCCGCTCACGTAGCATCGTCGCATGACAGCCGAACAGGCTCTGCATAAATCCTGACACACTTGGCGCGTTTTTCCCGCACAGCTTCCCGGCCGGGTAGTCGTCGCCCGAGCCGTCGGCAGGCGCTGCAATCAGGCCTGGCGGCTGGGGCCGCGCTGACCCTGGCGGCATGCGGTGCACCTGTCGTCGTGGAACGGGTTGTCGTAGTGCCCAGAATCGTTGAGCGCGAGGTCGTAATCGAGCGACCGGTCATCACCGAGCGCGAGGTCATCGTGGAGCGGGAGGTGGTTGTCACGCGCCTGGTCACGCCGCCGCCAACGCCCCCGCCAACACCACGTCCGACGCTTGTGAGCCCCGAGCAAACACCTCAGCCAGCGCGCCCGACGCTGCGCGCGGCTCTCAGTCCGGCGCTTTTTCAGGAAGGCGAGCCAGATCTGCACACCACGGATCTGACCGTCGACTTGGCGTTGGAGACCCTGGACGCCGGGGCCGATAGTCCGGCGCGTCTGCTGGCGCGTGCGGCGGCCGGGGACTTGCCCGATCTGCTGATTGGCGTCCCCGGCGGCCTTGTGACTGCGCTTGATGCCCTGGATCTCTTGGCGCCGTTGGACGCGGCACTGGGCGCAGAGCATGAGGTATTTCCGGAAATGCTGGCGTTGGGGAAACGCGAGCGCGGACTGGTGGGATTTCCGGTGAGCGGGTACTCCACCCATCTGCTGGCGGGTCGGCGGCGACTGGACACGGCCGGGGTGGCCGAGGTGGGTTCGACCTACCAGGCGCTTGCGGAGACTGCGCGCCGGCTGACCGACGCCGAGACGTACACCTACGGGTTTGGCGTGATCGCGGGACTGCCCGAGCTGGAGACCGTGGCAGGGTCGGCCGGGACGTTTCCAACGGGCGAGGCGGCCGTGGACGCCTGGCAGTGGTACGCGGATCAATGGCTGCACCAGGGCGTTTCACCGCCGCCGAGCGCCTGGGACGGTCAGGGGGCGGCTGGGGAGGCGGTGCTGGACGGGCGTGTGGCCCTGACCGTTGCGCATGGCCGGGCTCTGTCACGGCTGGCGGCGCTGTCGCCGGAGCGGCGTTCGGAGTGGGCGACGCTGCCCCTGCCTTCCTGGCCGGAGGCCGAGCGTCGAATCCCGATGGCGGCGGCGTTTATCGCGGCGGGACAAGACGACGACGGGACGGCCGCGGATGCAGCCGTTGCCCTGGCGGGCCTGGCATCGAGGTTGGCCGTCGGCCCGGCGACCCCGGCATTGACGCCGGCGCTGGACGACGTGGCGGCACGGCTGGGACTGGAGCGGGAAAGCCTGCTGGAGGCTCGCGACGCCTGGAGATCTCCGATCGTTGAAACGCCAGACTGGCACACCCGAGCGTCGGACCTGGACACTGCCGTGCACCGCAGCCTGGTCCTGGGCAGTCCGGCGTCCGAGGTTGCGGTTGAATTGCAGGCTCGCCAGACGGCGGCAAGTTTCACTTCCAACTAGCGCGTTCAAACCGTAGGACAAGCCTTCGGCCGAGCGGTTTGGCCAGTACCATGAACTGGACGCTGCCTGCGGGGAGATTGACCCGTGCCCGCCATCGCCATTCCCTGGGACCCGGATCTCTTCCAGATCGGGACCTTCCGCTTTACCTGGCACTCGCTGTTCTCTGTCCTGGGGATCCTGGCGGGGATGTGGATCTCGCGACGCCTGGGCCGCCGCACAACGATCTCGGACGACCAGGTCATCACCCTGGCGCTGTGGGCGGTGGGGGGCGGCATTGTGGCGGCGCGTTTTCTCTTCGTGATCGACAACCTGGACCTGTTCTCCAGCGACTGGGGGCGGGTCTTCGCCCTGAATGATGGCGGGATCACGGTGTGGGGCGCCCCCCTGGGCGGCGGCCTGGCACTGGCGCTGGCGGCCTGGTGGATGAAGCTGGACGTGCGCAGCGGGTTGGACATCGGCGCGCCGGGGCTGATCCTGGGCATGGGAATCGGCCGCATTGGCGACCTGATCAACGGCGAGCATCACGCGCTGGCGACCGATCTGCCCTGGGCCGTCTACTACACGCACGCGAACGCCATCGGCCAGTCAACGCCGGTACATCCGGCCACGACGTACGAAATGCTGGGGGACTTTGCGATCTTCGGGATCGCCATGTGGCTGGCCACCCGCTACATCGGCCGCCTGTACATCTTCTGGACGGTGCTGGCGGGCTACGGCGCGATGCGGCTGGGCTTGCAGTTTTTACGGATCGATCAACCGGAGCACCTGTGGGGGCTGCAGCAGTCGCAGATTATTGGGGTGCTGGCGCTGCTGGCGTTTGCGGTGTGGGCGGTAAACCGAGTGCGATTGCATTGGGCGTCACGGACTTAGCTGTACGAAACGCGTTGCCAGCTTGAGATTGCTTCTGGTGATCGAATCCGCAAAGACAGCATTGCAACGAAGGTTGTCCGTAATCTTTGGAGTCGCGATGGTTTCGGCCATCCTGATGGTTGCCTGCGAGCAGCCGCCGGCGAAGGAGTCGATGCCCGAGCCGACGCCAAAGGCCCAGCAGCAGGCGTTGCGGCCGCGGGCGATCACGACCGAACAAAGGACGACGCCTGAGACAACCCAGACAGCCGCAGCGGCATTGCAGCCGGACGCCGAAGCTTCAGTTATCGTTCAGGTGGCGGTTGGTGAGAATCACTCGTGTGTGCTTCAGAACAGCGGGCAGGTTCAGTGCTGGGGTTCGAACGATGATGGCCAGTTGGACGTTCCGGAAGGGGTCAAGTTTCAGCAGATTACGGCTGGCTTCCGGTTTTCCTGCGGCATCCGGGTAGATGGCGGGGTTTCCTGCTGGGGGCAAAACGATCACCACCAGACTGAAGCGCCGGATGGGGAGTTCACGGCGATTGACGCGGGCTGGGACCATGTCTGCGCGCTAAGCGAAGGATTCGCCACATGCTGGGGATGGAACGCGAACGAGCGGGCGACGCCGCCGCAGGACGTCGCCTTCGCAGCGATCGGGGCTGGGGCGGAGCATAGTTGCGGTCTGACGCTTGGCGCTGACCTGGTCTGCTGGGGAAAGAACGATGACGGACGGGCCGCGTCGCGCAGCGGACCGTTTCTCGCCCTGGCCGTCGGCGCGGCTCACACGTGTGTGCTGCACCAGGACGGCATGGTTGCTTGCCAGGGTAAGGATGATTCCGGCCAATCAAGCCCGCCCGAATCTGTGTTCACTCAGATAACCAACGGATACATGCATGGTTGTGGCATCGCTAGTGACGGTGGCTTGCGGTGCTGGGGCCAGAAACCTAATCCAGCTGGCAACACAGCACTCCCGGTGCCACTCGGCGAGTTCACATCCGTGACCGCTGGCTGGAACACCACGTGTGGGATACGTCCAGGTGGGCACACGCAGTGTTGGGTGTACGATCCAAGTATCGCCCCGGAATCTCGCTATCGCCGCTTGATCCTTGTCTACGACTTACCGTCAGTCACCTATGCGGAGCCTGTCGACATCTCACCTTGGCCGCACGGCGGAGTCCTGGTCGCTGAGAGACGAGGAGTGATTACGTTAGTTGAAGACGGAAGGGGATCACGGACTGTGTTGGAGTTGAACGACGAACTCTTCTTGGAAGGAGGTTTCAGCGGCCTGCTGAGCGTGGCCGTCGACTCTCGATTTGAAGAGTTCCCATATCTTTACGCGTACTTCATGGCCAAGCAGAATCACCCTGAAGCCGATGGGCCCAGTGTCCGACTTGCGCGCTTTCCAATTGTCGATGGACGTGCCGTCAATGAAGAAGGGCTGATAATCCTGGATCTACCACTACCACTACCTGCTTATGGATACTACGGGTTTGGCCACTACGGCGGCACCGTAAGGTTCGGGGATGACGGCATGCTGTATCTCGGCATTGGAGACGCTGATTGCTTTGAATGTCCACAAACTTTGGACAATCTGTTCGGCAAGGTCATTCGTATCGACGTACGCGACGCGACGGCTGATCAACCTTATCAGATTCCCGATGACAATCCATTTCTCGATGTATCCGACGCACGAGCTGAAATCTGGGCCTTAGGCTTTAGAAATCCCTGGAGAATGTCGTTTGATTCCCAACAAGGTGAGTTGTGGGTCGGCGACGTTGGGCATGAGTCCGAGGAAGAAGTGTCGATCGTTACTGCTGGCGCGAATTCAGGCTGGCCGGTCTTCGAAGGCTATGGCTGCCCGACCGTGGATGAAAGTGTCAAGACTCACTACGGCATAGAGACTGGCTATGCGTGCGAGGAGTCTGAAGACATGATCCAGCCAATAGTTTCCTATGAGCACGACGGAGAAGTGTGCGCCGTCGTCGGCGGCATCGTTTACAGAGGCTCGTCGATTACCTGGCTGAACGGATCTTATTTATTTGGCGACTTTTGCAGCGGACGGATTTGGGTGCTCGAAGGCGACGCCGATCAGGGATGGAAAATGATTCAAGTTGCGGATCTTCCCACTTCGCTCAGCTCATTCGGAGTCGACGCCGCCGGCGAGGTCTACGTCCTCACGTTCGGAGGTCCAATCCGGCGCCTCGTCGAGGCCGAAGACGGGTCCGGGCTGCCCGTGACCATCGGGCCATCCGGCGCAGGCGGTAGGTGAGTAGCTGTCTACCTGACCACAGGGACGTAGGGATGCGCCGACATGGGCTGCTGGACCCAACTCGGAGCCGCAGTCACCCAACTCAACGGGGCATCTCGAGCCAGCGGTCCTGCCGGGGACTCCCGGCAGTGTGCGGCCAAAAGTCGAACAGGCCGGGAAATCGCAACCTTGGGCGCCCGGTCGTCTTGCTGGAAGTCGATGCCGACTGCGAGAACGGGTGCTGGCTTTCGGGGGAGTGGTGCCCTAGCTGGGGAAGCCGAGTCGAAATCCTCGGAACCGAGCAAGGTCGTGCCCAGGGTGATCACACTGCCAGTGCGGGCCGCCTGAGGCAGCCGGAGACTCGACCGTTTCATGCGCCCGTGGGCGAGTGGCCAGTGCGCAAGGTTTCCGGATTGAGCCTACTGACACCGGCGGCGGTGTGAGACGATGGCGAAATGATTCACGCTAACGGCGCGACGTTTCCGTTTGCGGCGATTGTCGGCCAGGACCTGATGCGCCTGTCGCTGGCGCTCAATGCAATCAACCCCAGCATTGGCGGGGTGTTGATTCGTGGCGAGCGCGGGACGGCGAAGTCCACGGCGGTGCGTGGGCTGGCGGCGGTATTGCCGGAGATCGAGGTGGCGACCTGCACCTACGGGTGCGCGCCGGGCTCGTTGAACGTCTGCGAGGAGTGCCGCGAGCAGCGGCAGAACAGCGACGTGGAGTACACCACGCGGCAAGTGCGGGTGGTGGATTTGCCGGTGTCAGCCACCGAGGACCGGGTGATCGGGACGCTGGACCTGGAAGCGGCGCTGGCGCGCGGCGAGCGCAAGTTCGAGCCGGGCCTGCTGGCGGCGGCGCACCGCGGGCTGCTGTACGTGGACGAGGTGAACCTGCTGGACGACCACCTGGTGGACACCCTGCTGGACAGCGCGGCCTCGGGCACGAACCTGATCGAGCGCGAGGGGGTGCAGTTCCGGCACCCGTCCGAATACATCCTGGTCGGCACGATGAACCCGGAGGAAGGCGACCTGCGGCCGCAGTTGCTGGACCGGTTTGGGCTGGCGGCCGAGATTCGCGGCGATACGCAGCCGGCCATCCGGGCTGAGATCGTGCGTCGGCGGATCGCGTACGACGCCGATCCGGCAGCCTTCCTGGCCGAGTGGACCGGAGCCAGCGCGGAACTGCAACAACAGATCATTCAAGCGCGGGAGTTGCTGCCTTCGGTGACGGTGGCCGACGAGATGCTGTCGCTGGTCATTCACATCGCCATCGCGATGGGCGTGGACGGGCATCGGGCGGACATCGTGATGCACAAGACGGCGTCCACCATCGCGGCGTGGGAAGGGCGCACCGAGGTGACGCGCGACGACATCCGGCGCGCGGCCGAGTTGGCGCTGCCGCACCGGCGACGACGCGATCCCTTCACGCCGCCGCACCTGGATCCCGACGAACTGGACCAGGCCATCCAGTCATTCGACGCCTCACGCCAGGCCAGTGGCAGCGATGCGGCGGAGGCCGGGATGGAGAAGCGGCAGATGTCCGCGACCGGCGAGGAAACGGTGGCGGCGTCGGACCAGAATCAAGGGGCGCCGACGCAGGCCGGCGCCGAGCGGCAGATCGATCCAGACTCGATTCCGGAGTCGCCAACGGTTGCGGCCCACGAAAGACTGCCGATGACGCGGCCGCGGTCGGGGCGTCGGACGCAGCACGAGGTGCAGGGCCGCCGGGGTCGCTCGGTGCGCAGCCGGCACATGAAGCCCAACGACCCGCCGGACGTGGCGTTGCTGGACACGATCCGGGCCGCCGCGCTGCGAGGCATCGGCGACGGACCGCCGAACATCACACAGGACGACATCCGAATCCGCCGGCGCATGCGCAAGGTGGGGAACCTGATGCTGTTCGTGGTAGACGGCTCCGGCAGCATGGCGGCGCAGCGGCGGATGCAGCTGACCAAGTCGGCGGTGCTGTCGCTGCTGGCGGACGCCTATCAGCGCCGGGATCGCGTAGGACTGGTCACGTTCCGCAAGACCGACGCGCATGAGACTGTGCCGCCGACCAACAGCCTGGACCTGGCGCACGCGCGGATGCGAGAACTGCCCACCGGCGGCCGCACGCCGCTGGCGCAGGGGCTGGACCTGGCGCGCCGGGTGATCCTGCGCGAACGCGCGCGGGACGCCGAAACCAAGCCAATCGTGATCCTGCTAACCGACGGCGTGGCCAACGTCGGCCTCGAACCCGGGTCGGACCCGATCGACGACGCCATGCGGGCCGCGCGACGACTGGCGCTTGACCGGATTCCAGCGCTGGTGATCGACGCCGACCGTCGCAGGGCGCGGTTGAGCCCGCTGCCGGACCTGGCTAAGTCGATGATGGCCGCGCACGTGCGGCTGGATGCACTGGCGTCGGGCGAGCTGACCAGCCTGATCCGGCTGGCCACTGCCTGAGCCGACCGGACTGGACAGGCGGATAACCGTCCGCCAGGCCGACGATGACTGAGGGGCTGCCCCAACGCGTATGGGTCTGCGGGCTGTCGGGATCGGGCAAGACGACCGTTGCCCGCCGGGTGGCGAATGTGCTCGGCGTACCGCACGTAGAGCTGGACGCACTGCACTGGCGGCACCGTCCCGATTGGGGTATGCCATCCGACGAGGAGTTTCTGCCCGAGGTTCGGGAAGCCACGGCCGGCGACGCCTGGGTGGTGGAAGGCAACTACAGCCGATCGCGGGACATCTACTGGCCGCGGGTGGAGTTGTTGGTCTGGCTGGATCTGCCGCTACTAACGGCCTGCTGGCGGGTCTTTCTGCGGACGCTGCGGCGGGTTCGACGAAAGGACCAACTGCTCTGGGGCGTGCAGCGGGAGACTGTTCGGAGCGCGCTGTTGACCTGGGACGGGCTGGTGCTCTGGAACTTGCGGGTGTATCGACGGCGGTACCGCACGTACACAGGTCTCATGCAAGAGGCGCGAGTACGCGGAACCGAGGTCGTCCGCCTGCGTAGCCAGCGCGAGGTGGACGCCTGGCTTCGGGAGTTCGAACGTCGGGCGAGATCGGAGTCAGCGGCGTAGCGGCACGGGCCGGCCGCGGCCGACCCGACGGGATTCGGCGGTATAGGCTGGGCGGGAACTCGCGGCCTATGCGGCTCTCGGGTTAGCCGTCGAAGGGCCGCCGATGAAACGAGCGCGCCCGTGAAAATCCAGTCGGTCACCCCGCTCACGTTCAACCCCGAGGTCTACTACGGCCGCGGCTCCTTCAACTACTGCTACGTCCGCATCGAGACCGACAACGGGCTGGTTGGGTACGGCGAGTGCTCGCTGATGCCCGGGGCGGTGGCCGGCGCGGTGGAAACGATCGGCGACTACCTGATCGGGCGCGACGCGCGACGAGTCGAGCAGGTCTGGTCGAGCATGTACTACATGTGGCACAACGTCCGCGGCGGCGTGGTCTACATGTCGGCGATGAGCGGGATCGACATCGCGCTGTGGGACATCAAGGCCAAAGCGGCGGGCCTGCCCATTTACGAAATGCTGGGCGGACCGATGCGAACGCGGCTGCGCTGTTACCGCGGAATCAGCGGTGCGGACACGGACGAACTTGTGCAGAGCGCCACGGACGCGGTGGCCGATGGGTGGACGGCCATGAAGTTCGACCCGCTATCGACGGCCGGCTACTACCTGTCGCCCGGCCAGTTCGAGGAGGCCATCGCCAAGGTCGGCGCCGTGCGGGCGGCGGTGGGGCCGCACGTGGACATCATGGTGGAAACGCACGGCCGGCTGAGCCTGGGGATGATCCGGAAGCTGGCCGAGGGAATCGCCGAGTTCAACCCGATGTTCCTGGAAGAGCCGTGCGGCCCAGAGTACACGAAGGCAATGGAGAAGCTCTCGCAGGAAACCACCGTGCCGCTGGCGACCGGCGAGCGGCTGTACACGCGCTGGGGGTTCCGCGAACTGTTCGAGCGCGAGGCGGTGTCCTACGCGCAGCCGGACATCGGGCACTCGGGCGGCATTTCGGAGCTACGCAAGATCGCCAGCATGGCCGAGACCTACGGCATCGCCTTGGCGCCGCACAACCCGTTCAGCGTGTTGAACTTCGTTGCTTCGGCGCAGGTGGACGCGTCGATTCCCAACTTCCTCATCCAGGAGAGCGGCAACTTCAGCATCGAGGGCGTGCTGAAGGAACCGGTACGAATCGTGGACGGGCACTACGACCTGCCGACGGGGCCCGGGCTTGGCGTGGAGCCGGACGAGGACTTCATCGCCGCCCATCCGCCGCGACCGGTGGAGCCGGAACGCTGGCGGGAGCAGTCGATGGGGCGGCCGTATACGTTTGCGGGCGGTGACGACGGGCAGTAGCCCGCGGGGGTCCACGCGTCGGCAGGAGCCAGGCAAGCGCAGCGCACCGGGAGGTCGGGCATGGCGACGATTCGGATGGGCATCATCGGCTGCGGCAACTTTATGTCAACCCACATTTCCCGGCTGCTGGACATCGACGACGTGGAAATCGTGGGGCTGGCCGACCCCAGCGCGGCCTCGATTGCGCGGATGAAGGAGCGGAATCCGGGGCTGCAAGGCGTGCCCGAGTTCGCGTCGCACCAGGAGCTATTGCGCGAGACCAGGCCAGGGGCCGTCGAAATCGGATCGCCGCACGCGCTGCACTTCGAGCAGATCGTGGACTCGCTGGACGCCGGCTGCCACGTCATGACCGAAAAGCCGCTGGTCTGCACCGTGGCGGAGGGCGAGGAAGCCCTGCGGCGCCGCGACCGGGCGGGGACGATCCTGATGGTGTCGTACCAACGGCACTACGCGCCGGCGTACCGCTACATCCACCAGCAGATCCAGGCCGGCGCCATCGGGCGCATCCAGTTCGTAACCGGCCTGCAGCACCACGGCTGGTACCGGGAACAGCGAGGTCAATGGCGGCAGGACCCGGAGCTATCCGGGGGCGGGCAGCTGATCGACTGGGGCAGTCACCTGATGGACTACGTGATGTACGCCACCGGACTGAAGATCAGCGCCGTAATGGCGCACGAGAACCGCTACGACCTCGACGTGGACGTGGACATGACCATCAGCGCGCGCTTCGAGAACGGGGCCATCGGCAGCTTTGCGCACGTGGGCAACGCGGCGGCGCCGGCGGCTGAGGACATGGGCTTCTACGGCAGCGAAGGCACGCTGCTGGTGCGGGGCGTCGAGTACAACACGCTGGACGAACTGCGGCACTACGATGCGCGGCAGGAGCTCGTAGACGTAGGCGAGCTGCCGGCGCAGTCCAGCCCCGATCACAACTTCGTGGACGCCATCCTCGGTCGCGACCAGGTGCACTCCAGCGGCGAAGGCGGGCTGGACGTGTTGCGAGTTAACGAGGCCTGCTGGGAGTCGGCACGGTCCGGACGGGAAGTCGCCGTGAGCTCCTCAGGCCGTCGTTAGACCCTTCAAACAGCGGGCGCGTGAGTCAGCGGCCGGCCGGCCGCGCGACGCGCGTTCGGCTAGACCCGCCGTCGCAGTCGCGGATTGGCCAGTTCGTCCAGTCCATGGCTGATCAGAAACAGCCCAATGAATAAGGTGACGATCACCACCATGGGCGACAGCCACCACCACCAGAGGCCGCGAATCACGGCCGAGTGCAACTGCGACCAGTAGATCGTCATGCCCAGCGTGTTGGTGGTCTGGGGGCCGAGGCCCAGGACTTCCAGGCCGATGGCGAAGAGGATGGCGGTTGACACGGCGGCCACGAAGCTGGCGCCCAGGTAAGGAAGCATGTTGGGCATCAGCTCCTTGAAGATGATTTCCATCCCCGACATGCCGTTGAAGCGGGCGATGGGGACAAATGCGCGCTCGCGCATGCTGAGGACCTGGGAGCCGATGGCGCGGGTCGTGCCCGGCCAGGCCAGCAGGGCAATGATGATGGCCATCGACTCGACCGTCACCTGCCGAACCTGGCTGGCGACGGTGATGAGGATCAGCAGGGCCGGGATGGTAAGCGTGATGTCGGTGACGCCGCGCACCGAGGTTCCGATCGGACCCCGGTAAAAGCCCTGGATAAATCCCAGTGTCGACCCGATGATCAGCGCCATGAAGCCGGCGATCAGGCCGATCTTCACGGTCTGCGGGGTGCCCACCACGATCAGCGCCAGCATGTCGCGGCCGAAGCTGTCTGTACCCAGCGGATGGTCCAGGCTGGGCGGCAAGTCCTTGGAGAAGGCGGTAGTGCGGGTGGCGTCCTGGTCGATGATGAAGGGCGCCAGCAAGCCGAAGACGACGATGACCGTGATGATGGTCAGCCCGGCGATCAGGGTGGGGTTGCGGCGGCCGTAGGAGATCCACTCGCGGCGGCGGCTCCAGGTTTCGGGCGAGCGCGACTCAGTCGTCGCGGGGGCGGCGCTAGCGGCGGACATAGACGATCCGGCGGTCCACAAACGGGTAGAGCAGGTCCAGCACCAGCATGGCCAGCGCCACCGAAACCACCAGCACAAAGACGATGCCCTGGATCAGGAAGTAGTCGGTCGCGCGGATGGCGTACCAGAGAATCCAGCCCATGCCGGGATAGTCGAAGATCACCTCCACCAGCACCGAGCCGGCGATGATCCCGCCGAAGGTCAGGGCCAGGCCCGTCACCTGGGGCAGCATGGCGTTGCGCATGGCGTAGCGCAGGAAAATTCGCATGGGCGACAGGCCCTTGGCCTCGGCCATGATCATGTAGTCCTCGCCCATGTTGGTGACCATCATTCCCCGCATGCCCAGCATCCAGAATCCGGTGACCGATAGCACGATGGACAGCGCGGGCAGGATGCTGTGGTAAAGGATGTCGAGAGTGAAAGCCGGCGCAAGTTCAATCTTGGCGCCGGTGCTATAGGCGCCGCCCAGCGGGAATAGTTTGAACGTGAACGCGAACGTAAAGATCAGGATGAGTCCCAGGAGGTAGTAGGGAATGGCAGATAATGGCATCAAAACGGGTACAAGCCATTTCACCCAGCGGGACGATCCCGGCCAGCCCAGCAACGCCCCCAGCAGGTTTCCGACAATGAACGCAATGATGGTGGAGGCCGTGAGCAGGCCGATAGTCCAGGGCAGCCGCTGGACGATCAGGCGGCCGATGTCGGCCGGGAAATAGGTAATCGAAGGACCGAAGTCAAAGCGCGCCACGTTCCACAGGTAGGAGAAGTACTGCTCCACCATGGGGCGGTCCAGGCCCAGCCGCTTCTTGTAGGCGGCCACCACCTGGTCCATGCCCGAGGTACGGATGCCCAGGGTTTCAAGCTGGGCGAACTGGGCCTGGATGGGGTCGCCGCGCGCCAGGCGCGGGATGACGAAGTTGATCGAGGCCGCAACCCAGACGACCAGCAGGAACATGCCGACCCGCCGGAGAAGGTAGCCCAGCGACACCGGCGTAGCCTCCTGGCAGGATCGCCATCAGCCTGGCGCCGAGGCAAGCGCACGCGAGCGGCAAGGCTGCCCGAACCGGCTGGCCCCGGAAGACTTCGGCGGCGGATTGTTCGTGAGTATAGGGAGCGGGCACTTCGGCGGTCTATATCGGCCCCGCGGCCCCGGAACTCAGAAGAGCGGGTGACTTCGGATTCGAAGAATTTGACACCGATAGGGTCGCTGCAGAACATGCAAGTGTGCAGTCGCCGGACGTCTGTTGCGGCGAACTGACGGGGAGGAATGGCACATGAGTCGCCTTAGTGGACTGAGTCGACGACGGCTCTTGCAACTGATGGGCGGAGGCGCGGCGGCCGGCACGGCCGTGCTGATTGCCGCCTGCGGCGAAGACGAAGAACCGGCGCCGACGCCAACGCCGGCGGCGACGGCCATGGCGGAAGCCACGCCGGAAGCGACGCCCGAGCCAACGCCTGAGGCCACGGCGGCCCCGGCCGCGACCGCAGCCCCGGCGCGCACCGCCGCGCCGACTCGTGCGCCCACGCCGGCCGCGACGCCCGAACCGACCCCCGAGGCCATGAAGGAAATGATGGGGGCGACCGGTCCACGCGAGAACGTGCCGCGCAACCGGACGGTGATCGGGGAGAACATCTCGGGCCGCAACGCCAACCCGGAGGTCTTCAACCCGTTCAGCAACAGCATGACCATGCACACCGGGTCGCAGCAGCTGGCCATCGAATCCGTCATCTACATCAACCTGCAGACCGGCCAGGAAGAGCTGTGGCAGATCGACGGGTTCGAGTACGACGAGGGCTTCAACGGCGTCACGATGAGCGTGCGCGACGGCGTGGAGTGGTCGGACGGCATGCCGTTCACGGCCCACGACATCGCCTTCACGCTGAACATGCTGCTCAATGGCACGGCGGACCTGCGCTGGGCCGTGGACGTCCAGGAGTGGGTGCAGACGGCCGAGGCCATGGACGACAAGAACGTGCACATCACGTTCAACAAGCCCAATCCGCGATTCATGTCGCAGATGTTTGCGACGCTCTACTGGTCGGTCTACATCGTTCCCAAGCACATTTGGGAAGGCAAGGACCCGGCCACGTTCACCAACTACGACCCGGACCAGGGCTGGCCGGTGTTTACGGGTCCATACACGCTGACGTCCAGCACTGAGCTGGAGACGGTCTGGGACCGGAACGACAACTGGTGGGGCGCCAAGGCGGCGCCGGCCATTGGTGGGGTGGACCGCCAGACGCCCCTGGCCCTGCCGAAGCCCGAGCGGGTGATCTTTGTGGGCGTGGAGAACGCCGAAAAGCGTGCCGCCAAGGCCATCGCCAACGAGCAGGACACCTTCTGGCACATGCCGCGCAGCGTCTACGAGCAGGTCAACCAGGAGAATCCCAACATCAGGGCCTGGTTCCCCGACTTGCCGTACGCCTACTTCGACCCGGCGCCGCGGCACCTGGCTTTCAACCTCAAGGCCCCGCCGTTTGACAACGTGGACGTGCGCTGGGCGATCTCGTACGCGGTTGACCGCGAGAAGATCGTGGAGTTCGCCTACGAGGGCATAACCACGGTCACCGACGTGTTCTTCCCGCACACGCCGGCCATGGACGTCTTCTACCAGCACGCCGCCGACCTCTTTGAGAAGTACCCGGCCAAGGAGTTCAACCTCGAGAAGAGCGCTGAACGCATGGAGGCCGCGGGCTACTCGAAGAATTCCGACGGTCTCTGGGCCGACGGCGACGGCAACACCGTGGTCATGGAAATCCACGTGCGCGGCGGAGAGGAAGACCAGCAGCGCGTCGCGCCGATCCTGGCCGACCAGTTGCGGGTCGCCGGATTCGACTCCACGTTCAAGATCACCGAGGCCGGCGCCTTCTTCGACGGCATCGCCCGCGGCGACATCCTGACCAACATGCAGTTGGTGGGTGGCAATACGGTGAACGTGGCCGACCCGTGGGGCACCTGGCGACTGCTTCACAGCAGCCACTCCGCGCCGATCGGCGAAGTTGCAACCGGACAGCGCTCGCGCTTCGAGAATGCCGAGTTCGACGCCATTGTGGATGCAATGGCCGGGTTAACTACCAGCGACCCGGAGATGAAGAGCCTGTTCTACGACTCCATGGAGATCATCCTCCGCGAGATGCCGATCGTGTCGTTGGTCCAGACGGCGTTGTTGACCCCCAACAACTACACCTACTGGAGCAACTGGCCCGACATCGCGAACGACTACCAGGCGCCTTCGCAGTGGTGGGGCAACTTCTACCACAGCATCCTGACGATCGAGCCCACGCAGTAGCACGGGCTTCGTCGGCGTGGGGGGCTTCCCGGCTGCGGGAAGCCCCCCACACGGGTACCATCGGAACAGAGAAGTCTTCGTCCGAACTGTTTGGTACTGCCCACAGTGCGGCGGCGTGAATAGCGTCTCGCGGGTGGGCAGCCGCATGGAAAGGATGCGGGCCGCAAACCCATGACACACAGCACGCTCACCCGCCGCCGGATGCTGGCGGCAATCCTGGTCGCGGGAGTCGCCGGCGTTGCCTGCGGACCTTCGCCAAGCGCCTCGAACGAATCCGGGGACTCGTCGGGGTCATCGGACACCTCGGGATCGACGACCGAGCCCACCAAGACTCCAACCCTCGACTTCTTCCGCGCCGGCGGCCGAAACCCGAGCTACCCAACGCCAACTCCGCAGCCCATTCCAGGGCAGCGACAGTCCTAATCCGGCCGTGGCAGCAGGTGCGCGTGCCTGACCTGGAGCCACACGAGAGACGATTGCCCTGAATAACGGCGCGGTACTGACAGTTAACGACCTGCGGGTCTACTACGACACAGACGCGGGCACGGTGAAGGCCGTGGACGGCGTCAGCTTCGACCTGCGGCCGGGTGAGCGCCTTGGACTGGTCGGCGAGTCCGGCTCGGGCAAGAGCACGATGGCGCTGGCGCTGATGCGCATGCACAAGCCCCCCGCCCGGATCGCTGGTGGCGAGGTGCTGCTGGACGGCGTGGGCGACGTCATGAAGCTGGACGACGACGGCCTGCGTCGCATCCGCCTCGACCGGCTGGCACTGGTGCCGCAGGGCGCCATGAACTCCCTGAATCCGGTCATGCGAATCCGCGACCAGCTGGCCGACGGTATCCGGACCCACGAGCCCGGCGATACGCGCGACGACCTGGCCGAGCGAATCCAGGCGCAGCTGGCCCGCGTAGGGCTGGACTCCGAGGTCGGCGGGAAGTTTCCACACGAGCTGAGCGGGGGCATGAAGCAGCGCGTAGCCATTGCCATCGGCACGTCGCTGAGCCCCTCGGTGATCATCGCCGACGAACCCACCAGCGCGCTGGACGTGGTGGTGCAGCGGCAGGTGATGGAAACGCTGCGCTCGGTGCAGGAAGAGATCGGCGCCTCCGTGTTGATCGTCGGGCACGACATGGGACTAATGGCGCAGATCGCCGACCGCATGGGCGTGATGTACGCCGGCAAGCTGGTGGAGCTGGCGCCGGTGCACGACCTGTTCACCAACCCGCAACATCCCTACACCAGGCTATTGATCGAAAGCGTGCCGACGCTGATGGCCAAGCGCGCGCTGGCGAGCATTCCGGGAGCGCCGCCCACGCTGATCAACGTGCCGTCCGGCTGCCCCTTCCATCCGCGTTGTCCGAGCGCCTTCGAACCTTGCGACTCGGAAGTGCCGTTGCCAATCGCGCAGAACGGCCGCGTGGTGTCCTGCCACCTGTATCCCGGAGAGGCCGCATGACCGCCTTCCTGGAGATGACCAACGTCAGCAAGGTGTTCTCGGCCGGGATCATCCGGCGCCAGCACACCGTGGCGGTGGACGACGTGACGATGACCATCGACGAGCAGTCGCCGTCCATCCTGGCCGTGGCCGGCGAGAGCGGCAGCGGCAAGACGACGCTGGCGCGCTTGTTGCTGGGCGTGATTCCGCCGTCGTCGGGCGAGGTGATCTACCGCGGGCAGTCCGTCGATGATCTGTCCCGCGAGCAGCGGCGCACCTACCTGCGCGAGATTCAGCCGATCTTCCAGGACCCCTTCGAGTCCTATAACCCCTTCTACAAGGTGGACCACGTCCTGACCGTGCCCGCGAAGAAGTTTCAGCTGTCCGAGTCCAAGCAAGAGACCACGCGACTGATCGAAGAAGCGCTGGACATGGTGGGCCTGCAGCCGGCAGAAACGCTGGGCCGTTTTCCCCACCAACTCAGCGGCGGCCAGCGCCAGCGGGTGATGGTGGCCCGGGCCATGCTGCTGCGGCCGCGCCTGATCGTGGCCGACGAACCGGTGTCAATGGTGGACGCCTCGCTGCGCGCCACGATCCTGGAGAGCATCCGGCGCATGAAGCAGGAGCTTGGGATCTCCGTGGTCTACATCACCCACGACCTGACCACGGCCTACCAGATCGCCGACAACATCCTGGTGATGTACAAGGGATCGGTGGTGGAGGCGGGCTCGGTCGACCAGGTGATTCGCGATCCCAAGCACCCGTATACGCAGTTGTTGGTCTCGTCGATCCCCCAGCCCGATCCCTCGGTGCCCTGGGGCGCCGAAGGCGAGATCGCGGGCGACCCGGAGTCGATGGAGGTGGCAGCCACCGGGTGCAAGTTCGTGGATCGCTGTCCGGCGGCCTTCGAGCCCTGCCGCGGCCAGCGGCCGCCGCTCTACCACGAGCACCCATCGCGCGCGGCGGCTTGCTTCCAATACGACCGCTCGCCGGCGCTGGAAGGCCAGAACCTGGACGTGGTCTTCGAACCGCAACTCACGTCGCAGGCGGCCGGCGGATCCGAGGGGCCGGCCGCGAACTGAGCCGAGCGCCCGGGACCATGCGAGTTGAGCGGCTGGCCGGCGGCCCGATCATCAAGCCGGAGATGGACGCTCGAATTGGCACCAACATCAATGGGCCGGCGTTGCTGCGTGTGCCCGATTGGATCAATGACCCGCTGGGCGCCTACTACCTCTACTTCGCGCACCACAAGGGAACGTACATCCGCATGGCTTATGCTGACGATCTGGAGGGGCCGTGGGCGACGTATGGGCCCGGGGTGCTGGACCTTGAGGACTCGTTCTTTGCGAGCCCGGACTTCTCCAGCCACGTGGCGTCGCCGGACGTGCATATTGACGACAAGAGCCGTCAGATCCGGTTGTACTACCACGGGGTCGTCGAGCGCGGCGTGCAGCGTTCTCGCGTTGCGCTGAGCGCGAACGGGATTGAATTCGAGGCCCGCGAGGAGCTGCTGGGGAATCCGTACTTCCGTGTGTTTCAGTACAGCGGCTATCACTATGCAATCGGCATGCCCGGGGTGTTCTACAGGTCAGGGGATGGGCTGACGGGGTTTACCGAGGGGCCGACGCTGTTCAGCGAGGACATGCGTCATTGCGCCGTGAGGCTGAAGGGGCACACGCTGAGCGTCTTCTTCTCGAACGCCGGGGATTGTCCCGAGCGAATCCTGGTGTCCGAGATCGACCTCAGACCTGACTGGATGGATTGGCGGGAGTCCGCGCCGTCGGTGGTGCTGGAGCCGGCGACGGACTACGAGGGCGCGGACCTGGCGCTCGAACCGTCGCAGCGCGGACTGACGGAGGTGCGGGTTCGACAGCTACGGGATCCGGGGATCTTCGAGGAGAACGGCGCGACCTACCTGTTGTATTCCGTGGCCGGCGAGGCCGGTATTGCCATCGCCAGGCTCCACGATCTCTAGCGCCGGCTAGGCGAGCCTGACGTCTCGCCCGCTCTCGGCTGAGGCGTAGATAGCGTCGACGACTTGCTGAACGCGGAGGCCGTCGCGGCCGGTGGACCTGGGCTGGCCGCCTTCACGCACGGCGCGAACGAAGTCGGCGATGGCCGCGTGGTGGGGCCAGGGAACGGACGGGAAGTTTTGGTGAACGCGGTCGACCCAGGAGTCGGAGTCTGCGGACAAGACTCGCAGCCGGGTCGCTGACTCTTCGCTGCGGCCCAGGATGACCTCCGCACCGGCTCGGTCGCCGGCAACCCAGATACGGTGGTACTCGTCGTCGACGATGTTCAGGGCCCAGCTGCACTCCAGCGAGAGCGTGGCGCCGCTGTCGCAGCGGACGAGGGCGAGGGCGAAGTCGTCAACGTCCATTTCCTCGTGGTTCCAGGGACCCCAGGGGTTGTAGCCGCCGTCGGCCTGGTTGCCGATCTTGAGGTAGGTGGCGCCCGACACCGAGACAGGTTGCGGGCCGCCCATGAGCCAGAAGGCGGTGTCGATGACGTGGACACCCACGTCGATGAGCGCGCCGCCGCCGTTAAGGGCCTTGGAGTGGAAGGCGCCCTTGGTGCGGGGCGCGAAGCCGCGGCGGCGGTTCCACGCGGCGCGGACGAAATAAATCTCGCCCAGGTCGCCGCGCTGGATGATTTCCTTGAGGGCGACGGCCTGGGGAATGAAGCGGCTTTGAAAGTCAACGGCCAGGATGCGGTTGGCGGCCTCGGCGGCCTCGACCATCTCGCGCGCGTCAGCCGCGTTCAGGGCCAGCGGCTTCTCGCAGAATACGTGCTTGCCTGCCGCCAGCGCGGCCAGGGTGGCGGGGTGATGAATCGGGTTGGAGGCGCAGACGCTGACCGCGTCAACGGCATCCAGGCTGAGGAGTTTGTGGTAGTCGCGAAAGACCTGGGGGATTCCGTAGTCGCGCTGCACGGCTGCCAGGGCGTCTTGCGAAACGTCGGCCGCGGCGACGATCTCGCACTGGTCGGGAATCGCCTGGTAGCCGCCGATGTGAGCCAGTTGGGCAATCTGGCCGGCGCCGATGATGCCGATGCCCAGCTTCTGGCTAGTCACGGGCGCCCCTGCGTGCGGTCAGTGCCGCTCGTCGCCGGACCCTGCACCCGGAACTCTGCCTATTTCAGCGGTGAAAAGTACGCAGGGTCCATGAATGTGCTGGTGACCCCGGCCACGATGGGTCCGTCCTTTTCGGAATCGGCCTCGATGGCCGCCCAGGCCGGGTCCTGGGCGAAGGCTTCCCACTGGCGCTGCTGGGCCTCGAGGCTGTCGTAGACGTTGATGTAGATCAGCCGCGGGTTGCCGTCCACGGCCTCGGTCCAAACGCCGGCGATGTCGAAGCCGTGCTGACGGAAGACCTCGGACGCCCGCTCCAGTCGCGCCAGCATGGCGGGCATTCGTCCCGGCAGGATTTCGTACACGCGCAGTTCGTAGACCATCGCCTCAGCCTCCCAGTTCCAAATGCTCCACCCGCCGCTTCACGTCGACGCCGATTCGCTCCGCCGCCTCGTGCACTTTCGCGAAGTTGTGGGCGTAGGACGCCTCGTCTGGCAGGTGCTCGCAGTAGCACGGGGTGTCGGGATCCAGTTCGTCCATACGTTGCAGGTAGGTTTCAAGGTCCAGCGTGCCTTCGCCAATGAGCACCTCGTCCCACTTCAGCGTCAAATGCCCGTGGTCCCAGAGCAGGTCCTTGACGTGGGCGGAGTAGACGAAGTCGCCCAGCAGGTCGAAGGTGCGGTGGATGAGGGAGGTGGTATCGAAGTAGGTGTCCATCGCGATCATGTTGACCACGTCCATGTGGAACCCAAAGCGGGGATGATCGACGTTGTCGTAGAACTCGCGAATGTCCTCGGGCTGGTAGAAGAAGCTGTGGTTGAAGGGCTCGATCAGGAATCGGGTGTGTTGCAGGTCCAGGCCGTCCAAGACGCGGAGTACGACCTCGCGCAGTTCGGCCTTGTAGGCGTCGGTGAACATATCGGGATGGGCGGTGAGCAGGCCGCCGACGGGATCCTTGGTGCCGGGCAAGATGTGGAGGGTGAGGCACTGCATGGCGTCGGCGTTCAGGAGCCCGCGGCGGATATCGCTGATCCGCTGGTCCGCCAGTTCGCGGTCGGCCACCAGCAGGTTGTCGTTGAAGTTGGCCTCGCCGACCAGGATTCCGAGTGCTCGCGCACGCTCGCCGAAGGCCGCGCATTCGTCCCGACTCCGGGTCCATACGGCACTTGGCGCAGCGATGGCCGAGAGGCCATAGCGGTCAAGCTGGGGCGTAATGTCGTCGAAGTCGTCGATCGAGTCCGGCCGCACGAAGCGCAGGTTGGGCGGCGTCTCGGGCTTGTAGGCGGGATTGCGGCGCAGCGCCACGGTCGGCTCGAAGATGGGGTAGATGCCGCCGAGTCTCATCCGTACTTACCCTTAGCCGACGGTGCCACCGCGGAGCGAGTCGCCGTCGCCTACGATATCCCACCACCAAACCAGACGCAGGCGATGGCCGGCGCCCATGCAAGCCGAGGATTTCGTGGCTGAGTCCGAGCTCCCGCCGGTGCGCGTGGGGCTGGTTGGCTGCGGCCGGCATGCCAGCTTCTGCATTCATCCCAGCCTGCCGTACCTGCCCCACATTGAAGTCGTCGCGGTCTGCGACCTGGATGAGTCGCGGGCCCGTGCGACCGCGGGGCGTCTGGCTGTCCCGGCTGTATATACGCAGACCGGGCGCATGCTGGCGGAGCAGCAGCCCGAGGCCGTCATTGTGATCGGTCCGCCGGCCATGCAGAACCCGGTGGGTCTGGAATGCCTGGCGCATGGCTGCCACCTCTTGATCGACAAGCCGCCGGGGCTGTGTCCGGCCGACGCCCGCCGCCTGGCCGAAGCGGCGGACGCCGCAGGCTTGATCGGCCAGGTCGGCCACAACCAGCGGCACTCGCCGGCCATGCGGACGGCACGGCGCATGGCCGCTTCGCCGGAGTTTGGTGATCCCACGACAGTCTTTACCAAGTACTGCGGCGAGATACCGACCGAGCCCTTCTGGGGCCTGGAGCCGCTGGTTCGCGGGCTGCTCTACTACCAGGCGGTGCACCCAGTCGACACGTCGCGCAGCATCCTGGGCGAAATCGAGACGGTGACGGCCTACCAGGTGCAGAGCGGCAGCGTGGCCGGCGGGGGCCCGATCGTGGTGATGCTGGAGTTCGTGAACGGCACGCTGGCGGTGCTGGACCAGAACACCGCCACGCCCTACTTCCAGATGCGCACCACCATTGCAGGCAGCGCCGGCACCAGCGTGGACGTGGTTGACCTGGACCGGGTCACCTACCTCCAACGCCCCGAGAACACCGGCCACCGGCGCGTGGAACCCGCCGAACTGGAGTTTGGGATCTTCTACGAGGTCATGCCCGCCCAGACCTGGCAGGTGCCCCGCCAATATCCGGCCGAGAAAGCCTTCGGCTACGTGGACCAGCTGGCGGCCTTCGCCGCCGCCGTCCGCGGCGGCGAGTCGGGCAAGCCCACGCTGTGGGACGGCTACGAAAACCTGCTGGCGCTCGAGGCCATCTCCCGGAGCCTGACGACCCGCCGGCCGGTGACCATCGACGAGATTCGCGCCGACCTGGGCTGACCCGGCCCGCTGCCGACCCCGCGCTAGAAGCCGCTGGCCAGCGGCAACTGGATAGGCGCCGGCGGCGGACCCAGCGGCGGGGTGTCCGTCTGAGTGGGACCGACGAATTCGCGCAGGGCGTCGGCGCGGGCTTCGAGATCGTCTTCGACCGAGCTGTCGACATACGTGACGCCGCCCGGATAGAGGTCGACATAGAGAGCTTCCAGCTGCGGGAAGTAGCGGCGCAGGTTCTGCATGAACCAGCGCTTGGGCTCCGGTTTCAGGTGCAGCATGCGCGTGCCCACGCGCCGTGCTCCATGCTCGCGGGCCAGCCGCATCAGTTCGGCGATAGCGGCGTCGGTGTCGGTCAGGCCTGGCAGCACCGGGGCCATGTTCACCCCCACGTCCAGGTTCAGGTCCGCCAGTTCCCGCACCACCCGAAAGCGTTCCGCCGGCGGCGGGACGCTCGGCTCGATCCGGCGCGCCAGGTGCGGGTCGGCAATGGGAATCGAGACCGTCACGTTCACCCCGGCCGCCCGCGCCAGGTCCTGCAGCAGGTGCCGGTCGCGGCGGATGAGCGTGGACTTGGTGATCAGGCCGATTGGCGATCGCGCGGCCAGGAACTCACGCAGGCACGCCAGCGTAAGGCGCAGGTGGCCCTCCACCGGCTGGTAGGGATCGGTGGCCGCCCCGACGGCCACGGTTTCACGCTTCCAGCGCGGCGACCGGATCTGGGCTCCCAGTCGTTCCGCGACGTTGACCTTGGCAAAGATCACCCGCTCGAAGTCGCGGCCGCCATTCAGGTCAAAGTAGGTGTGCGTCTCCCGCGCGTAGCAATACCAGCAGGCGTGGCTACACCCCCGGTACGGGTTCAGGCTCCACTTGAAGGGCATGCCGCGAACGCGGTTGAGCGCGTTGCGGCAGGTGATCTTGCGAATGTCCAGTCGCACGGCAGGCGCCTTCCACGACCCCTGCCCGCCACAAGTATACCGAACAACGAGCGAACACCATCATTGGATGTCCGCGCCCCTGAATCGCTACGGGAGCCCGGAGCGGCCCTGGTCGTCCGCCAGCGCCATCTGCCTCCGCGCCGCATACGGGTTCTCCCGCACCTTTAGCGGAAATCGCACCGTCTGTTGTGAGAGCCCCGCCTCGTGCACCGCCATCACCATCTCGCTGATCCAGCGGCCGTCAATGGCATCGCAGATCGGGCGCCGATCCTGCTCCACGGCCTCGATCAGGTCACGTGTCATCGTGGAGTGCAGCAACTGCCGGACGTCAGCCGCGCCCTCGGCGTCGCCAAGAGCCTCGGCGTCCAGCGGCGGCACCGGGACTGCCTCCCAGTTGCTTTCCACGCCCGGATCCAGCTCAGGCCGCCGGTTGATCAGCAACGGCTGGCCGGTGGTGGGCCCGCCCCGCAACGAGAGCATTCCGTCGCTGCCAACCAGCTCGATACCCATCTGGCGGTGCATGCCGCGGCCCGTACGGACGGAGGAAAAGGTGCCTGTGACCCCGTGGTCGAAGAGGAGCGTGGCAAAGACCTGGTCGCCGGCCATCAGCCCCAGGTTCTCGTTACCTTCGCGCGCGTCCTGGATGCCCACGGGTCGCCCGGCCTGCATCACGTTGGCGCTCAGCTGCCGCGGGTCGCCCGCGAACCGCCGCATCAGGTCCAATTGGTGGACACCCAGGACCGCCAGGTCCTCGGCGCCGCCACGGCGGCTGTCGTTCTTGCCGGTGGCGTGCATCGCCACCAGTCGCCCGATGTCGCCCGCTCGAACCATTTCCCGCATGCGCAGCACCTTGGGATCCACGCGCCAGTTATGGGCAACCTGGATCTTCGTTCCGGCGCGCTCGGCCGCCTCCACAATGGCGTCGGCCTCGGCCGGCGTGCGTACAAAGGGCTTCTCGCAGTAGATGCCCTTCGCCCCGGCTTCGATTGCGGCAAGCATCATTTCGCAACGCTCGTGCGGCCGCCGAACGCAAACGGTCACAAAGTCCGCCTGCACTAGGTGCAGCATCTCGCGAAAATCGCCGAACGCCTGCCGCGCTCCCAGCTGGTCGGCCTTAGCCCGGGCCGGTTCTTCGTCCAGATCCGCCACCGCCACGACCTCGACCGCGGGGATCAATTGCCAGGCGAGATCCAGGTCATGCCCGTAGTTGCCCGCGCCGGTGGCTCCGATAACAACGGCGGTGTACATCAGGTCTGCCCCCTATTCGACTCAACGAGCCAGGGCCGCGGCCGGGTCGCGGTGCACCGAGGTGGCGGCTCGGAGATTCTGCAGCCCCGGGTTTCGACCGATCGGCTCGGCGGCATTGGCGTTAGCCGGCTTCCCCTTGGAGTCTCTCAGACGTCCGCCAACGCCATCTGCCGCCGCGCCGCGTACGGGTTGTCTCGCTCCTGCAGCGGAAACCGCACCGTCTGCTGCGTCAACCCGGCTTCGTGGACCGCAAGAACCATTTCGACCGTCCAGCGCCCGTCGATAGCGTCGCACACGGGACGTCGGTTCTCCTCCACGGCGCGGAGCAGGTCAAGGGTCATGCTGGTCTGCAGCAGTTGCAGTTCGTGGGCCGTCCCCCCCGTGTCGCCAATGGCGGCGGCGTCCAGGTCGGGAACCGGCACGGCCTCCCAGGTGCCGTCGACACCGGGACTCTCGCCGGGACTCCGGTTGATCAGCAGCTCGCGGCCGCGCTGCCCGTGGCTGCGCATGGAGATCAGGCCCTCGGTGCCAACCACCTCGATCCCGAACGCCCGGTGCAAGCCGGGGCCGGTGCGCACCGACGATATGGTGCCCACCACGCCGTGTTCGAAGATGTATGTGGCGAACAGCTGATCGCCGGCGATCAGGCCAATCCGCTCGTTGCCCTCGTGCACGTCCGGCAGGCCCACCGGGCGCCCCGACTGGAACACGGCGCCGCTCATCTGGCGCGGGTCGCCGGCGACCTGGCGCATCAGGTCCATCAGGTGCACGCCCAACACCCAGAGGTCTTCGGCTCCGCCGCGGCGGTCGTCGTTTTTTCCGGTCGCGTGAACCGCCACCACCCGCCCGATTTCGCCGCCGCCGATCATCTCGCGCATGAGGAGCACCGCCGGATCGATCCGCCAGGTGTGGGCCACCTGGATCTTGGTGTGACTGCGACTGGCGGCGGCGATGACGGCATCGGCCTCGCCCGGCGTTCGCACCAGCGGTTTCTCGCAGTAGATCCCCTTCGCACCTGTCTCAATGGCGGCGTGGATCATCTCCGCATGCACGTCGGGCTGGCGATTACAGATGTTGACGAAGTCCGGCCGGACGCTGTCCAGCGCCTGGCGATAATCCCCAAAGGCCTGCGGCGCCCCCAGCTCGTCCGCCTTCGCCCGAGCCGACTCCTCGTCCACGTCGGCGACGGCCACGACATCGACCTCCGGCACCAATTGCCACGCAAGGTCCAGATCATGTCCGTAGTTGCCCGCGCCCGTTGCTCCAATGATGACGGCGGTGTACATGAAGCACTCCAGTGGACAGTGGTCAGCGGCTCGTGATTGGGGGCAGCATAGCGCCGGTGAATGGTTGGAGCGTGTCGGAGATCAAGTCGTGGACGCTGATGGCGACGGCTTGCCTGCGAAGCAGCTGTGCATGGTGATTGACGCGGCCCGTGTCCGGGCGATGCAGGATGTGCGGGTGCCCGAGGACTACTTGCTGCGGACGTACCGGCCGGGCGATGAAGCAAACCTGGCGAGCACATTGCAGGCGGTGGGGTTCAGGAGCTTTGGCCGAGAGGCTGTGCTGGAGTACCTGGAAGATGCGGACCGGAGGGCGGGGTCGGCGGTGGTGGCGTTTGAGGGACGGATCGTGGCTTCGACGTTTGCGTCGCGAATGTCGAGCGATCGGGTCAGCCCGGTGACGGGGAAGCCGGGCGAGCCGCGGCGGGAAGGGGTGCTGGATTACGTGGCGACGCACCCGGACCACCAGGGCCGCGGGCTGGGTCGAGCTACCTGTACGGCCGTGTCACGCTACCTGGTGGGGAAGGGATGCGAAGTGGTGTCGCTGCTGACGGATGATTGGCGGCTGCCGGCGATTCACCTGTATCTGTCGATGGGATTCGAGCAGGTGATGAACCGCGAGGATATGCCGGGGCGGTGGGCTGGGGTCCTTCACGAACTGGAGAGGCACGGACATGCGCACGCTTAGGTTGGGACTGGCGGGGCTTGGGCATGGGCGGACGTTGCTGCAGGCGAACCTGCCGGAGTTCGCCGATCTGCCGGTGCGGGTGACGGCGGTGTGCGAAACGAATACCGAGCTGATGGCGTCAATGGCCGCGCAGTACGGGGTGGAGTGGACGACGACGGATTACGACGCGCTGGTGGCTCGGGAGGATCTGGACATCATCGGGATCTACACCCCGGGGCCGCTGCACTGCGAGCAAATCCTGAAGGCGCTGGACGCCGGGAAGCACGTGATGGTGACGAAGTCGATGGTGTATTCGATGGCGGAGGTGGAGCAGGTGGTGGCGGCAGTGGACCGCACGGGCCTGACGCTGCTGGTGACGCAATCACTGAGGGGGCGCCTGGACTTCATGGATGCGAAGCGGGCCTGCGACGCGGGGGAGATCGGCGAGCTGTTCATGGCGGAGGCGCATTACGTGCACGACCTGCGGCCGGTGTACCGGGCGACGCCGTGGCGGACGGCGATGCCGCAGGACCTGATCCTGGGTGGGGCGTGTCATCCGATCGATCTGCTGCGCTGGTTCATGGGGGACATCGAGGCGGTGCACTGCGTGGGACTGCGCAGCGGAGTGGCGCCGGAGTACCCGCAGGAGGACTGCTTTTTCATCAACGTGCGGTTCACGAGCGGGATGGTGGGGCGGGCGGCGAATCTGCTGGGGATGGTGCATCCGCACGGCGAACGGGCGAATGGCCTGACGGTGTACGGGACGAAGGGAACGATCCGGGACAACGTGAAGACGCTGGATGCGGCGGGCGATCTCCCGCAGCGGGCTTACGTCACGGAACTGCCGCCGCACAGCGGGCACGCGGGGGAGATGATCGTGATGCTGGGGCACATGGCGGATTGTGTGCTGATCGGCACGACGCCGTGGGTGGGGGTGCGCGAAGGGGCGCGGGTGGTGTCGACGGGGCTGGCGGCGTGGGAGTCGCTGCGGACGGGGCGGGCGGTGAAGGTCAGGAACGAGTTTTAGGTCAACGCTAACGAGTTACGCAGTGGCCAGGCTGCGGGCGACGGCGACGGCCTGCTGGAAGATGGGGTAGTGGGCGCCGCCGGTGAGGAGGTCGTCG
>WTFW01000080.1 GCA_011523785.1 Chloroflexota bacterium | reverse complement strand
GGGTTGGGTCGGGCGAGGATCCATACGCGGTCGCCAGCGCAGACGAAGGTTGGAGAGCCCTTGGCCACGACGGTGGCCTGGGTTTGTGTAGCGAGGTCGTGGGCCGCCGCGAGGCGTTGACGGCCTTCGGGCGGTGAGGGCAGGCGCCGTAGCCGCGCGAGTTCGCCGGGATGCGGGGTGAGGACGAAGCGAGGGCCGAGGGTGGCCAGGAGTTTGGGTTGGTCGGATAGGGCGTTGAGGCCATCGGCATCGATGACAGTTGGAGTGTCCGGCAGCTTGTCGATCAGGCCGTAGATGAGGGCATCGCTTGGGTCGCTGCGGCCCAGGCCGGGACCGAGCAGCAGGGCGGAGGGTCCAGCAAGCGATGCGGAGACGACGGCGGCAGAGACTTCGACCTGGCCTGACGGCGAGGCTGACACCGGAACGAAGGTGGCGGCGGGCGCACGCGCGGCGGTGGCGGCGCACGCGGGTTCGACCGACGCCAGGGTGACGAGACCGGCACCGGCACGCAATGCCGCGACGGTGGCCAAGGCGGCGGCGCCACGGTAGCGCAACGAGCCGGCCACGATGGCCAGCCGTCCGAAGGTGCCTTTGTGACCATCCAGCGGACGCGCGGGCTGCAGGCGGCGCACGGAGCGGGCGTTGATGCGTGAGGTTGGCAGCGCCGCGTAGGCGGAGGCGGGAAGGCCGATATCCAACGCGATCTGGCGGCCGGCGAACTGGATGGCGGAATGCAGCAGCGCGCCGATCTTTATGGGACCCGTGGCGAGGGTGAGGTGCGCGCGGAAGGATGCGGGGTCGGCGGCGCCGGTGTCGGCGTCGATACCGCTTGGAATGTCGACGGCGATGCGCGTCTGCCCGCGCACATCGGGCAGGGCGGCCAGGATGTCGGCAACGGGACCGCGCAGCGGCGGGCTGCTGCCGATGCCAAGGAGTCCGTCCAGCAGGCAGGACGCTCGGTGTATGTCATCAATGAGCGGACGGGCGTCGGCGCTCCAGACGCGCCAGCGCACGCCGCGTGTGGATGCGGCCGCGACGAGCGGGTCGTTGGGGCGCTGCCGGGAGGCCCAGGCGGTAACGCGCGCGCCGGTGGCGGCGAGGCGAGCGGCGGCGATGAGGGCATCGCCACCGTTGTCGCCAGGGCCAACCAGGACGACGACGGTGCGAGCGCCCAGGGATCCCATGCGCCGAAGAATGGCCTCGGCGATTGCATGACCGGCGTTCTGCATGAGATCGACGCCCTGGGGCGCCTGGGCTTCTAGGGCGCGCATCTCGGCCGTGTCAACGATGCGATTGAAGGCCGGACTTGATCCCACGCCGCGTGCTCCGATCATTCTGATCAGTCCGCCGTGGCGACGACGAAGGCGATGGCGAGTTCACGGCTGTGGGTGAGGCTGATTTCAAAGGACGTAAGGCCCAGCTCTCGGGCGCGAGCTGCGGCGGCGCCGTGGAGGTGCACGGTGGGTTTGCCGCGTCGGTCGTTCAAGACCTCAAGTTCGCGCCACAAGACGCCGCGCATCCCGGTGCCTAACGCCTTGGAGATGGCTTCCTTGCCGGCAAAGCGGGCGGCGAGTTCTTCGGCGCGGCCGCGACAATAGCGCTGTTCGCGCTCGGTGTAGATGCGGCGCAGGAACCGGTCGCCGAAGCGGTTGAGGGCGGCCTGGATGCGAGCGATTTCAATGGCGTCCACACCGGCCGCGAGGCGTGGACTGGCGGGACTAATAGCCGGTGAGCTCCACACGGCGCACGGCGGAACGGTACTCCCAGCCGCTGCCGAGGACTTCAATCCGCCGGAGGCGAACGGGCGCGGGTCGGATTTCCTGGAGTAGCGTGGGGTGGTCGAACGTGATCCACTCACCGGCCGGGATGTTGCGCCCAAGTTTGACGCTTAGGCCGGCGTCGTTTTGGTGATAGAAGCCGGTGGCCCAGATTTGCTCGCGCCCTTCGGCATCGAGGTAGGTGAGACGCAGCATCAGGGGGTACTCGGTGCCGGCGGTGCCGCCGCCGGAAAGAGTTTGACGATCGGTACGAACGTCGGCGCGCAGACTCAGATTGACATAATCGCGAACGTCGCGATCCAGATCCTGAACGATGCCGCTTTCACCGTGGCGGTCGGTGCTTCCGTCGGAGGTGTGGCGTTCGAACCAGACAGCCGTCGACTGGGGCGTTACGGTGCCAGACGTTCCGGCCTCGGTGACGACGAATGCGGTCCAGGCGGTTCCGTCAGTCAGACGTTCGAGCAGGGGATCACGGAGAAGATCCCGCTCAAGCGGGAGAGGGCCCAGGATGACTCCGTCGGACTGCAGCACGACGCGCCGGCCGGCGGGGGCTTCCAGGACGCGACTGCCGAGCCAAACCAGGGCAGCGCCCTGCCGCACGCTCAGGTGGACGGCGCCGTCGGGTTCCATCTCAATCCGATAGGTGCCGGTTGAGAGGTCCAAGCGGCCCTGCCCAGCCAAGAGGCTGATCCGCCGGTCAGGCGAGGCCGGATGCAGCGCCACACCGATCTGGACGCGCCCCTGAAAGAGTCGCAGCACACTGTCCTGGAGGGCGGGATTGAAGCGCCCGTATTGCATGCGCTGCACGGCGAGTGAGGTGTCGTTGTAGAGGAGCACGGTGGAGCCTTCGCGCGTGCGAAGAAAGGCTCGGGAACGGTCGTCAGTGAGGAGGCGGGTGCCCTCGGCGAGTTCGGCGCGGGACGTCATGCCCTGCCAGGTGGCGGTAGCAGGGGGTTGGACGAGGACGGTTCCTTCCAGCACGGTGGCCGTGATGGGACGGGACTCGCTGACCCCGCTGAAGAGGGCGGCAACGCCGCGCGGCACGAAGATGATGCCGGCGGTCAGCAGGCCCACGGCGACGAACAACGACAACCACGCGAAGGCCTGCATGCCAGGGTGACGCTCACGCGGCGGGACGAGAACCTCGCGCGTGTGCGTTTGGGAATTGGGGAGGCGCTGCATCACCTGGTCCCTAGGCGTGAATCGCGAAGGCCGGCAGGTCGCCAGCGGGCACTGCCCACGCCACAGTAACCGATTCAACGATGGCAAGCGGCGGACCGGCCCGCAATTCTCGAATGAGCGCGTCGAGCGCCGGGCGCGGGCCCTGCGCGACGACCTGCACGCGGCGTCCACCCGGGAGATTGCGGACATGGCCGCGAAGGTTGAGGCGTCGACCGGCGCGGGCGACGAAGAAGCGGAATCCCACGCCCTGCACGCGGCCGCGGACAGTTGCGTGGAGCCGTTGGGCGCCGGTGGCTTCAGATTCCACGTCAGAGCAGCGCGGCTTGTTCGGGCGCGGTGCGCGGAGGTTCGCGGTTGAGGTGTTTGTAGGCGAGGCGCGTAACGACGCGGCCGCGAGGGGTTCGGGCAATGAAGCCGGCCTGGAGGAGGAAGGGTTCGTAGTAGGACTCGAGGGTGGGGACGTCTTCGGCCAGGGTGGCGGCGAGGGCCTGGAGGCCGGCGGGGCCGCCGCCAAAGGCGTCCATGAGGGTGGAGAGGATGCGGCGGTCCATGGCGTCAAGGCCCTGGTGGTCGACATCGAGCTCGGCGAGGGCCTGGGCGGCCACGGTGTCGGTGATGACGCCGTCGGCTTCGACCTGGGCGAAGTCGCGAACGCGTCGGAGTAGGCGGTTGCAGACGCGGGCGGTGCCGCGGGAGCGACGAGCGATGGCGAGGGCGCCCGCGTCCGTAATGGGGACGTCAAGGATTGCGGCTGAGCGTTGGACGATGCGGGCGCACTCCTCGGGGCTGTAGAACTCGAGGCGATGGACCGCGCCGAAACGGTCGCGAAGTGCGGACGTGAGTGAGCCGGCGCTGGTGGTCGCTCCGATCACCGTGAAATGGGGTAGGGCGAGCCGGTACGTGCGGGCACTAGCCTTGCCGGCCCCGACGACAATGTCGAGGGCAAAATCCTCCATTGCCGGATAGAGGATTTCCTCGACGGTTTTGCCGAGGCGGTGGATTTCGTCGATGAATAGGACTTCGGCGGCGTCGAGGCTGCTGAGGGTGGAGGCAAGGTCGCCGGGGCGTTCGAGGGCGGGGCCGGACGTGACGCGGAGGCGTCCGCCCATCTCGGTGGCGACGATGTGGGCGAGGGTGGTTTTACCAAGGCCGGGCGGGCCGCCGAGGAGGATGTGGTCGACGGGTTCCTCACGCTGCTTGGCCGCCTGAATCATGAGGCGCAGGGCGCGCTTGACGCCTTCCTGGCCGATGAATTCATCGTCCGAGAGGTCGCGCGGGCGGAGGGCGCGATCGAGAGGCTGGTCGCCCGTGGCGGATTCCACGGCGACGACTCGCTCGGTCATGCGGGCCGGCCCCGGGAGCCAAGGTCACGCAGGGCGGCGGCGATGCGGGCTTCGACAGGCATGGACTCGCCGACGGTCTGATTGAGCGCAATGGTGGCCTCGGTGCGGGTGTAGCCAAGGCCAAGTAGGGCTTCCAGGACTTCGCGGGTGCTTTCGTCATCCTCCGCTTCGACCGGAGCCTTGTCTTCGGGGACGAGCTTGCCGCGCAGTTCCAGGATGATGCGGTTGGCCGTGCGAGCACCGATGCCCGAGACGGCCTGGAATGGCTTGGGATCTTCCTGATCCAGCGCTTCGTAGATGCGGCTGGCGGGGTGGGTGGAGAGGACGCGCACAGCCATGCGAGGCCCGACGCCGTTGACGTTGAGGAGGGCCTTGAAGACGCGCAGTTCTTCAGGCGACTCAAAGCCGGTCAACAGGGGGCCGTCGGTGGCGATATGGAGCGAGGTGAAGAGGCGGATCCCTTCGCCCGCATCGGTCAGTGTGCGGTCCGGGACCATGACCTCCAGGCCGATGCCGGTGCCGTCAGCCAGGATCACCAGGCTTTCCTCTCGGCGCTCGGCGACTTTGCCATTCAGCTCGGCGATCATCGGACGCCGACCTGGCGTTCCAGGGCGCGGGCCTCGTACGAGTTCACGTGACAGATCGCCACGGCCAGGGCGTCGGCGGCATGGTCGGGTCGCGGCGGACGGTCGAGGTTGAGGAAGCGCCGGACCATCTCCTGGACGCTGTCCTTGTCGGCGCCGCCGTAGCCGGCGACGGCCAGCTTGATTTCGCGCGGGGCGTACTCCTCGACCGGGACGCCGTGGTCAGCGGCGACCAGGTGGGCAATGCCGATGGCGTGTGACACGTCGACCGCGGAGGTCAGCCGCCGGGCATACCCGAGACGTTCAATGGCGACATCGGTGACGGCGTGGCGGTCGAAGAGCTGCTGGAGGCCGTCGCGAATCCGCGCCAAGCGCGATCCCAGCGGCTGGCCGGCCGGCGTCGTTAGGCAATCGTGAGCGACATGGTGCAGCTCACGGTCCCCCTCAATGAGGCCCAAGCCGAAGCGGGCCGTGCCGGGATCAATGCCGAGCGTCAGCACCGGCAACATCCCCTACCGGCGCCAGCCGCCAAGCACTCAGTCACTAGCGTCGCCGCCTTTGGCCTCGCGTGGGGACGCGGGACGGCACGCGGCCGGGGTCAGGCGCCGATTCGCTCGAGCAGCGTATCGCTGAGTTCCAGATTCGTGTGGACGCGGCGCACGTCGTCCAGATCCTCTATGGATTCGATCAGGGCAAGCACTCGAGCGGCGCGATTGTCCGCCAGCGTCATTGGCGCGGTGGGTGACTTGGTGAGTTCGGCCGAGGTGATTTCGGCGCCCTCGGAGGCGAGTTCGGTCTTGACTCGTGCCAGGTCGGTTGCATCGGTGTAGACGAAGACTGATTCGTCAGTGTGTTCGACGTCGATGGCGCCGAGGTCGATCGCGGCAAGTTCGAGGTCTTCCGGATCATGGCCATCCAGACGAATCTCAATGGCGCCACGCGTCTCGAACTGCCAGGCAACGGCGCCAGTGGCAGCCAACGTGCCGCCAAGCCGGTTGAGGGCGTTGCGCACCTCGGCGACCGAGCGATTGCGGTTGTCGGTCACGACTTCGATCAGCAGCCCGACTCCGTCCACGGCGTAGCCCTCGTAGAGCAACTCTTCGAGTTGCTCACCATCCGACCCACCGCCGACGCCGCGCTGAATGGCCCGTGCAATGTTGTCCTTGGGCATATTGGCGGCCTTGGCCTTGGCCATGGCCTGCTCAAGCCGAAAGTTGCCGGTTGGGTCCGGGCCGCCCTGCTGCGCGGCAATGGTGAGATCGCGCCCCAGCTTGGTAAAGAGCTGACCGCGTTTGGCGTCGGTGACGGCCTTTTGGCGCTTGATTTGCGCCCACTTGGAATGGCCGGCCATCAGGGATGGAGCATGGAGTGATTCACCTATGTTCGCGAGTATAGGACAGGGCCCGATCCGGCCGACGAACCCGTTGCAGAGGTCGCACAGGTGTGCTTTCCACCTGGAGGCGGCTGGTGTCCTGATAGCATCGCGGGAGGTCGCCGGCAGACGTTGGGAGCAGACTCTTGGATGTGTCTGACCTGACTCGATATGCGACCGTTGCGTTGGCCGCCCTGGTGTATGGGGCGATGGTGAGCGGGACGGTCAATCCGTGGGCGCGGCCGCGGCCGGGTCGTGAGGTCATGCAACTGCGGACCTCGTTTCGCGCGCGCATCCTGCTGTATCGCTGGTACTTGCTGCTGATCCTGGGGATTTTCCTGGGCGTGCGATTGCTGCCAGGGACGTGGACGACCGAGGGCGCGGACGTGGTATCACTGCTGCTGGTCGCCGGATGGCTGCTGTTTCCGGTGCGCTATTCCTTCACTGAGCAAGGAGTCGGACTGCACACGGGCGCCTTCTGGGACTGGGCGAGCTTCGGCTCGTATCGCCGGGCGGGTGGCATCGTGCAACTGCGCCGAGCTGGCGGCGGTGGCGTATCGCTCTACCTGAACCACCCACAACAGCAGGCGATTCTGCCGCTGCTGCGCCGCCACATTTCGCAGCGGACGTAGGTTCGCCCCGGTCAGGCCACCGGGTCGCTGGTGGCGCTGCCGGCCTGGGCGCCGGACTCCCAGCGAGTGTGGAAGACTCCGTCACGGTCGGTGCGCTGGTAGGTGTGGGCGCCGAAGTAGTCGCGTTGGGCCTGAATCAGGTTGGCCGGCAGCCGGGCGGCGTGGTAGGCGTCGTAGTAGTCGAGCGAGGCGCTGAGGGCTGGACAGGGGATGCCGGCGGTCTTGGCCGCGCCAACGACGGTGCGCCAGGCGGTCTGGGCGCTGGCCAACTGACCGGCGAAGGAGGGCTCGACCATGAGGTTTGGAAGCTCAGGATTCTCGCGGAAGGCGCCCTGGATAAGACCCAGCAGCCGCGCGCGAATGATGCAGCCGGCCTTCCAGATGCGGGCCATTTCGGACAGGTCGATGCCGTAGTCGCGCTCCAGCGAGGCGGTGCGTAGCAGGTCCATGCCCTGGGCGTAGGAACAGATCTTGGCGGCGTAGAGGGCCTGGCGGACCTGGTCGACCAATTCGGGCGTGCGTTCCAGTGTGGCCGCCGCGCGATTGCCGCCGGCGCTGACACGTTCGTCCTTACGGGCCGAGATGTTGCGGGACCAGACGGCGGCGTCGATGGTTGGGATGGGCACGCCAAGTTCGAGGGCGTCCTGCGACATCCAGCGACCAGTGCCTTTCTGCCCGGCGGCGTCGAGGATGCGGTCGACAAGATATCCGTCGCCGTCGGCGTCGCGGACGCGTAAGACGTCGGCGGTGATCTGGATGAGGAACGACTCGAGTTCGCCTTCGTTCCAGTCGCTGAAGACATCGGCTAGCTCAGGCGGGGTAAGTCCAGCGGCCTTGAGGACCGCGTAGGACTCGGCGATCAACTGCATGTCGCCATATTCGATGCCGTTGTGCACCATCTTTACGTAGTGACCGGCGCTGGACCGACCGCAGTAGGCGGTGCAGGGGCCGTCGTCAGTCTTGGCGGCAATTCGTTCCAGGATGGGGCGCATGGCCTCGTAGGCGGCGGAAGGACCGCCGGGCATGATCGAGGGGCCGAGCAGCGCGCCGGACTCGCCGCCGCTGATGCCTGTGCCGAGGAACATGACGTCAGTGGCGCGGACGCGCTGGAAGCGTCGGGCGGTGTCCTGAAAGTGGGAGTTGCCGCCATCCATTACCACGTCGCCGGGCGCCAGCAGCGGGAGGAGCTGATCCAGCACGGCGTCCACGCCGCTGCCGGCTTGCACCATGAGGATGATGCGGCGGGGACGCTGGAGTGACTCGACGAAGGCTTCCAGCGTTCGCTCGCTGCGGACGGCGGTGCCCGCCGCGTCGCCGGCCAGAAACTCGTCGGTGCGTTCGACGGTGCGATTGAAGACCGTGATCGGAAAGCCGTTGCGTTCAATGTTGAGGGCCAGGTTGCGGCCCATGACCGCAAGGCCGACGAGTCCGACGGAAGTGGCAGCCATGGCGGGCTCCGAGAAGAGCGGCCGCCTATTCTGGCGTATTGGGCCGGCAGCACGGCGGCTTTGGCAAGATTGGGAACGACACTATGAGCGCACCTGAACAGTCAGCCGCCCAAGCGCGACGCGCGCGTCGGCGCGCTGCTCGTGAGGAACGCCAGCGGGCCGCACGCACGCTGCGTCGGCTGCGAACGGCTGGATTGTCGGTGCTCGGAGCCGGCGTGGTCGCGGCGCTGGCCATGCTGGTGATTGCTCTTGGTCGAGGGCCGGATACCGACGCTCCAGAGCGGATCCGGATCGAGAATGAAGGCCGGCAGCACGTGGCTGAAGGCAGCGTGGTTGAGCATGAGGCGAACCCGCCGGCGTCGGGCGATCACTTTCCGACCTGGTCGAGATATGGCGTGTTTGAGGAGCCGGTGAACCCCGGCTACTGGGTCCACAACCTGGAGCATGGCGCGATCGTGCTGCTGTATACCTGCACGGACGACTGCGAGCAGGTCAGAGCCGACATCAATCGAGTGTATGCGTCGCTGCCGGACGGCGCGTTTGGCGAGGTGAAGTTGCTGGCCACGCCGTACGAGCAAGACTTCGGTTCGCGATTCATGCTGATCGCGTGGAACTGGCAAGAGCCGTTCGACGAGTTTGATGCCGGGCGGATCGAACGGTTTTACCGGGAGTTCCTGGACCGTGGCCCTGAGCGCGCGCCGTGAGTGGCGCCAGACAATTGATTGGCAGCAACGGGCGGCGATGGCCTAAGGTAGACGGAACGGTCGCCGCCACAGACGCGTTCGGAGCGCTCCTGGATGATTGAACGAGAACCTTTCATTATTCGCAACGGGCTGCGCATCTTCAGCGTGGTCGTGGTTGTGGGGCTGGTTGCGCTGATCGTGATCGGCATCCGGTTCCAGATCGAGAACGCAGAGCACTCGAATGAGGAGAATCGATACAGCTCGCGGGTTCCGAACGCGGTTGAGTTGAAGACGGGGTGCGACTTCTTTGGCGGTCAGTTCCTGGGGATGCCGGTGGTCGCGCCCGGGAGCGGGTCTCCGGGGCTGATGGAAGTGTGCAACCTCAGCGGCACCGCGCAAGCCGGCTGGCAATGCGAGCACTTCGACGGCGCCTACAGTCGAGGCTCATGTAGCGTGGACGTTGGGGCGACGCTGCAGGCCATGCCGCGCGTTCCCGGATAGCGTCAACCAAGCGCTCTGCGGTGATGGTCTAACGACCCGGCGCGGGTGCAGGGGACGCGGCGCCCTCCGGAGGCGCGCACAATAGATAGCCGGTCCCACGTTCCGGAGACGCCATGCACCCGCTGGATTACAGCCGTTCGTATCTGCGCTGGACGACAGCGCCCATGACCTCAGACGTACGTACGCCGGGGCACATGCCCTATGGCAACAGTGTGCGGATTCTGCTGGACGCGCGGGCCCGAGTAATCGACACGGCCGCGGGAGCGGATGAGGAGTTCTACCTGATCGCGCCGTGCCGCACGGAATGGATGTACCGGGACGATTCCTGCATCCAGCAGCCGGGCGGCGAGTACCGGCTGGCCTGGGCGCAAAGCAAGGACCGGGCGCTGCGCTTCAGCCGGGACCTGACCGACCCGGATCCGAGACCGCAGGCGGTGACGATCGACGAGCGGTATCTCGAACTCGACTACGCGCTGACACCGCTGCCGAACCCGCGGCCGGCCAGTGACAACGCGGGGCTGGTGGCGGCGGCCGAGTCGCTGGATCAGGTCGTGATTCAAACAACGGTCGAGAACGCAAGTGGCACGCGGCGGGCGGTGCTGGAATACCCCGTCAAGACGTTCAACTATCACCCGGAGCGGGTGCTGTTCCAGATGGACACCGGACCGATGCTCTGGGCCGACCTGGATTCGCCGGAAGCTGACCCGATGTGCTGGTTGCGGCTGGCGCACACGGTGTTCAACCGCTTCGACCGAGCCGAGTTTGTGCTCCGAGGGCCATCGCCGTACGTCGTCGATGGCGAGCCGGTGGGGCAGGTGGAGGACTACCAGCAGGTGGTGGCGCAGCCGGCGCGGCACGCGTTTTTTGTGGCGGGCTAAGGGGGGTCGATGCGTTCGCGTGCAGCAGCGGCGGCGGCGCTGGGTGTGCTGGCGCCGACGAGGTCCGAACTGAACGCGTTTATGGGAGAGGCCGCGGCGGGATTGTCGGTACCTGAAGTTGGCGGCGCCCGGCGCTATCGATTTGACGACGTCGAAGTGATTGGGATCGTGGCCGGTCAAGGCTCACGCAGGTCCGCCGCCACCCTGCAGCGCACACTGGAGAGCGGGCTGATTGGCCAACTCCTGGTCGTGGGCGTGGCTGGGGGCACCCTGCGCGGGCAGGTTCCGGGTGACCTGCTGATGGGCGATGGCGCCGGACCGATGTTTTCGCATCCGACGCCGGCGGATCCGGGAACGGTGGAGGCTCTGATCGAGGCCTTGCAGGCCCACGGGACGCCGGCGCGCGTTGGCCCGCTGGCCACGGTGGATGACGTGGCACGGACGGACGAGAAGCGCCGGCTGGGCGAGGCCGGGTTCGTAGGCGTGGACATGGAAACGCATGCGCTGCTATCCGGCGCGCGGCGCGCCGAAGTCCCGGCGGCAGGATTACGCGTGGTGCTGGACCCACTTGAACGCGACATTCCGCGCAGCGTGGCGGCGCTGGCGGCGGCCCAAGGCGGGCGGCTGTGGCCGGACATCATGGGGCTCGTCCGATGGCCCGTGGAGGTGTCCGCAATCGTGACGTTCATGCGTGACATGGGCACGGCGCTGGGGGCTCTGAGGGCCGTCGGGAAGGTGACGGCGCAGGCTCTTCGCGAGGCGAGGTGAAGCTTGCGGACGATCGTGGCAGCGACTCTGGCCATTGAAGCCGTGCCGTACCATGTCGCGTCGGCGGGGTGTTTTTCGTGCGTGGTCCCGTCGCAGCGCCTGTCGAGCGTCCCCGACAGGCGGGTACCCCAAGAATTGAGCCCATGAGCGAACACGAAGCCGTTGGAACCGGCCTGATCGTGGCCGGGATTGTCATATTTGTTGTCGCCTACGCGCTGATCGCCAGCGACAAGGTGCCCAAGTCAGCAGTGGCGCTGGGTGGCGGCGCGTTGATGATCCTGGTCGGGATCATTGATCAGCACCACGCGTTCGAGCACATCGACCTGAACGTGATCCTGTTGCTAGTGGGGATGATGGTGCTGGCGGGGATCGTGCGGCACACCGGGGCGTTCCAGGCCCTGGCAATCCTGGCGGCGCGCTGGACCGGCGGCGACGGGGTGCGACTGATGCTGGCGCTGTCGCTGATTACGGCGGTGCTGTCGGCGTTTCTGGACAACGTGACGACGGTGATCCTGATCGCGCCGATCACCATCTTCGTGGCGTCGCGGCTGGGTCTGAACCCGGTGCCGTTTTTTATCGCGGAAATCCTGGCGTCGAACGTCGGGGGCGCGGCAACGCTGATCGGGGACCCGCCGAACATCCTGATTGCCAGCGCGGGCGACCTGGACTTTGCGGTGTTTGCGGCGCACATGACGCCGCCGGCCGTGATTTCACTGGTGTTCCTGCTGATTGTGATGCGGTGGATGTTCCGGTCGCAGGTCGTGGCGGATCCCGAGCGCGCGGCCGCGCTGGCGACGCTGGATCCGGCCGACGCCATTACGGATCGGCGCGGCATGTACATCGGGCTGGGCGTGCTAGGGCTGACGATTTTCGGTTTCCTGATTCACGGCGCGATGGGGTGGGAGCCGGCGACCGTGGCGGTGGCCGGCGCGGCGCTGCTGATGATCCTGACCCGACCGGATGTGCACAAGGTGTACAACGAGGTCGAGTGGGCCAGCGTGCTGTTCTTCGTGGGCCTGTTCATGATGGTCGGCGGGCTGGTGGTGCTGGGCGTGCTGGATGCGGTGGCCGATTTCACCATCGAGTTGACGCAGGGCAACGTGGGGGCCACGGCTCTCCTGATCATGTGGCTGAGTGCCGTTCTATCGGCGGTGGTGGACAACATTCCGTATACGGCGACGATGCTGCCGGTGGTCCAGCGGCTAACGGCGGAGGGGCTGAACCCGGACAACATCCTGTGGTGGTCGCTGGCGATCGGGGCGGACTTCGGTGGCAACGCGACGATCATCGGGGCGTCGGCCAACGTGATCCTGGCCGGGATATCCGAGCGCGAAGGCCACCACATCCGGTTTGTCGAGTTCATGAAGTACGGCATTCCGGTGACGTTCATGGTGCTGGTGATCGGCACTATCTGGGTATGGTTGCGTTACCTGTTGTTTGCCTAGCCGCGCGCTAGACGGGAGGCGCCCATGAGCCCTGATGAGCAGCGACCACTTGACCGTTCTGTGTCGCGGGTCGCGGACTTGCGGAGGCGTGGGTTACTCGGTCCATGCAGCGTCGTGGCGTCCGATGCCGAGTTTGAGGACCTTGTACGCGCGGTTGCGGCGCAGCCGCACGTGCGTACGGTGGCGGTGACAGATGAGGACGGACGGCTGGCGGGGATAATCCCGATACGGGCGTTCTACGGAGCGCTCTTGGCGGATGTCTATCCCGAGGCTCTGATGGGCGAAGTCGCGTCGGTGGGCGGGGCGCTGGATATCGCGGACCACATCGTGCATCCGACGGCCGGGGAAATCATGCTGGCCTCGGAATCCGTCGCGCTCGCCGATACGTTGCACGACGCCTTTATCGCCCTACGCCGGTCCGGCCATACCGGATTGCCGGTCGTGGATGAGGACGATCGCCCGGTCGGGTACCTGGACTTGCTGGCGATCCTGCCGCTGTGGGAGCAGCGACCGACCCGCGAGTAGCTCGTTCGAATCCAGCGTGTCGTTCTAGAGGGCTTCTTTAAGGGCCCTGGCGCTGGCGGCGGTCATGCCGTCGACGGCGGTGAGGTCGTCCAATGAGGCGGCGCGAATGCGTTTGAGGGACCCGAACGTTCGCAGGAGGTTGCGCTTGCGCTTGGGGCCGATGCCGGGGATCTCGTCGAGGATGGAACGGCGGCCGCGGGCGGTGCGCAGCTTGATGTGGAAGCTAACGGCGAAGCGATGGGCTTCGTCGCGGATCTGCTGGATGAGGTGGAGGCCGGGACCGTCCACGGGCATGCGCACGGGCCCGGAGCGGCTGGGAAGGTAAAGCTCTTCGCGGCGCTTGGCGATGGCGGCGAGCGGAAGACTGGAGTCGTTGAGGCCGAGTTGCTGGTACACCTGGAGGGCGGCGCCCAACTGGCCCTTGCCGCCGTCGATCAGCATGAGGTCGGGGGTGACGCCCCACTCCTTGCTGGAGCCGGCGGTGGGTTGGGTGATATCGGGTAGTTGGGCGGCGGGGTCGAAGCCGGGTATCGGCACCTCGGCGAGGGCGCGCGGGGGCTGGCCCGTTGCCGCCGCGGCATCAGTCTCTTCGGCATAGCGGCGGAGGCGGCGGCGAAGAACCTCGCGCAGCGACTCGAAGTCATCGTTGCCCGCGCCGCCGCGCACTTTGAACCGGCGGTATTTGCCGTTCTTGGCAACGCCGTCCTCGAATACGACCAGGGAGCCGACGGCGAGGGAGCCCTGGATGTGGGAGATGTCGTAGCACTCGATGCGGCGGGGGAGGCGGGGGAGGTTCAGTGCGACGCCGATTTCGAGGAGAGCCTGGCGACGCTTGCGCTCGCTATTGAGCCAGGTGGTGCGTTCCAAGTGCAGGGCTTCGGCGGCGTTGCGGGCAGCCATTTCGACCAGGCGACGCTTGGGACCGCGCTGGGGGCGGCGCACGGTGACGCTGGCGCCGCGCAGCGTCTTCAGCCAGGACTCGAGTACATCCATGTCGGTCAGATCGTGGGGGACGAGGACGAGTTGGGGGACTTCTGGTGCGCGGTCGTAATACTCGCGGACGAAGCCGTCCAGCATTTCCGCTTCGGTTTCCTCGCCGGTGACGGTCAGGTCGTAGTGGTGGTGGCCGATGAGCTTGCCGCCGCGGATGCGGAAGACGGTGGCCATGGCGTCGCGGTCCTGGCGGACGGCGGCGATGACGTCGACCTGGCGCTCGCGGGCGTCGGGGTCGGAGACCTTTTGCTCGGCCACGACTTTGTCCATGGCCGTGATGCGGTCGCGAAACCTGGCGGCTTCCTCATAGTCCTGGGCGTCGGAGGCGGCCCACATCTGCTCCGTGAGACTCTCCTTGACGTGCTCGTACTCACCGCGCAGGAAACGGACGGCGCCGTCAACGACGTCGCGATATTGGTCGACGGTGACGTAGCGGGTGCACGGGGCATTGCAGAGGCCGATGTCGTACTTGAGGCAGGGACGCGGAATCGGCTTGGCCATGCTGATGTTGCAGGTGCGGTAGGGAAATAGACGGTTGAGGAGCTTGAGGGTCTGGCGCAGGGACTTGGCGCTGGTGTAGGGGCCGAAGTAGAGGGAGCCGTCCCTGGCGATGATCCGGGTCGTGGCGATGCGGGGGTAGGTTTCCTGCACGGTGACCTTGAGATAGAGGAACTGCTTGTCGTCGCGGTAGGTAACGTTGAAGCGTGGGCGGTGTTCCTTGATCAGGTTGTTCTCGAGGACCAGCGCCTCCACTTCCGAGTCGGTGACGATGACGTTGAAATCGGCGATACGGGCGACCAGCGAGCGGGTCTTGTATGAGTGGTCGCCGCGCCGGAAGTAGCTGCGGACGCGGTTGCGCAAGGAACGGGCCTTGCCGACGTAGAGCACACGCTCGTCGGCGGCGCGCATGAGGTAGACGCCGGGAGCTTCCGGCAATTCCGCCAGTTTGCCCTCGATGGTCTGTCGGACGGCTTCGCGAGTCATTCCATACGCACCGTGGACGCGGGGCACGGTGCGCCGCGTCAGCCAATTCTAGGCAGGACGAAATGGGCCGCCGTGCGGATAGAATCTGGGGTTGCGAGCGGTCCATGAAGGAACCTCGCCCGTCGAGACTCAGCGACCGGTTCTGATCCTTGTCTATCTCGGCATCGCCGTGGCGGCCGCGTGGCTGCTGCAATTCCTGTGGGGCGTGCTGAGCCAGGCCGGCGTCTTTGTGGTGATGCTGCTGGTGGCCTGGATTGTCACGGTGGCAACGCTCGGCCCGGTGCGCTTGCTGCAACGGCTGCGGATTCCACGTCCGATCGCCTCGGCCCTGGTGTACCTGGTAGTGCTGGGCATCGCGGGCGCGAGCCTGTTCTTCGTACTGCCGCCGTTCTTCACGGAAGTTGGGCACGCGGCGGAGAGCCTGACGGCGCAGGCCCGGGGGATTCCAGAGGGTCTGAGCAACCTGCAAACCTGGCTTTCGGGGCTGGGCGCGCCGGACGACATTGTGGGTACGGTCACGGAAGATGTCAGCCACAACCTGGCATCAATGGGACAGCAGCTGGCCAGCGGCGTGATCACGACGACGGGAACGATTGCGGGCGGCGTGGCCGCCACGATCGTGACGTTGATCATCTCGTTCTACCTGGTCCTGGGCTGGGACCGAGGCGTGGAGCGGCTGGCGAACGCGCTGCCGCCAGACTGGGCGGCGCGCCTGAATCGCGGCGTGCGGGCCAGCGAGCACACGTTTGGGGCGTGGTTGGGCGGCCAGTTCCTGGCGTCCGTAATCTGGGGCATCTCGGTTGTCGTGGCGTACCTCATCGCGGGGCTGGAGTTTGGCCTGCTGGTGGCGGTGGGTACCGGCATCCTGATGTTCATCCCCTTCTTCGGGATGATTGTGGGTATAGCAATTCCGACGATCATGGCGTTTACGGTTCGAATCGACCTGGCGATCTGGGTTGGGGTTGCGTTGGCGCTGGTGTCCCTGGCGATCGAGAACGTGGTGAAGCCGCGAATCATGGGGACGGCGATTGGCGTGAATCCCATCGTGGTTTTGTCCAGCGTGATCCTGGGCGGGATCGCGGCGGGATTCTGGGGCGTGCTCTTCGGGATTCCGATCGGCGCGCTGCTGTGGACGACGCTGCGAGGATTTCTCCGGGAGTTTCTCGTGATGCAACGACGGAGGACGCGTATGGCACTGGCTGCAGCCGCGGGCGACTTGCCCGGATCTCCGCTGCCGGAGGCGCCGGAAACGCCGAGCCCGGAGGCGGTGGACGATGTGAGTCCGGCAACGGTGACTGCTGAGGCGTCCAAGGACGAGGCCAAGCCATAAGGTCCATCTGGCGAACGCTCGCGTATATCCGCTCGTACTGGCCGCTGGCGCTGCTGAGCGTCCTGGTCTGGCTGATTTCGGCGGCCATGGACCTGGTGGTGCCGCAGGTTCTGGCACGCGTGATCGACGAAGGCATCGTCGCGGGCGACCGCTCGCGGCTGGTGGGGCTCTCGCTGCTGGCGGCGGTCCTGATCGTGTTGCGCGGGGCCACGCTGTTTGGCGCCCGGTTCTGTCAGCGCTGGTACCAGGCAGGCATCAGCCGCCAGCTGCGGAACGAGGTGTACGACAAGTTGCAGCGTCTGCCGTACGCCTACTACGACCGGGTAGATAGCGGCGACGTGATCACGCTGGCGATCAGCGATACCCGGACGGTGCAGGGGTTCACTGGTTACGGAGTCATGGAGGCCGTGCGAACGGTGGGCATCTATGTCGTCATCGTGACAGGGATGGTGATTGCCAGCGCGCAGTTGACGCTGATGGCCCTCGTTGTGCTGGCGCTGATGGTGGCCGTGGCCACGGTGTATGGGCGGGTGGTGCGGCCGATGTGGCTGGCCTACCGGAGCCAGCAGGCGCAGCTGACGCGGGTGCTGACGGAAAACCTGAACGGCATCCGAGTGGTCAAGGCGTTCGCGACGGAAGAGCGCGAGATCGAGGCGTTCGGGGTCGAGTCCGACCTGATGCGAGAGCGCGCGCTGGCGCCGATCCGGCTGCGTGCGCGGGCGATGCCGCTGCTGCTGCTGCTGACCGGAATCGGCTCGTTGGTGGTGATCTGGGCAGGTGGGCTGCTGGCCATCGAAGGTTCGATTTCCGTCGGCGTGCTGCTGGCCTTCTACTACTACTTCACACGGCTGATCCAGCCATCGCGGCGATTGGGTTTCATCGTGCAGCAAGTGGCGCGCACGGCGGTTTCGGCCGACCGGGTGTTTGGATTGCTGGATGAGCCGGTGGGTATCGAGAGCCCACCGGGCGCCGTCAGGCAGACGCGTGTCAATGGTCGGGTGGATTACGAAGGTGTGGATATTGCATTCAACCGTCGTCGGGTTGTGTCGAGCGTCTCCGCCAAAATCGCGACGAGCGACGTCATCGGGATTGTGGGCCCCACCGGGTCGGGGAAGACCAGCCTGCTGAACTTGATCCCGCGCTATTACGACGCGGCGGGCGGCAGCGTGCGGGTGGATGGCCAGGACGTGCGGAGCTTTGACTTGCAGAGCCTGCGCTCGGCGGTGTCGATCGTGCCGCAGGACCCGTTCTTGTTCTCCGACACAGTCCGCAACAACATCGCGTATGGCAATCCGGACGCCAGCCTCGACGACGTGATCGCGGCAGCGAAGGACGCGCAGGCCTATGAGTTCATCCTGGGGATGCCGGAAGGATTTGAGACGGTCATCGGGGAACGGGGCGTTGGGCTGTCGGGCGGTCAACGGCAGCGGCTGACGATTGCGCGGGCGCTGCTGCGCGAGTCGGCGATTCTGATCCTGGACGACGCGACCAGCAGCGTGGATACCGAGACCGAGCGCCGGATCCAGGACGCGTTGCGGCGGCGGGCCGGTGGACGGACGACGTTCATCGTTTCGCAGCGCATCAGTTCCGTAGAGCACGCGGACGAAATCCTGGTGGTGGACGACCGGCGCATCGCCGACCGGGGGACGCATGCCGAGCTGCTCTCAAGGCCGGGGTTCTACCGCGACCTCTATGACCTGCAGGTTCGGCAGGCGGAGGAGGCGCGCGCCGACCTGGCGGCAGCCGAGGCGGCCGGCGGATGAGGATGGGCATGGGTTCAGGAATGGGCATGGGGATGGGGACGTCCCAGGCCCGTGGGACGTTTGTCCAGGAAGAGACCGGGTTCGAAGGATTCGACCGGCGTGTCCTCTGGCGATTGCTGGGGTACCTGGCACGAGACCGGCGCCGACTGCTGGCTGCAGCCGTGGCGGTGCTGGTGGTTGCCGGGACGACGATGGCGCAGCCGGCACTGATCGGATTGGCGATCGACGACGGAATCCGAGCTCGAGACGCCGGGGTGCTCACCATGGCCGGCCTGGCGTTCCTGGCCGTGACGCTGGGGCAGGCCGGCGCCACGGCGGCCCAGCTGGTGATCAACGCAAGCATCGGCCAACGCATGTTGCAGGCCATGCGGATGGAGATGTTCCGCAAGTACCAGTCCCTGCCATTGGGCTTCTACGACCGGCAGATCACCGGTCGCCTGATCGGCCGGATGGCGTCGGACGTGGAGCAGATCGGGGAGGCGGTGACCGAAGGGGCAATCGGGATGGTGGCCGACGTGGTGATCCTGATCGGGATCCTGGTGGCGATGGCGCTGCTGAGCTGGGAGCTGACCCTGATTGCGGTGGCGGTGTCGCCGCTGATGCTGCTGAGCGGCGTCGTCTTCGCACGGGTGGCGCAGGCGGCCTACCGGGTGATGCGGACGCGGACATCCACGTTGAACGGGGTACTTGCCGAGTCGATCCTGGGGATGCGCGTGATCCAGGCCTTCACCCGCGAACACATCAACGCCCGGCGCTTCGACGAGGTCAACCACGCACAGGCGCAGGCGCAAATGCGCGCGATGACCGTGTCGTCGTCGGCCGAACCGGCGGTGGAACTGTTTACAGCCATTTCGACCGGGCTGGTGCTGTGGCTGGGCGGGTCGTTCGTGCTGGGCGGATCGGACACGGTCACGGTGGGCGTGGTGACCGCGTTTGTGCTGTATATCGAGCGGTTCTTCGGTCCGGTGCAGGAACTGGCGACGCGCTGGGGCGCGATCCAGGCGGCGATGACCTCGGCCGAGCGGGTGTTCGAAATCCTGGACACCGACGAGACGATGCACGACGAGCCCGACGCGCGGGAGTTGCCGCGGGTGCGGGGCGAGGTGCGGTTCGACCGCGTGAGCTTCGCCTACGAAGAGGGCCGGCCGGTGCTGCACGAGGCCGAGATCGTGGCGAAGCCGGGCGACCGGGTTGCGCTGGTGGGCGCCACGGGGGCCGGCAAGACGACGATCATCAACCTGCTGCTGCGGTTCTACGACGCCAGCGCCGGATCGGTGCGGATCGACGGGCACGACGTGCGTTCGGTCAGCCAGGCTTCGCTGCGGCGGCAGATCGGGCTGGTGCTGCAGGAGCCGTTCCTGTTCAGCGGGAGCATTCACGACAACATCGCGTATGGGCGAGCGGACGCTACGCGCGAGGAAGTCATCGAGGTTGCGAAGGCGGTGCGCCTGCACGAGTTCGTGGACAGCCTGCCGTTCGGATACGACACGCCGATCGAGGAACGGGGCGGGGGATTGTCGACGGGGCAGCGGCAATTGGTGTCGTTCGCGCGGGCGTTGCTGAGCGACCCGCGGGTCCTGGTGCTGGACGAGGCGACGAGCTCGGTGGACACGCAGACCGAAGGCGTGATCCAGGACGCGATGGAGACGATGATGCGGGGGCGCACCAGCTTCGTGATCGCGCACCGGCTCTCGACGGTGCGCGACGCCACCGAGGTGCTGGTGCTGGACCAGGGCCGCATCGTGGAACGGGGCACGCACGCGCAGCTGCTGGCGAAGGCGGGGCTGTACTACAACCTGTACACGCTGGGCCTCTCGACCGGCGGCGAGGACATCGACGCGGCGGCGCTGCGGCGTACGGATAAAGCGAAGGGTCCGGTCACGCGCGGGTAGTCGTATTTGACTCGACGGCCAAGCTCAGGGCCGGGCGCTCTCAGGTCTCCAATGATATGGGTAGGTTTGTATACAAGTAATATAGTACAATGATGTATATGAAGGCTATACAGGTGACGTTCGACGAGGCGCTGCTGGAGCGGCTTGACCGGGATCCGGCGGTGCGGGAGCGGGGTCGTTCGGCGGTGTTGCGGGAAGCGGCGGCGGCGTACCTGGTGCGCAAGGAGGCCGATGTGATATCCGACGCATACCGCGCGGGCTATGGCGAGAGGGCCGAGCTTGAGGCCGAGCTTGACGGATGGGCCGGTGAGGGCGTGTGGCCCCGGGACTAGAGGCCGGACCGCGCCGCGGGGAGATCTGGCACTACGGCTTCAAGCGACCCGACAAGTGCCGCCCGGTCGTGGTGCTGACGCGGCAGGAGGTGCTTCCGCTGCTGCATACGGCGATGGTCGCGCCGATCACGTCGACGATCCGCGGGCTGCCGAGTGAAGTGATCGTAGGCGTGGACGAGGGGCTGCGGCACGACTCGGCTGTCAACCTCGACCACGTGCAGACGGTGGAGCAGCGAGCGTTGCATCGCTACGTCGGCTCGTTGAGTCCGGCGAAAATGCGGCGCGTGTGCCGTGCGCTGGCCATAGCCACCGGCTGCGGCTCGGTGGATCAGACCTGAGGCCGCCAAGGGCGAATCACAGCCAGCTGAAGGATCCGGGACATGTCCGACCAAATTGAGCCTGAACAGGCCAACCTGCACCACGAACTCATTGCGCCGCGGACGCAGGCGTATGCCTGTCCGACGCTGGTGTTGTTGCATGGGCGGGGGGATAGCGCGGCGGGGATTCTGCCGCTGGCTTATGAGTTCGATCGGGACGACCTGCTGGTGATCTCGGTACAGGCGCCGCTGGGGCTGGGCGGGGTGATGGCCGGGGGCTATGAGTGGTACCGGCTGCGTGAACCCAGGCGCCTGGACGAGGCGACGCTGCGGGCCAGCCTGGAGTCGCTGGCGGAGTTCCTGGATACGGTCAAGGCGAGCTACCCGGTCGATCCCGAGCGCGTCGTGCTGCTCGGGTTCAGCCAGGGGGCGGTGATGTCGTTGGGGGCGCAGGCGCTGGGGCCCGAGAGCGTGGCGGGGGTGATTGCGCTGAGCGGGTATTTCCCGATCGAGGTCGAATCCGACGCGGTAAACCTTGTTGGAGCCCCGGCGTTCGTGGCGCATGGGGTGCATGACGACATCATTCCAGTGGAGGCTGGGCGCCGTACGCGCGACCTGCTGGAGCGGCATGGGGTGGACCTGACGTACCGGGAGTACCCGATGGCGCACAGCGTGAGCGCCGAGGAGATGGCCGAAGCCAGAGCGTGGCTCAACCAACTCCTCGGTCAGATCGGTTCGTCTACGACTCCTTAGCCGCCAACCCCAATTCGTCCAGTTGTGCCGGGTCGATGGGGGAGGGGGATTGGAGCATGAGGTCGATGCCGGCCTGGTTCTTGGGGAAGACGGTGACGTCGCGGAGGTTGGCGGTGTCGCCGAAGATCATGGCGATACGGTCGAGGCCCATGGCGATGCCGCCGTGGGGCGGGGCGCCGTATTCGAAGGCCTGGAGCATGTGGCCGATCTGTTCCTGGATGCTGTCTTCGTCGAAGCCCATGACCTGGTAGATGCGGTGCAGGTCTTTCGCGCGGTGGGCGCGGATGGAGCCGCCGCCGATCTCGTGGCCGTTGCAGACGAGGTCGTACTGCTTGGCGGTGGCTTTGGCGGGGTCGGTGTAGAGGAGATCGAAGGAATCGTCGGCGGGCGAGCAGAAAGGGTTGTGGGAGAAGGTGAGGCCGCCGGTTTCCTCGTTGGGTTCGAAGAGCGGGAAGTCGATGATCCAGCCGAAGGCAAGGACGTCCGGGTCAATCAGGTCCAACTTCTCGCCGAGGGCGAGGCGTAGCTCGCCGAGGGCGGCGTTGGCGGTCTGGCGCTTGTCGGCGACGAGGCAGACCAGGTCGCCCCGCTCGGCGCCGGCGGCCCGGGCAAGCTCGCGCAGGGCGTCCTCGCCGAAGAAGCGGGCGAGGGGCGAACGGAGGGTGCCATCGCTGTTGAGGGCGATGGTGGCGAGGCCGGCGGCGCCGTGGGTCTTGACCACGTCCTGCAGCCGGTCGACCTCGCGGCGGGTGAAGGCGGCGGAGCCGGGGGCGACAACGGCCTTGATGACGCCGCCCGACTCAACCACCTGGTCGAAGACGCGGAAGCCGTGGCCGGCGGCGGCGTGGCTGACGTCCACGAGTTCAAGGCCGTAGCGCAGGTCGGCCTTATCGGTGCCGTAGCGCTCCATGGCGTCCGCGTAGGTGATGCGGGGGAAGGGTTCCTGGAGGAGCCGCTTGGTGGAGAGTTCGCGGGCGAGGCGCAGGTAGAGGGTTTCGATGAGCTCGAGGATGTCCTCGCGCTCGACGAAGGCCATTTCGATGTCGAGCTGGGTGAACTCGGCGGTGCGGTCGGCACGCAGGTCCTCGTCGCGGTAGCAGCGGGCGAGCTGGAAGTAGCGGTCGAGACCGGCCACCATGAGCAGCTGCTTGAGTTGCTGGGGCGACTGGGGGAGGGCGTAGGCCTGGCCGGGGTAGTGGCGGCTGGGCACGATGAAGTCGCGGGCGCCCTCGGGCGTGCTCTTGACCAGGGTGGGGGTTTCGAGTTCCAGGAAGTCGCGTTCCCAGAGGTGCTCGCGTATGACGCGGGAAATGTTGAAGCGGAGTTCGGTGAGTTCGCGCATGCGGATGCGTCGCAGGTCGAGGTAGCGGTGGGTAAGGCGGACGGACTCGTCGATGTCGCGGTCGGAGGTGATCTCGAAGGGAGGAGGCTGGGAGGCGGCCAGGATCTCGACGCGTTGAATCTCGCCCAGTTCGATCTCACCGGTGGCGAGGTCGGGGTTGGTGGTGCCGGCGGGACGTTCGCGGACCTGGCCGGTGACGGACAGGACGTATTCGGAGCGGACGCCGGAGGCCGTTTCGTGGGCCTGGGCGTTGTCGTCGCGGTTGATGACGACCTGGGTGATGCCGTAGCGGTCGCGGAGGTCGATGAAGATCAGGCCGCCCTGGTCGCGTCGGCGGTGGACCCAGCCGTTGAGGACGACGGTGGAGCCGGCGTCAGCGCGCCGCAGCGCGCCGCAGGTATGGGTGCGGCGTGACCAGGTGGATGCAGGCAACGTGGACATGGGGACCTCCGGGGTGACGAACGAGCGTAGGGCTGGCTGATCGGGAGATGCGGCCGCGGGAACGCGGCTAGGTATTCAGGGACGTTGCAATGCGCTCGGCAGAGGCTCGCCAGAACTCGACCTGACGGGTGCGCGGGGCGCCTTTCAGCTCAGTGGCCTCCCTGGCTTCCAACTGTTCGAGTTCGGTGTGCTGGCCGGTCATGAGCAGGCCCAGCTTGGCAAGGGCGTAGGCGTAGTCGGCGTGAAACTCGAGCATGTAGGCGAGGATGGAGCCGGAGGTGCGTTCCATGCGGGCGACGGCCGCGGAATCCGAGAGGAGGCGCGCCAGGTTGGACAGGGGTCGCTTCCAGCCGCCGCCGATGCGGATTTCGACTTCCATGGGGTCCAGCCCCTGGTTGGCGGCCAATTGGGTCCAGCGCTGCGCCAGCGTCTCAAGGTCGAGTCCTTCAATGGGCGGCGGGTGTTCAAGGGCGCGCGCGACGGCGCCCCAGTCGATTTCGACTTCAGGATACAGAACCTGGCATTCGTCCCGGACTTGCTGGGTGAGGTGGGGACTGTTGCCGAGGTAGGCGAGGTAACGGCGCCGCGGTTCGGCCTCGGTTGGCTCCGCCACCAGCCAGGCCGCCTGGACGCGGCGCACGCTGCCATCGGGGTTGCGCTGTTCCTCGGGGTGCCATCGCACCGACGCGGGCATACGGTCTCCAGGCCGCGGGGTCGCTGCCGCTAGTTCTTCCCTTGCGGGGCCATGATGATGCTCAAGACGCGGCCGTCCTGCTCGCGGGTAACGTCGCGCTCAATCACGCCGTGGGGTTCCAGGCTGGTCTTGACGCGTTCGAGGACGCGCAGGGCGACTTCGGGATGAGCGAGTTCGCGTCCGCGCATGCGGACCCAAGCTTTCACCTTATTGCCCTCGCGCAGGAACTTCTCGAGGCGCTTGATCTTGAACTGGATGTCGTGATCGCCGGTGCGGGGTCCGAAGCGGACTTCCTTAACGGTGCCGGCCTTCTGGCGGCGCTTGTTTTCGGCGCGGCGCCGGTTTTGCTCGTAGCGGAATTTGCCGAAGTCGAGGATCTTGGCGACTGGCGGCTGGGAGTTCGGGGCGATCTCAACCAGGTCGAGGCCGCGCTCACGCGCCATGTCCAGCGCGATGGGGGTGGGGGTGATTCCGATCTGTTCGCCGTTTTCGTCGATCAAGCGGACCTGGCGAATACGAATGTTCTCATTGACTCGGGGGCCGCGTTGGTGCGGCCGCTGGTCGGCGCGAGGTGATGGTGAACGCAGGGGCAACTCCCAGATCAGGTCGGCGGCGAGCCGGTCACGTGATTCACGCTAGCATAGGGGTATGCGCGCGACAATGTATTTCGATCCATTAGTTCGCGAATCCAAGGCCCGTCCCCCTTGAGTCCACCGTTAGCCGGAATCCATGGCGCTCGCAGTTGATATAGGCGCGGCCGCCGTCAGCAACGGAATCACGAGGCAGGACAGCCCCCGGATCCACGCGCAGCGCGAGCCGGCGGACCGTTCCGGGCTGGGCGACCTGTATCTGCTGGTCCAAGGCGGGAGCGACCGGCAGGCCGCCTCGTTCAGCCAGGCCGTGGCCTCGAGCTATTACTCGGACGAGTCCGAGGGGATCGCCAGCGCACTGGTGCAGAGCATGCGCCAGGCGGCGCAGAGCGTCTCGATCGACATGGATCTGACCAGCCCTGGCGAACGGCTGGGAGCGACGTGTGCAGTGCACGCGGGCGATCAGCTGTTTCTGGCGCAGTTGCTGCCAAGCCAGGTCTTTGTGCTCCGTGACGGCGAGCTGAACGCGCTGCCGGCGGAGCTCCAGCCCGAGAGTTTCCGCGATCCGGTTCCCGATCAGGACGTGGAGATATTCCGGGTGGAATTGGATCCGCACGACGTGGTGGTGCTGGCGTCGACCGAGTTTCGCCGGGCGCTGACGGAACGCGAAATCCAAGGGTTGCTGCAGGGGCGGAGCGCGCAACGGGCGGCCCATGACTTATGTTCGGTGGCGGCTCAGCGGGGCGGCGCGACGTGCGGCGTAGTGGTGCTGGGGGTTGGCGCCGAGACGGCCGCGCCTGTGGCGGAAGCGGCGGCCGACGGCGCGTGGACGTCGGCGGTCCCTTCGGGCGCGATGCCAACCAACGGCCAGGCCAGTCGCACGCCGACACCCACGGCACCCGAGTCCGAATGGGATAGTGCCGGCTATCGGCGGGAGGGTTTGTCGGAGATTCAACCCCAGCGTTCGCCGGTCCAACGGATCATGGGGCTGCCGCTGACGGTGCTGTTGATGGTGTTGGTGCTGCCAGTCATGGCCGTGCGCGGCCTGGTGCGCCTGGTTACCGGCCGGTCCAATTCGGCGCCGCCACCGATGCCGACACCAGCACCGGCGCCGATGCCGGCCGCGGCGGGCGGGGCGGATGCGATGGAGGACGATTGGTCGAGCCTGCGCTCGCTGCGAGCGGCGGGACCTGGCGGCTCCGGGCGCGCGGCGGACGCGCCGCAGGCGACGCCGGCCCTGAGCGCCGTTGGCGGGCCGCTCCGGGGCGGCCAGGATACGTATCGATATCGACCGCGGCGGTCGCTGCCCGGCCCGGGCACGCTGCTCTTCGGGGTTTCGCTGGTGCTGCTGGTGGTGATGGCCGCGGTGCTGTTTCTGCGCAACAGCGAATCGGCGCCGGGTTCGCTGGACACGGGCTTGACTGATGACACGCAGGCCGGCCAGGTGGGCGTTGCCGCCGAGACGACGGAGTCGCCGCTGGTGGGCGCGGAGCGCGCCGCCACGCTGTTCGCCGATGCCGAGACCCGCTACCGGGAAGCGCTGGCCCGGGACCCTGACGAGAATCGCGCGGCGACGTTGCTGGTCCTGCGCGACGCCAAGGACCTGGCGAACCAGGCGCTGACGGCGGACGTGGAGCGCACGCTGGCGCCAGACATCAACCGGCTGCTCAGCCAGATCGGCCGCGAAGAGGATCGGCTCAACCGGGTCCGAACGGTGGTGACCAGCGCCACAATTGGGGACTTTGACAGCGCGGGGGTGGGCAGCGCGGCGGAACAGATGGACGTGCGCGTGGATGCCAAGTACGTGATCGACGCGACCACGGGTCGGGTGGTGTCCTTCGAGACAGCCAGGCAGGGGGCCACCGTGCTGCGCAAGGGCGACGTGGTGAGCAGCATCACGGTCCAGGATCCGATTGCGGTGGTGAATCGAGCGCTAAACGTGCTGGTGCTGGATAGCCGCTACAACCTTGTGAGCCTGCAACCCGATCAGAATCCGCGGCTGTTGCGGATTACGGGAACGGAGACGTGGCGGACGCCGGTGGCGTTCGACAACTTCAACAACAATTTCTACGTGCTGGACCCGGGCGCCAACGCGATCCACAAGTACCAGGCGACGGCGGGCGGGTACGAAGTGGCGCCAAGCTCCTATCTCCCGGCCACGACTGACGTTGACCTGAGCAGCGCCATCGACATGGCGATTGACGGCGACATCTTTGTGCTGATGTCGGACGCTTCGGTGCTGCGGCTGCGGGGCGGGCAGCGCGAGACGTTTGAGATCAAGGGCCTGGACGGCGACACGCTGAAGGCCACGCGCCTATTCACCGAAGTCGAGACGGACAGCCTTTACCTGATCGATTCGGCGAACAAGCGGATTGTGGAGATCGACAAGCGGGAGGAGACCGCCGGCGAGTTCGTGCGGCAGTTCAAGTACGCCGGGTCGGACGATTTCTTTGCGGACATCCGGTCGATCTGGGTGAGCGAGATCGACGGCAAGCTGATCGTGCTGGGGCGGGATTCGGTTCGGCAGTTTGTATTGCCGACGATTCAAGACGGGGCGTAGACGAGCTGGTCAGGGCCGTGCAGCGTCCCGTCCGCGGGCTACCGATCGGCGGGTCCGATCCGCCGTGTGTTCGGAGCGGGGAACGGGAATCGAACCCGCGTTTTAGGCTTGGGAAGCCCATGTTGTACCACTCAACTATCCCCGCCGGCCGCCGCTACGCGCGGCGCCACTAATGTGACGGCGTTGGCGCGGGGCGTCAATTTGCTTTCGCGACCGGAGAACCGTGCGGCGCCGGTCGGCTATATTGCCGCACCTTCCCGGACTGTCACTCCCGGGGCCAGCGGCCTCGGCTGAGAACCCGCATGCAAGACATTCGCACGGTCGCGAGCCAGATCATCGACAACGTGGCCACGGTCATTGTGGGCAAGCGCGACGCCATTGAGCTGGTGGTTGTGGCGCTGCTGGCGGACGGGCACATCCTGATCGAGGACGTGCCGGGGGTGGGCAAGACGACGCTGGCCAAGGCCATTGCGCGCTCGGTTGGGCTGAGTTTCAAGCGCGTGCAGTTCACACCGGACTTGCTGCCCAGCGACGTGACCGGAGTGACGATCTTCAACCAGAAGACGAGCGAGTTCGAGTTTCGCGAAGGCCCGGTGATGGCCCAGATCGTGCTGGCGGATGAGGTGAACCGCGCCACGCCGAAGACGCAATCCGCGTTGCTGGAGGCGATGGAGGAGCGGCAGATCACGGTTGACGGCGAGACGTACGCGCTGCCGGAGCCGTTCCTGGTGCTGGCTACGCAGAACCCGATTGAGTACGAGGGCACATTTCCGTTGCCGGAGGCGCAGTTGGACCGGTTCCTGATGCGGGTGAACCTGGGCTATCCGGAGCGTGGGGATGAGCTGCAGGTGCTGGCAACGCGGCAGCGCGAGCAGCCGATTGACGACATCCAGCAGGTGGTGACGCTGGAGGAGGTCTTTGCGGCGCAGGAGGCGGTGAAGGACGTGTACGTGGATCCGCTGGTGTCGAATTACATCGTGGACATCAGCCGGGCGACGCGCGAGCACAACGACGTGTACCTGGGCGCCAGTCCACGAGGGAGCCTGGGCCTGTTTCGCGCCGGGCAGGCGATGGCGGCGGTCGGCGGACGCGACTACGTGGTTCCGGACGACGTGAAGCGGCTGGCGGAATCGGTGTTGTCGCACCGGGTGATCGTGAGTCCGGCCGCGCGCATTCGCAGCGTGGATACGCGAGCCATCGTGGCGGGGATTCTGGACTTCGTTCCAGTGCCGGGCGCGTCAGCCGCCTGACCGATGGCGGGCGAGGTCCAGGAGATTGCCCTGGTCGCCCGCCGCATTGAGACGTGGGACTGGTGCGGGGTGGCCGCGACGGAGGTTGGGCTGGTGAGCGCCACGCTGGCGCACACGTCGGAGGCGGCCTGCGTGGACGCACTGCGGTCGGCGTCGACGGCGGCACGTCACCGCTCGAGGGGCGCGCAACGCTTGCATACGCGGCGGCTGGGGGAGTCTTCGGTCGCGGCCGCGGGCTGGAGCGCTCACCAGATTGCGGGCAATGGACTCGAGCAGCTGTGGGAGTACCTGACGACCGGGCGGCAGCGGCTGGAGATTCCGCTGGACCGGCGGGCGGGCACGCAGTTTCAACAGCGAACCTGGGACGTTTTGCGCGGCATTCCGTTTGGAGACGTCCAGAGCTATAGCTGGGTAGCCGGTGCGTTGGCGCAGCCGCGGGCTACGCGTGCGGTGGGCACGGCGATTGGGGCGAACGAGTTGCTGGTGTTCATTCCGTGTCACCGGGTCGTGGCCGCGCGCGGGCTGGGAGGGTATTCGCGGGGCCTGGACGTGAAGCGGCGGCTGCTAGCGCACGAACGATCATGGCCGAGGACGGCGCCGCTGTTTGCCGGGTAAGCGGCGGTTCTGTCGACCGATTGGGATGGACGGTTAGAGGAGTTCGGTAGCGTCCAGTCCGATGTCGACGGCGCGGGCGGAGTGGGTGAGTGCGCCGATGGAGATGTCGTCGACGCCGGTTTCGGCGTAGGCGCGGACGTTGCCGAGGTTAACGAGACCGCTGACCTCCAGGCGGGCGCGACCGGCCGTTCGGTTGACGGCCGTGTGAACCTGGGCCGGGGTCATGTTGTCGAGGAGGACGAATTCAGCGCCGGCGGCCAGGGCTTCGTCGAGCTGGTCGAGCGTGTCGACCTCGATCTGGACGCGAACGCCGTTGCGGTTGGCCGCGTGTGCGGCACGCAGGGCGGCGGTGACGCCGCCGGCCGCGGCAATGTGGTTGTCCTTGATGAGGACAGCGTCGAATAAACCGAAGCGGTGGTTGACGCCGCCGCCCAGGGCGACGGCGTACTTGTCCAGGGCGCGGAGGCCGGGGACGGTCTTGCGGGTGTCGAGGATGGAGGCGCCGGTTCCGGCGACCTCTTCGACGAACGTGCGGGTGAGCGTGGCGATTCCGCTGAGGCGCTGGAGGAAGTTGAGGGCGGTGCGTTCGCCGGTGAGGGCCAGGCGGGCGTTGGTATCGATGACTCCGGCGACTTCGCCGGGCTGGAGCTGGGAACCTTCGGGGCTGGCGTCGTCGAGGGCCTCGGGGTCGCCGAGTTGCCGGTAGACCTCGTGGACGACCGGCAGGCCGGCCAGGGTGAGCGGTTCGCGGGCGGTGAGGGCGGCGCGGAAGCGGGAGTGCTCGGGGACCACGGACTGGCTGGTGCGATCGCCGGCGCCGATGTCTTCGGCCAGGGCGAGGGCGACCGCCCGGGCGATGGCGTCGCCGGGCGGCGCGGGGGACTTCATACGGGGCGCGGGACGCCGCGGAAGCGGATGCGCAGGTTGGCGTAGTCGACGTCGCAGGGCCAGGCGCCGTTGTAGCGGTAGAGCTGGCAGCGCAGGACGCCCAAGTCGTCGATGTGGACGCAGGCCTGGAAGCCGTCGGGATAGGTCATGCTGATGTACTGACCGCGCGCGCCGTCCGTCTGGGCGCTGACGTCGTAGTCGCCGTCGACGGGCGGTTCCACGTACCAGTCACCCTTGGGCAAGGTTATGGCGCCCGGCTGCAGGAAGGCCTCAGGGTCGCTTGGGCTCGCGTTCATAAGGGTTTGGTGAGAACGGTAGTCGTTCTCGCTGAAATCGTACCTGCCAGCGGTCAGGTTAGAGGCATGGACCGATGTGTGGGCGGGACGATGCGGCTGGCGCGATTCCTGTGCGCCGGCGGGCTGGTTGCCGCGCTGATCGCCGTGGTCGCCGCATGCCAGACGCTTGACCGCATGGGGCTGTCGTCAGGTGATCCGACCGGGCGGGAACCAGCCAGTCAGGTTGAGGCGAAGCCGACCGGGATAACGCAGGCCCGGATTCCCGCGAGCGTCTTACCACCAACACGACTCGACGTGGCAACGTTGACCAGGGTTGGGACTTCGGCGCCGACGCGTTCGAGGTCCGACATGCGGCAGGAACTCCGGACCGAGGACCTGGTGCAACTGGCTCGCCCGTCGATCGTGCACGTTGCCACGGAGTCGGTTGCCCGCGACAACAGCGGTCGAACGGTACCGTCCGGCGGCGTTGGCACGGGATTCGTAATCGATGCCGGGGGCCTGATCGTCACCAACAACCACGTGGTAGCCAGCGCGGAGCAGATCGTGGTGACGACCGACGCGGGGGATCTGTACGACGCAACGGTGGTTGGCCGCGATCCGCAGACCGACCTGGCGGTGTTGCGCGTGGATGCCTCCGGCCTGCCGCCGATTGCGCTCGGCCGGTCCGGGGATCTTCGGATCGGCGAGTCCGTTGTCGCGATCGGGCATGCGCTCGATCTGCCAGGCGGACCGACGGTGACCGTGGGCGTGGTTAGCGCGCTTGACCGGGCGATCACGAACGTGGGGACCCAGCGCCTGACGCTCAGCGACCTGATTCAGACCGACGCCTCGATCAACCCCGGGAATAGCGGCGGCCCCTTACTGAATCGCTATGGCGAAGTCGTGGGGGTGAACTCCGCAGGGGCGGGATCGTTCGCGGGTATCGGATTCGCGATCGCGATTGACGGCGCCAAACCGATCATCGCCGAGTTGATCGAGAGCGGCCAGGTCGAGCGAGGCTTCCTTGGGCTGGCACCAGCCACGATCACTCGCAGCGTGGCGCGGCAGTTCGATCTCCCGGTGAGCCAGGGGATCGTCGCGCTGCAGGTGACCGCCGGAAGCCCGGCCGATGAGGGCGGCCTGCGGCCGGGTGACATTCTGGTTGCTATTGGCGAGGCCGTGGTGCCCGATGCGGGCGCGCTGAGCCGCATTCTGGCAAAGTACGGGCCGGGTGATGAGGTCGAAGTTCGGTATATCCGACCGGGCGGCGACGATCAGCCGCGGGAAACTCGGATTAGATTGGGGCGCCGCCCCGATCCATAGGTAGAACGGAGGCTCGGAGTGGCCATTGACCCGGCCCCATTTGCCGAATTGCGCCAGACCCTGAGCACGAATGTCGGCAAGGTCATTCTGGGCAAAGAGGCCGAGATCGAGCGCATCCTGGTGGCGCTGCTGTGCCGGGGTCACGTGCTGCTGGACGACGTGCCTGGCACCGGGAAAACGATGCTGGCGCGGTCGATTGCGATTTCGCTCGGCGGCGAATTCCGGCGCATCCAGTTCACGCCCGACCTGCTGCCGAATGACGTGACGGGCGTATCGGTCTACAACCAGAAGTCCGGGGAGTTCGAGTTTCGGGCCGGACCGGTGTTCGCAAACGTGTTGCTGGCGGACGAGATCAACAGGGCGACGCCGCGGACGCAGTCGGCGCTGCTGGAGGCGATGAGCGAAACGCAGGTCAGCGCAGACGGAGTGTCGCGACCGCTGCCGACGCCCTTCATCGTGCTGGCGACACAGAATCCGGTGGAGTTCGAGGGGACCTTCCCGCTGCCGGAGGCGCAGCTGGACCGTTTCATGATGCGGTTGTCGCTGGGGTATCCGACGTTCGCCGACGAGCGGAACGTTCTGGATGGGCAGCGGCATGGGCACCCGATCGACGACCTGCAACAGGTTTCGGATCTCCAGACGCTGGCCGACTTGCAGCGAGGCGTGGGCGACGTGCATGTTGACGACACGGTGATCGAGTTCCTGCTGCGCCTGGTGCGAGCCACGCGCGACCGACCGGAAGTTGCCCTGGGCGCCAGCCCGCGCGGCTCGCTGGCGTTACATCGGGCCGCGCAGGCCCTGGCGGCCATTCGGGGCCGCAGTTACGTGCTGCCGGATGACGTGAAGGAGTTGGCGCCATCGATCCTGGCCCATCGTGTGTTGGTGTCGGCCGAGCATTCGCTGCGCGGGGTTACGTCGGATGCGCTGGTGCGCTCGCTGATGGAGTCGACCGAGTTGCGCCTGGTTGACGAAGATGGCGAGGCCACCTGATTTTCTGCAGCAGTTGACCAATGCCCTGGGTGCTCGCGAGCGTTCGCGAATCCGGCACGGTGGAGTTCACCGTCACGGATGTGGCCCGATCCAGCCCCGGTCGCAAACCCTTGCGTAACCCGAGGCTGGCTGCCCGGAAGACCCTCACCCCGACCCTCTCCCAGAGGGAGAGGGAGAAAGAGCCGCCCAGATTTCACGGTCGAGGCGGGGTTTTGCAACGGTCTCCAGAGGGAGAGGGAGAAAGAGCCGCTCCGCTTTCGAGGTCGAGGCGGGGTTATGTAAAGGCCGCAGGAGAGGGTGAAGGGCCGCCGCACTTTCGAGGACGCGGGGAGTTGGCCAGAGGTCTCAGGTCAGGAAGACGTATGGCATGCCTAGCCTGATCATTCTGACGCTGGTGCTGCTGGGGGCGGCGTTCTTTACGCGGATTCCCTTTCTGTTCCTGGCTTCGTATCTGCTGATTGCAGTGCTGGTGCTGACGCATCTGTGGGTGTGGCGGATGCGGCGGGGGTTGCGGGTGCGGCGGGAGTTTCCGCAGCGCGTGTTTCAGGACGAGACGGTGGCGGTGACGATCCACATCGAGAACCAGTCGCTGTTGCCGGTGCCCTGGCTGAGCGTGCGAGAGGCGTTGCCGACGCGGATCGCGACGTATGACGCGCTTCGGCAGGTGGTACGACTGCGGCCCAAAGGTTCGACCACCATCGAGTACACGCTGCCGGCCACGCATCGTGGATATCACCGGCTGGGGCCGTTGCAGGTTCGGTTTGGCGATGTGTTCGGGCTGTCCAGCCAGGATCTGCTCATCGATACGGCGGAGTTCGTGATCGTGTATCCGCAGGTGGTGCCGATCGAGGCCTTCCAGGTGGAGTCGAACACGCCGTTTGGAGATATGCGGTCGCACCAGCGGATTTATCACGATCCGATCCGGGTGGTGGGGTCGCGTGACTATGAGCCGGGGGATTCGCAGCGGCTGATCAACTGGAAGGCGACGGCGGCGGTGGGGCACCTGATGGTGCGGAACCTGGAGCCGGCGGTGAGTCACGAAGTGCAGATCCTGGTGGACCTGGACCACGCGAGCTACAGCCGGATGTGGCGGGGGCCGGCCTCGGAGATGGCCGTTACGGCGGGAGCGTCGCTGGCGACGTTCATGCTGGAGAACCGTCAGAGCGTGGGGATCGTGGTTAACGGGCTGGACCCGATCTACCTGGGCGGCGTGCGCGGCAGTTCGCACGAGGAGATGCGGGAGCGGATGGCCGGACGAGTTCCCCACGTTCCCATCGGTCGGGGACGGGGGCACCTGATGTCCTGCCTGGACCTGCTGGCGCGGGTGGAGTTGCTGGCGGGAGAGAACGCGGGGCAGGCGGTGACTACGGCGGGCCGGTCGTTGCCGTGGGGAGCGACGCTGATCGTGCTGACGGGGCTGCGGTCGAACGAGTTGTTGGCGAGCCTGGTGGCGCAGCGCAAACTGGGCCACCGGGTGATCGTGGTGTTTACGGACGGATCGGCGGCCACGCTGGCGGCCGGGGCCGCACGGTCCGCCGGCCTGACGGCGTTTGCGATTACGGACAAGGAGCACGTGCGTGTCTGGCGAGACGACCGAGCGGCCGTTTAGCCGGACCATCCTGGGGGCGATCGCCACCCTCTGCTTCGGGCTGTTCGGCGCAGGGCTGACCCTGTGGATGCAGACGATCACGGTCGGCGCGGATCGGGCGTACGCGTTCCTGGTGATCATGACGCTGGTGTTCGTGGTGTCGATGATCGTGGCGGCGTACGGCGGGCGGCACTCGGCCGGGAGCTATAGCTGGAAGCACTGGGCGGCGCTGGTGGTGCCGATCCTGCTGCTGGTGCGCATCACGGCGTTCTTTGGGGCGCCGCCGGATGCCCGCGACGGGGCGCTGGGCATCGTGGGCGGGCTGCTGGACCTGACGTCGCTGATGCTGATCACAATCCTGGCACTGACGTGGATGGCCGGGATGCGGGTGCTGCGCAACATCGAGCTGCTGCATCCGCAGCGATCGGAGATTCCGCCGTCCAAGCGCTCGCCGCAGTACTACGAGTGGCTGAGCGACCGAGGGCGGTATGTGGACCGCTCGGCGGCGATTGGCGAACTGACGCAGCTGGCGGCGACGGCCGGAGGAATCCTGGTTGGGTTGACGGCGTTCAACGTGGCGGTGGGATCGGAGACGCAGCAAGCAGGCGTGGTGCAGGCGGCGCTGGTCATCATGGTGCTGTACTACGTGAGCGTGCTGCTGCTGCTGAGCTACGCGAACCTGGTGCGACGGACCTCGCAGTGGTCGTTGGAGCTGGCGGCGCAGGCGCCGGGGTTGACGGGGACGTGGATCCGGTCGGCGATCTTTCTGCTGGTGGTGGCGCTGGTGGTAGCGCTACTGATTCCGGCGGCGGACACGGACCTGTTTGCGGGATTCGGTCTGCTGATCCTGGACGGAATGCTGTGGGTGGCGCGGATCATACTGGCGTTTGGGCTGCTGATCCTGAGCCTGATCGCGCGACTGATCGAGCTGATGCGGCCGGAGGGCGGGGGGTTCGCCGAACCGCTACCGCCCGAGGAGCTGTTGCAGGCCGAGGGCGAGGGTATCGACTTCGGGCTGTTCATAGCCGCGATCATCGTGTTGATCGCCGGCGGGTTTTCGCTGTACTGGCTATTCCGGGCGGTGCAGCGGAATTACCAGCGAGTGTCGGCGCAGCGAGCCAGCCGCTCGCTGCTGACGCACCTGCTGTTGATCCTGCAGGCGCTGCTGGCATCGATTCTTGGACTGTTTGGATGGACCCGTACGGTGGCGCAGGCGGTGGGGGCGTCCGTGCGGGCGCTGGCCGGTCGGCGGCGAGCAATGCAGGCGAGCTTCTCATCGATGCGGCGAAGGGGAGCTGGGACGGTGCGTCAGCAGCTGCACGAGATCTACGCGGAGACGGTAGACGAGGCGTCGTCGCGCGGCGTGCACCGGGGGCCGTCGGCGACGCCCAACGAGTATCGCGAGCGACTGGCCGCGCGATATCGCGGGGCGGCATCCGCGGTGGACGGCTTGACGGAGATGTACATGGCCGCCCGCTATGCGCCGGAACTTGGACCAGATCACGGCGTGGAGCGGGCGCGCCGCCTGCAGGCGGAGGTTGGCCGGGCCCTGCAGGCCCCGCCGGATGACTAAGGACCTGTTCGCCCACGCCGGCGCCGAGGCCCAGCAGGCGGCGATGCCGCTGGCGGCGCGGATGCGACCGCGGTCGCTGGACGAGTTCAGCGGGCACGCCGACCTGGTGGGTTCGGGCGCGCCGTTGCGGATGGCGCTGGAACGCGACGAGATGTGGTCGGTGGTGCTGTGGGGATCACCAGGGACGGGTAAGACGAGCCTGGCGCGGATCGCAGCGGCGATGACCGAGCGGAGGTTTGTGGAACTGAGCGCGGTGTCGGCCACAGTGCGGGACGTGCGCGGGGTGATCGCGCAGGCGGCGAGCGACCGGGACATGTACCGCAAGCGGACATTGGTGTTCCTGGACGAGATTCACCGCTTCAACAAGGCGCAGCAGGACGTACTGCTACCGGCGGTGGAGGACGGGGTGATCGCGTTGTGGGGCGCGACAACGGAGAACCCGTATTTCGAGCTGAACGCGCCACTGCTGTCGCGGATGCGGGTGCTGCGGTTGCAGCCGCTCGAGGCCGGGGACCTGCGGGCCATAGTTCGACGAGCGCTTGGCTCGGCGGACGGGCTGGGCGAGGACGCGCCAGGATTTGACGACAAGGCCGTGGAGCAGGCGGTGGCGGCATCGGGCGGGGACGCACGGGTGGCGCTGAACTGGATCGAGGCGGCGGCGGCGTTTGCGCGGGAACGCGGGCTGGATTGCGTGACGGTAGATGTCGCGACGGAGGCGGCGCTGACGCGGCAGGTGCGGTACGACCGGGCGGCGGACGAGCACTACGACACGATTTCGGCGTACATCAAGAGCGTGCGGGGATCGGATCCCGACGCGGCGCTATTCTGGCTGGCGAAGATGCTGGACGGGGGCGAGGCGCCGGAGTTTATGGCGCGGCGGATTGTGATCCTGGCGTCGGAGGACATCGGGAACGCGGACCCGCAAGCGCTGCCGCTGGCGGTGGCGGCGGCGAGCGCGGTGGAGCGCCTGGGCCTGCCGGAAGCACGATACGCGCTGGCGCAGGCCACGATCTACCTGGCGGCGGCGCCCAAGAGCAACGCGGCCGGGCGGGCGCTGGGGGCGGCGGAGCAGGCGATTCGCCGGGGGGCGAACGTGGAGGTCCCGCTGCATCTGCGGGGGGCGGCGCATCCGGGGCTGGCGGAGGCGCACGGCCAGAGCGTGGGATACCGGTACCCGCATGACCATCCCGGCAACTGGGTGGCGCAAGCGTACATGC
>WTFW01000098.1 GCA_011523785.1 Chloroflexota bacterium | reverse complement strand
CGTAAGCTCAGCCTCCTGATGACCATCGTCGCCGCAATCGGCCTGATCGTGGCACTTTCTAGCTGCGGCAGAATGGGCCCCCTGGAGCCACCGTCCGCCGAGGTCCACGCCGCGCCCGAAGCCGTTCCGCAGACCACACCTGCGCGGCCGGTGGTCTGACGGATTTCTGCCGTGGACGCTTTCGTCTATCGCGAGGGGAACGGCGGGCGCGTTCTGCATGCCGAAGGAGTCTCGCTTCCCTCGGTTGCGGCACGGTTCGGAACGCCCACCTACTGCTACGCGAACGGGGTTCTGGTCGACCGCTACCGGGCGCTCGCCCAGGTCGCGCCGAACGCACTCATCTGTTACGCGGTCAAGGCCAACGATGCCCTCGCGGTGATCCGCACCTTCGCTCGCCTCGGCGCCGGTGCCGACATTATCTCGGGTGGCGAGCTGCGAGGCGCGCTTCGGGCCGGCGTCGCGCCGGACCGGCTGGTGTTTGCCGGGCCCGGAAAAACGCGGGAGGAGATGGACTTTGCGCTCGCCAACGGTGTCGGGCAATTCAACGTCGAATCGCCGGCCGAGCTCGAGGCGCTTGACGCGGCCGCCCGCGCCGTAGGCGCGCGCGCGCCCGTGGCGCTCCGGGTCAACCCGGATGTCGATGCCGAAACCCACGACAAGATCGCGACCGGCCGGCGTGGGGACAAGTTCGGGATCGACGACATAGACATTCCTGAACTTTACGCCAGGGCCGCCGCGCTGGAGGGCATCGAGCTGCTCGGCCTCGCCGTGCACATCGGCTCACAGCTTTCGCGACTTGCACCGTTCGAGGCTGCCTTCGAGCGGCTTGTGACCCTGGTGGAGGGCCTGCGCGCAGCTGGGCACCGGGTAACGCGGCTCAACCTCGGGGGCGGGCTTGGCGTGCGTTACCAAGACGAGACGCCGCCCGACGTTGACGCCTATGGCGGACTGGTGGAGCGCGTCCGCCAACGACTCGGCGTGACGGTGGTGATCGAGCCCGGTCGATGGCTGGTGGCGCCGGCGGGTGTGCTGCTGACCCGGGTGATCACGGTCAAACAGGCCGGCGAGCGGCGTTGGGCGATCGTGGATGCCGCCATGAACGACCTAATGCGGCCGGCGCTCTACGACGCGTGGCATGATATCGAGCCCGTGGCGGAGCCGGCATCCGGTGTCGCTACGGTCGAGACCGATGTCGCCGGGCCGGTCTGCGAGAGCGGTGACGTGCTGGGCCGCAGGCGGCAACTACCACCCCTCACAGCGGGCGACCTGTTGATTTTACGCGATGTCGGCGCCTACGGCTCCGTCATGGCGTCCACCTACAACGGCCGGCCGCTGGCCGCCGAGGTCATGGTGCGCGGCGACGCGGTCGCCTCCATCCGGGCACGCCAGGATCTCGAGGCGCTTCTGGCCCGCGACCTTGTCCCCTCCTGGCTCGCTTGAGAATTGATTTCCCGCGCCGTGCCGCGCTACTCCTCACTGTCGGCGACGAAGTCGACCGAAAGCTTGGTGGCCCTCTCGGGCGGGTTCTCGAGCCAGCTCTCGAAGGTGGACGATTGTCCGCCGTCCAACACCCGTGCCGATACCGCCACTGGCCACTGGTGAAGCTCGGTGCCGACCTCGTCCGTGAGCACCGCACGCAGTGCCGGCAACCTGCGGTCCTTAGCGGTGGTGTTCTCGACCATGCCGCGCACGAGCAAAACGGTCCGCTCTCCTTCCTGCACCCACTCAGATGCAACGTCCAGAATGCGCAGGCCATCGGCGTGCGGCGCTTGGATTGGCAGGCCGACGGCATCGTAGATTGCCACCGTGCTCGCCCAGTTGGCGACGATCGCATTGCGGGCGAGGGCGAGACCGGCGAGGGCAGCCACCACGAAGACACCGGCCGCGACCCAGCCCGCCCATTCGGGCGGACGGTTCAGCGGGGCCGGCGAGGGCATTGCTGCCAAGCCGCATTCCTCGGGCGCGTCAGCGGTCGGTGCCTGGTGCCAGACATGGCCGCAGTTCGCGCACCGCACCCGGCGGCCGTCCTCACCGAGGGTGGTGGAATCGACCAGGTAGCGAGTCGCGCAGGCGGTACAGCGTACGATCATAGGGGGATCAGCAGGCACCCTCACTTATGGTTGAGGCCCGTCGCACGGGCACATCGACCAAGTCATTGTGCGACCTATTCTGTCAAGTCCGTGCCGCCCGGCGATACTCGGTCGCCCGGACGCGGCGCGCGCGCACTGGCGGCGGGCGGGGCCCGTCATGGAGTCTAGCCCACGCGCGGCGAGCGGGCGTTGGGTGCTCCGTCTCACGCGTGCGGTGCTTGCGGCAGTCGCGCTGCTCGCGCTCCTCTGGTCGGGCGGGCTCGCGTGGTTTGCGGACACGGCGGGCGACGAGTCCGAGCGACCGCGCCTCGTTACCCTGCTTCAACCCTCTCCCCTTCTTGAAGTACTCTGGTTCAACGATGCGATAGAGGCACGACCATGACACCGGAATTGATCTTCTGGCTGGTCGGCTTACTGATCGTCATTCTGAGTGGCGGGGCGGCCTTGGCGTGGCTGATCGTGGCCGGACAGGCAAGTCTCCGCGCGGATCTGTGCGAGCGCATGGACGCGCTGGGCGCCCGTATGGCGGCGCTGGAATCCCGCATGTCCGCAGTCGAGACGCGCATGGTCAAGGTGACGGCGCGGCTGTCAGCGGCGGCAACCCGGCTCGCAACCATTGGCACGCGTCTATCCGCGATCGAAACGCGCATGTCGGCAGTGGATCGCGAGCTCTCGGACCAGGTGCGTACGGCACTGGCACGCCACAAAGCGCTTGACTGACCTGGACTGACACACTCACGCGGGCGGAGAAGGAGCCGAGCTTCATGCCGCCCGCACGAGATTCCGACGCAACCGCCCGGGCCCGCGCGCAGCGCGACCCGGAGTTCCGTGAGGGTCTGCTGCGCGAGGCCGCCCAGGCCCTGCTCCGCGGCGACACCGAGGTTGCCAAAACCCTCGCGGACCTCGTCTCCGCGACGGACAACGAGCTTGCGGAACACCTGGAAGACGCGGAAGACCTCGCGATCGTGTCCCAGCGGCTGGCCGACGCGACGACTTCTGACTACGTCCCACACGCGGAGATTGAGGCCGAGATCTACGGCGACGCCGGTCCCCGATCCCGCTGAGGCCAGCCCGGCGGCCGTGGTACCGGTTATCCGAGCAGCTCGATCAAGATCCCCGTCACCGTGCCCAGCACGTTGAGGGCCAGCAACACAAGCAACCCTGCGAACCACGTCCTCAGGCGAGTTTTGAGACTGGCGACATCGGCCTTCGCCGCCAGGTGGTCCTAGGCCCCTTCGAACCCCACGAGTCGTTCCGCTTCCGTAGCCACCAATTCCTCCGTGACATGGGTCCCTGTACCGCCCCGGTCAGGCAAGACTCCGCGGGAACCCTAGGAGTCCGGCGGCCTACTCGCCCTTCGGCGGCAGCCGCAGCAATATGGCCTTCACGTCCTCCCGCAGGCCATCGATGTCATTCCGCAGCCGGTTCATGTCATCGCGAAGACGGTCGACGTCTAAGTGCAGCCGCTCGACCGACTGCTCAACGCCCGAAAGTCGCCCCTCGACCCGGCCCATGCGCCACGCAGCGCCGACAACCGAGAGAATCACCGGAATGCTCAACCCGAGAATCGCGCCCAATTCAGCCGTCATGGCGGTTCCTCCGCATTGAAAGCCCCTGCACCCCGCCGTTCAGCCGGCGCAGCCCAAGAGTCAGCAAACAACCGCCCTTCCGAGATTCTATCCGAAGACTCTCAATCCCGAGCTCGGCATCACGCACGGGAAACTGCCCTGCCGAAGGCGCCCCGGCGCACTTCCCGCCCGTAGGGGCGCCCCTTGTGGGTGCCCTCTTCCGTTCGAGGCCCTACTCCGCGCACCGCAGCAACTGCGTGCGCACTACGACGTCCACCGCCGAGGCGCTCTTCACCCTCTCCAAGGGGAGAGGCAGACTCCGGCGTCTTCGCCGGAATTCGGTGAGGGGTCTTCCGGTCGCGCTCGTCGCCTCAGCAAGCACGTTGGCACGCCCACGACTTCTGACCGCGCTGCTCTTCACCCTCTCCAAGGGGAGAGGCAGAAGCCGTCCACGGCATTCGGTGAGGGGTCCCCCTCTCTACCAAGCCACCAGCCCCACCCCGTTCGTGGTGAGCCGGGCCAGAGTCCGTCGGCGGCCCGTGTCGAACCACCCTCGCCAGCACCCAAGCCGAACTCGCCGCTCTTCACCCTCTCCGAGGGGAGAGGCAGAATCGGCCGTCTTCGGCCGAATTCGGTGAGGGGTCTTCCGCGCAACCAGCCCCACCCCAACCCAAAAGTCTTGTCCCGCGAACCACTCCCTCGAAGACTGGGTTCTTCCGTTCGAAGCGCTACTCCCGCCGCAACCGCTCCGTCACCCAGGTCTGAACCCCCAGCATCCGCTGCGCGGAATACAGCAGGAACACTGCAAACAGTGCCCGCAGCACCACCCGCGGCAGCCACTGCGCCACCTGCGCGCCCCCGAACCCGCCGATCAGGCCGCCGATCCCGATCGTCAGCGCCCGCCGCACGTCCACGTGACCCAGCCGGTAGTGCTGCGTGGCGCCTGACAGCGCCGTCGGGATGATCACCGCCAGGCTGATGCCTTGCGCAATCACCTGGTCGATCCCCATGAAAATCACCATCGCCGGCACCATCACGATCCCGCCGCCCACGCCCATCGTCCCGCTCACCAGCCCCGCCACGACGCCCGTGATCACTGCGGCGATGATCCGTTCCGTGCCGTCCAGCTGCATCAGGGCCACGTCCTGCAGCGACACGAACATACGCAGCGCCGCCGCCAGCAGCACCAGCGCGAACAGCCGCCGCAGCAGCTTCTCGTTGATGTAGGCCGTCAGCCGCGCACCTATCGCCGCGAACACCACCGACGTAGCCGCCAGCGCCAGCGCCACCGACCAGTCGATCGGGTTCGAGGTCGCGTAGCGAACGGTCGCCGCAAACGCCGTCGGTACGATGATGGCCAACGACGTCCCGTGCGCACGGTGCTGTGACATCCCCAGCAGGCCAACCATCAGCGGAATCAGGATGATCCCGCCGCCCACCCCAATCAGCCCGCTGACCACGCCCCCGGCCAGCCCGATCCCGATCAACACCGGGACCGGTGCCTGCCGTTCGGTCGTCGTCGCCGCGCGTTCCATCGGCGGAGTATATGGACCCCACCCCATCCACCGCCCCAACCCTCACG
>WTFW01000131.1 GCA_011523785.1 Chloroflexota bacterium | reverse complement strand
GGTGTCGCCGCACGCACCCTCGCCAACCACCGACGTTCGGCCACGCGACGGCACCTGGGAGGAGAGACGCGAAGAGGTGGGTGAGCGTATGATCGATACGCTTTCGATTTACGCGCCGAATCTACGGGACATTCTGGTGGACTGGTCGCTGTTCACGCCGTATGACCTGGAGGAGAGGGTTGGCCTAACCGACGGCAATATCCGACATCTGGACATCGTGCCGGACCAGTTCCTCGCGCAGCGACCCCTCGGCGGATGGTCGCGCTACGCCACGCCGGTCCCCAACCTCTACCTCTGCGGCGCCGGCACCCACCCCGGCGGCGAGGTCACCGGCGCCCCCGGCCACAACGCGGCGCATGTGGTTCTGGACGAGTTAGGGCGGTGAGCCATCTTTGTCGGCCACTTTCGTCGGTGGGAGTCAATTGTCTGCCGAACACTGCATCAGATGGCGTGGCTCGGTGACGTAATGATCGCGGATTACTCAATTCAGATACGGCGCACCGCTGTCAGTCACGACATCCACACGACCTAGATGAGTGGGTGATAGCATTCTGCAGAAGTCTTCCAACTCCGCCAGATAGACAAGTCGACCAGGAGAGGAAATGCGAACTGTCGCAGCATATTCACTAGTGCGCAATGCGTCCGACGCAGCAGAGGCTTCAAGTGACTTTGATTCTTATGTCACGCATGCGAAGGAATGGCTAAGCTGGAAAGGAGCACACGACGTAAGTGTAGGTGACCGAAAAATAACACTTTCGGACGGCAGGCAAGCAGATCTATCAATCCAGCATATAACGACCGAAGATGCTGACCTGGACTCCTTCGTCCTTAATGAACCAATTTCAGGTGGCACGTTTGAGTCTCATCTAGATTTGGCCGTCAATAGCAATACTCTCTCCCTTTCTTGTCGGTTAGGCACTGTCAGCACCCACGCAGCACTAGCACCGGTGCCCTTTGACGCACGATGCCCAGGTATCGTGCGTCAAGTTATTAACTCGGGAGGATGGACCTCCGGAGCAAGCAAGGCAGGCTCCACCCACACGCCTCATACTGGACGCGAGGCGGGAAGAGAGCTGGCAAACCTAATCTGGGACACAACCCGTGGCCTTCCAATAGTCGCTATATCTCAACGCTATGGATCCTATTTGCATCCGAACCTCGCTTCCGATCTAGCCTATGATCTCACCGGCTTGGCCACTGTGGTCGAAGTTGACCGTGACGCCTCTTGGGCTCTATCACAGACTAGAGGACGCGTGTGGTCATGCTACGCAGGAGCTATCCGCCTCTATTGGCCACTTCGTGCATCCCAAAATAATCCATATTCGCACCCGTACTGGACGTATTATCAGTTACTTCGAGGACAAATCGACCCTGCCATTGCAGCGAGACGAATTCGTCACGAAATCTATAGCATGGTACTCGAGCAGTCGGCCTTCCAAACTGTGCCGGCATCTATCACCGAAATTCGATCGAAGCATCGCGCAATCCAACTCGCGGAAGCGAACGACGCTAGCGTATCCTTGGGACTAGCCGAAGAAGAGATCAGGAATCTAAGGCAAGAACTTGATGATCGCGATGTCATAATAGAAAGCCTAAACAAGCACATCGACAACCAAAGCAGAGTCTTGAATGAGGAAATTGAAGCCCTGAAATCACAGAATAAACAGTTACTCATAAGCTTTGATTGGTCGCAGAATCAACAAGTGCACGCTAATGTGGTAAGCGACGAGGATCCACAGACAGTAGAAGACGCAGTGCTACAGGCAATGGATGATTGCGACAACCTCGTCTTTGGAGACGACGTGCCGGAAGGCATTGAGAGTCTTGCCCCTGATGCGGGTCCACCTGAGAAGATTCTTCGATATTTGAGCGAGCTAGACAATTTGACAGGGAAGATGAACAATGGAACACTTGGAATGGATCCGTATCAATGGTTACGGCAGCGAAATGTCCACTATTCGCGGGAGAGCTATACCATACGCAATTCACCAGTAGAGATGAACAGACGGACTTGGAACGACGGGTATGAAAGCACGCGACGTTTCGAGGATCATCTCAAGCCGAACGATGGCACATCACCTGACCAATGCGTGCGCATATACTTCGAATACGATAGACAATGTCTCAGAACATTAGTTGGATGGGTCGGACGTCACCCGTGAATCGTAATGCAGGATAACGAAGGCCGAAACTAGCGCCGTGCGTCTTTACCGTAGTTGAGCTCCGCCTCTACCTTTAGCCTTGCGAGTCGTCGCTTCCTTGCCTTAGCGTATGCGTAAATGCCGTCAATTCGGGACTGTAGCGATATGGAGAGTTTGCGCGACTAGTCATACTATATGACTATGCTCACCGTCACGAGGAGTGAGAAGGTAGCGTGCGGACGATTGAGGCCGAGCAGTTCAAGGCCCAGTGCTTCGCGTTGCTGGACGAGCTTGAATCCGATGGTCTGATCATCACCAGGCACGGCAAGCCCGTCGCGCGCGTCGTGCCCTATGCCCAGGGGGATGCAGATCTAATCGGGAGCCTGCGGGGCAAGATCAGGATCAAGGGTGACGTCTTGACAACCGGAGTCCGCTGGAACGCCGATCTCGAGTATTGACGCCCAAGTCCTCATCCACGGCGTCAGCGGCTCGCCGGGCTATACATCGCGCGGACTATTGCCAGGATGTCCTCCGGAATGAAGCGGCCCTCGGCCTCAGCCTGTAAGTCGGCCGGAATCCCATGCAGCGCCTCCGCAATAGGCCCCGCAATGGCCGCCAGCGTGTCGGAGTCGCCACCCAGCGAGACGGCGCTGCGGATGGCATCTTCAAAGCTGTCGGACTCCAGCGCGCAAGTGATGGCTTCCGGCACCGTCGTCTGGCAGATCTCGTTGAACCGATAACCGGGCCGGATGTCATCCACGCTTCGCGAGAGGTCGTAGCCATAGGTTTCGGCAACAGCCTCCCGAATGCCGGCGGCCGCTTCGCCCTGGAAGCCCAACCAGATCGCGTGCACGGTGGCGCGGGCGCCCTTCAGGCCCTCCGGGTGGTCGTGGGTAACGCCGGTCACCAGGTCTGAAGCCTCCAGCGCGTCCGAGAGGTCGCCGTTGCAGTTCAGGTAGGCCGCCGGCGAGACCCGCATGGCCGCGCCGTTGCCGAAACTGTTATACGGCCGCGGCGGCTCCATCCGGATCCACTCCGCGAACCTCACACCGTAGTCGCCGCGCGGGTGCTCCCGGCACCACCGCTGAAGCGTCTCGGCCGGCGGGAGATCGTGCATGAGGATGTCGGCCACAGCGGCCGTGCAAATCGAGTCGTCCGTGCACTCGCACTGGTCCACGAAAAACTCGAACGACTTGGTCTTGATCCGCCGCCACTCATAGACCGACCCGACGATGTCGCCAATGATCGCGCCGATCATTCGGCCCTCCCATTTTTCCCAGGCCCGGAGTTCGGAGACTACAAGCCACGGTTCACGACCGCGCCTGCAGGCTCTACCAGGTCGCTAAGTCACCACGCCTGCCACCGGCAGATTCCGTGCTGCATCACGGCTCAACCCGCTGCAGGCCAGATACCCGGTCAAAGTCCCGGTCGTAGCTCACGATCTCCGAGACTCCCAGCCGGTCCATGTGAGCCGCGGCCAACGCGTCCTCAAAGTCAAGGAACGGCGACGACGCATAGACGTCCAGCGCCCGCAGGTAGACACGCTTCTGGGGAAGCCTGAGACCTCGAAGCGTGAGGATGGGCGCCAGTCGACCGCGGATGGCCTCGCGGCTGAGGCCATAGCCTGCGCGCCGCGACGACAGGACGTACACGACTTCGCTGACGACCGCTTCGCAGGTCAGAATCTCTTCGTCGCCGCGCTGCACCCGCTGAAACAGCCGGAAGCACGCCGCAGCCTTCGCCTCGTCGTCGCGGGTCAGGAATCTCAGGATGACGTTGGTGTCCAGGAACCTCATTCCCCACGCAATTCCCGTGCGGTGGCCATGGCCTTTTCGTCCTTGGCGTCTCGGGACACCTGCTCAAAGTCCTCGGGCCGCGCGGTTGGCCGGACGGAGCCGTAGGCGGATTCCAGCGTGAATTGAGCGGCGGCCAGGCGAACCGTGCCCGAGTCGTCGATGGTGAAGGCCACCTTGTCCCGGGGCTTGATGCCCAGCAGTCGTCGCACCGCGGCCGGGATGGTGACCTGGTTTCGCTGGGTGGTGGTCGCGGTGTATTCCCTCATGTGCCGAGCAATGCCTATAGAGGAAATCAATGATTCCTCAGAATATCATTGAGAGGGTTGACACCGCAGACGCCAGGGGCGGAGCCGAACGGCGTGAGCCACGCCAGGTCACACCCGGCACCTTGGTTTAGATCGGAATCACGCCTCCCGACACACGCTTCCGCCACCGTCTGATCCAGCGGCAACGCCGGCAGCCCGAGCAGGCGGCCGTCACCTTCCAGCGCCTCCCGCTGCACCAACACCCAGCGGCTCCCGCGCCCCGCTCCGTCATAGTGGCGGGTCCCCGACCCGCCCATCTACCGGTCGTGCTTGCCGGCTCGCGCCAAGACGCGTGCCTAACCCGCATCACCCTCCCCTCAGCCGCCTTCCTGATCCTCCCGTCTCAACCACCACCGCAGCGGATTCCCCACGATGTACTCCCGAATCCGGTTCAGGTCCTCCTCATTCCGAACCACGTGCTCGTAGAAACCCCGCTGCCACACTGAAACTCCCGTCGTCCCCCGCAACTCATTCACCTGCTGAGCCGAATACGACTTAAACCCCCGCACAATCTCCGACAACCCATGCCTGTCGCGCGGCTCTCCGTCCGTCGTAGGGGTGGGTCTCTGACCCACCCGTCTTCCGGTCCCGCGTCCCCGTCTTGCGTAGGGGTGGGTCTGCGACCCACCCGTCTTCCGGTCGTGCGCCTCATCGTGCGCCCGCGCGTCGTCCGGTCGAGACTCAACCGACACGCCTCTTGGCACCGGGCTGACCTCCAACTCCGCCGGCAACGGCTCGTCCGCCAACACAACCACCCCATGCACGTGATCCGGCATCACCACAAACACATCCAACTCCACGTGCGGATAGTGCTCCGGCAACCCGTCCCACACCCGCTCGACCACCCGACCGGCCGCGTTGACGTGCATCGCACCGTGCGAAACGTGCCCAAAGAGAACTGCCCCACCGTGCGTACAAATCGTCACCGCATACGCGCCGGCCTGCGAGTAGTCGTAATCGCGCAGCCGCAGCCGCCGTCGCCGCGGCCAACCAGTGACCTCATACCTGGAAACCACCCGAACCCATTCCCCACCTTC
>WTFW01000029.1 GCA_011523785.1 Chloroflexota bacterium | reverse complement strand
TCGTGGCCGGCGCCCTCCAGGACGATGGTGGCTTCGCGATTAGCCACGACACGCTTACAGAAGCCCAGCCACTCGAGTGGGACATCCGGCCAGCGGATACCCAGGCTCTCCGACACCACCGTGGCGCCGGTCAGTACGGCCATGTCTTCCAGGAGCTCGCGCATCTCGTCGCCAAAGGAAGGCGACTGGATGGCCACCACGTTCAGGTTGCCGCGGAGTTTGTTCTGGAGCACGAATGTCAGGGCGTCATGCCTGAGAATGTTGGAAACCAACAGCAGGTTGCGGTTGTCACTGGACGCGACCTTGTCAAGAATGCTGGTGAGCTGATCGGCGGTCGTGAGATTCTGGTCGGTAAGCAGGACCCTGGCGTTCTCCAGCGAGCCCTGCATCTTGTGCGTATCGGTGACGAAGTAGGGCGAAATCCAGCCCTTATCGATTTGCATGCCCTCGACGTAGCGCGGTTCCAGGCGTTTGCCCCAGCGGTGATAGTCGACCGTGACCAAGCCGTCACGCCCGACGCGACTCATGATTTCACCGACGATTCGGCCGAGCTCGATATCGTCGCCTGAGATGGTGGCGACGTGACGAATTTCCTCGGCGTTTTCGACAGGCCGGGCGAGGTCGCGCAGGCGTTCGATGGCGGCGTCGCGAGCTTTCCACAGGCCCTCGCGCAGGAGCATGGCGTTGGCACCGGCAGCGATGTTGTAGAGGCCCCGGTGCACGATGGCCTGAGCCAGAACGGTGGCGGTGGTTGTGCCGTCCTCCGTCATGGAGTTGGTCTTGGAGGCCGCTTCCTTCATGATCTGGATGCCCAGATCGAGCAGCACGTTGTTGACCCTTTCGATCTCGTTGGCGACGGTAACGCCGTCATTCGTGATCTGCGGGGGGCGTAGCGTTCGAGCGAACGCCACGTTTCGGCCACGAGGCCCGAGCGTGGACCCTACGGTGTTGGCAACGATATCGATGCCGGCACGCAGGGTCTCGCGGGCCTCGTGACCGAAGCGAACTTCCTTCTTCTCGGGCGGGGGAAGCTTGTCCCCAATCGTGCCCGGAATATTGGGCAAGGCGGCTCGCTAGCTGATGATGGCGAGGACGTCGCGCTCGCTGACGATCAGGAAGTCCTCGTCGTCCAGGCGCAACTCGGTTCCGGCGTACTTGGCGTAGAGAACCTTGTCGCCTGCCTTGATCTCCAGCGGGATCGTCGTGCCCTCGTCGTTCACGCGACCGGAACCGACAGCCAGCACGGTGCCTTCCTGCGGCTTTTCTTTGGCCGTGTCGGGCAGCACCAGTCCGCTGGCGGTTGTCGTCTCGCGGTCTTCGGGCTGAATCAGCACGCGGTCGCCCAGCGGCTTGACCTTGGTCGCAACCGTGGCCATGCAATCTCCTCCGTGGCAGTCCGACGCGAGATTGAACATCTGCGTCGAGGTTAGGTGGTAGCTGCCGAGTCGTTAGGGGCAGCAGCAGAACATGATAGCCGATACCGTCGTCAGCGCCGTAGCGGACGCGGACGCTCGGCTGGCCGATAGTACCCTACCGCCGCTCGCGTCGCAGCGGGTTCGCGTAGCATGCGGCGTACGTTCCAGTAACCCGTACGCGGGGTGTTGGTGTGACCGCTACGAACGAACCGGACGCCGCTCCCACTTCCTTCGACCTGCTGATCCGTGGTGGAATCGTCATCGATCCGGAAGCGGGACCCCCGGTTAAGGCCGACGTTGGGGTAAAGGGTGGCCGCATCGCGGCCGTCGGCCCGGACCTGCGCGGGGATGCCATCGAGACTGTCGAAGCGCACAGCGCCTACGTCGTGCCTGGCCTCGTCGACTTTCACGTCCACGTGTACTGGGGCGCAACAATCTGGGGCCTGGAGGCTGACAAGATAGGCGCCGCCGGCGGAACCACGGCGTTCCTCGACACCGGCAGCGCGGGAGCCATCACGCTGGCGGGCTTGCGTCGCTATGTGATCGAGCCGTCGCGAACCCGCATTCGGGCGCTTGTGCATATCTGCACAGCCGGACTCATAACGACCCTGGGCGAACTGCGCGACCCTCGCTATCTGGATGTTGATGGGACGGTACGCACGATTGACCAGAATCGGGACATCGCGCCTGGCGTGAAGATTCGCTATTCGGAGAACATCGTTGGCTCGGGCGCTCAGGCGAAAGCTGCGCTCGATGCCGCCGTGGAGGCTGCGGAACAGGCCGGGGTCTGGCTGATGGTGCATATCGGTTACACCCCGGAACCGATCCCCGAGATCCTGGACCGCCTCCGGCCTGGCGATGTCGTCACGCACAGCTACACGCCACTCACCGGCGGGCTGGTGGACATGAGCGCCCGACAGATGCTGCCGGCGGTGATCGCGGCTCGGGACGCGGGCATCGATAGTACCCTACCGCCGCTCGCGTCGCAGCGGGTTCGCGTAGCATGCGGCGTACGTTCCAGTAACCCGTACGCGGGGTGTTGGTGTGACCGCTACGAACGAACCGGACGCCGCTCCCACTTCCTTCGACCTGCTGATCCGTGGTGGAATCGTCATCGATCCGGAAGCGGGACCCCCGGTTAAGGCCGACGTTGGGGTAAAGGGTGGCCGCATCGCGGCCGTCGGCCCGGACCTGCGCGGGGATGCCATCGAGACTGTCGAAGCGCACAGCGCCTACGTCGTGCCTGGCCTCGTCGACTTTCACGTCCACGTGTACTGGGGCGCAACAATCTGGGGCCTGGAGGCTGACAAGATAGGCGCCGCCGGCGGAACCACGGCGTTCCTCGACACCGGCAGCGCGGGAGCCATCACGCTGGCGGGCTTGCGTCGCTATGTGATCGAGCCGTCGCGAACCCGCATTCGGGCGCTTGTGCATATCTGCACAGCCGGACTCATAACGACCCTGGGCGAACTGCGCGACCCTCGCTATCTGGATGTTGATGGGACGGTACGCACGATTGACCAGAATCGGGACATCGCGCCTGGCGTGAAGATTCGCTATTCGGAGAACATCGTTGGCTCGGGCGCTCAGGCGAAAGCTGCGCTCGATGCCGCCGTGGAGGCTGCGGAACAGGCCGGGGTCTGGCTGATGGTGCATATCGGTTACACCCCGGAACCGATCCCCGAGATCCTGGACCGCCTCCGGCCTGGCGATGTCGTCACGCACAGCTACACGCCACTCACCGGCGGGCTGGTGGACATGAGCGCCCGACAGATGCTGCCGGCGGTGATCGCGGCTCGGGACGCGGGCATCGAGTTCGACATCGGGCATGGTAAAAGCAGCTTCGGCTGGCACACGGCCCAGGCCGCCCTCGATTCCGGCTTTCCGCCGGACTACATCAGTTCGGACCTGCACCGCGGCTGCGTGCACGGCCCGGCATTCAGCCTGCCCAACGTGATGACCAAGTTCTGGTTGCTCGGGATGCCACTGGAAGAGATTGTGGCTCGCTGCACGATCGCGCCGGCCCGAAAGCTGGGCCTGGACGCCGGCACGCTGCGCGTGGGCGCTGAGGCTGACATCGCGGTGCTGGCCGTTGACGAGGGACCGGTGACGCTGGTGGATTGCACTGGCGTGGAACGAACGTGGGACCGCGAGCTGCGGGCAGCGCATACGTTTCGCGCGGGGGTGCGGCTGGATCCCGAAGTCCTGGGGCCTTCCGAGGAACTGCCGGTTGAACTATCGTCGCGACCCATGACCCGCGAAGCCGACGCCTAGAACTAGTCCTCCAGGTATCGCGCCAGCGCGGTGAACGCACGGGCCAGCTCCAGGCCCTCTTCCTTTTCCATGTGCATCACGAGGCCGCGCTCAAAGAGCTCAAGCGTGACCGTGCCGTGGGTGGTCTCTTCGGAGATGGCCACGGCGTCGCTGAGGTAGACCTCCTGAAACACGTGCTCGTGCTGGTGGTCGCCGTTCGCTGAGGTGCCTTCCACGTGATTGATCCTCCGCCGCGGCCGAACCGCCATCGTAGGGAGTCTACTGAGGTTATGCCGTTGGCGTCTGGCCGTCGGTCGCTACCCGGGCCTAGGCGGCAATGTAGGGAATCGTGAACGGACCACGCGGGAGCACGCAGGCTCGGCCTGAGTCGCCGACGAGTTCATGGGTGCGTCGAGCGACATCCGGGCAGGGGACGCAGTGGGCGGCGTGGATCTCGTCGTCAGTCAGCCCATCGGCGCGCAAGTGCACCGTGGCGCTGGCGAGGACTCGCCCGAAGATCTGGTTCTGCCACTGGTCGCCCCGCACGCGCGGCGCATTCTGAATGGACCTGACCATCGCGTCCGGCGTCTGGTGTTCGCGGAGGATGTGCACGAAGTCACCGTGTCCGGCGCCTTCGCGGCACTCGGCGGCCATCACGATGTGTCCGCCGGGACGCACGATCTGCGCCGCCGCATCCATGCCCTTCACCGCCTGGTAGAGATTGAGGTCCAGCGGATGCCCGCCATTGGTGGTGATGACGACGTCGTAGGGCTCGTCCACTGGCTGCATCGCCGCCTGCAGGGCGGCCTGGCAACCGGCGTCGTGCGCGCCTTCCAACTCCCCGGCGAAGATGCCGGTGATCGCGCCGTCACCCGCGATGGTGACGTTGACGCAGAACTCGCAGCCGGCCAAGCGTGCGGCTTCGCGCTGCTCGCGGTGAATGGGATTGCCGACCAGGTTGCCCCAGCGCGCGTTGGGGTTGCCGATCATCTCGGCATCGTGATTGCGCAGGATGCTTGCCGCGCCGGCTACCCCGGGCAGGATCAGCTTGGCGCCGCCGCTAAAGCCTGCGAAGAAGTGCGGCTCGATCAGGCCCAGCGTAATGCGAACGTCCGCGTCCAGGTAGCGGCGGTTGATGAGCACGGGGCGACCCGACGAGGTGCGGCCGATTTCTCGCAAGCTGGACTCGTCGTGGGCGTCGTGATTGGTGACCCGAAGTTGACGACGCAACTCGGAGCCGAGCATCCGATCCAGTTCGTCGACGCGGGTGGGTCGATGCAGCCCGGTGGCGACCAGCACGTCCATGCGGCCGGCCACGTGGGCGCCTAGCTCGCCCAGCAGCGCTTCTAGCATCAGCCGATTCGGTGCGGGCCGGGTGCTGTCGCTGATTACGACGACAATCGAGCCGTCCGGTGGAACCAGATCAGCCAGCGACGGGCTGGCGATGGGACGGCGCAGGGCTTCGCGCAGCGCCTGACTCGGCTCGTCGATGCGGGGTGGGTCGCGCGGTTCGATGACGTCGGCGTCCATGGCGAGGTCAATGGGCAAGACGCCGTCGCCGTAGGCCAAGTCAACGCGCATTGGAGTGGCTTCCCGGAAAAACTGCGAATTCTAGGCCAGAGACCGCGATCCCCGATATTTTGGTGTTAACATAACGGTCCCTTTCCGCACGGTGTGCGCGGCGGGAGGCGGTTCGATGCAATCAGACCGCCGCCCGCGCCAGGGAATATGAGGTCCAAATGCCAGACACTCACCGGCGGCGATGATGCGCGCCAACGTGGATGACTTTGTCCAGCATCTGAAAACCGAGCGCGGCTTGTCGAAGAACACGTTGGCCGCATATCGAAGCGACCTTCGGCAGTTTGAGAGTTTCGTGCGAAAGGCGGGTCATAGCGGTTGGGACGTTCCTCCGCAGGTTGTCCGTTCGTTCATGACCGATCTCATTCAGCGCGAATACCGGCAGACCTCGCGTGCTCGCAAGCTGGCGGCCGTGAAGGCGCTGTATCGCTACCTCGTGTCCTCGGAGGCAGTGGCCGCCGATCCCACTGCCGGACTAGACGGCGCTCGCGTGACGAGGCGTCGTCCCCGGATCATTTCCACCGCAGAGGTTGAGCGTCTGCTCGAACAGGCGGCGGACGCGTCTACGCCCGAGCGCATGCGCGACCGTGCGATGCTGGAAGCCTTGTACGCCACCGGTATGCGTGTGTCGGAACTTGTAGGGCTAGACTTGGAAGATGTTGATTGTTGGGAACGGGACATCGTGTTGGGGCGGGACGGCGCCAGTGCCCGCACCGTGCCCCTGACCGAGCGGTCGGCCGAGGCGCTGCAGGCCTACCTGACCAACGGACGCGAGAAGCTGCTCCGTCGCGTCGACGAGCCGGCGGTGTTCCTCAACCATCGCGGCAGCCGGCTGACCCGTCAGGGCTTCTGGCTGATTGTCAAGGCCTACGCGAAACGTTCGAACATCCAGACGCCAATCACGCCGCATACGCTGCGACACTCATTTGCCGCCCATCGTTTGCAGGGCGACAGCAGCGTGCGTGAAGTGCAAAAGCTGCTGGGCCACGCCAGTCCAGCGACGACTCAGGTTTACGCCGAGCTGGCGCGTGAGAATCGGCCCCAGGCGCCTGGCGGTCCGAGGGCCTGACGCCCGAGGTGATCGACGCCGCTTGCGGCGCCGAGGTCTTGCGGGGGGCGGCTGGCGTCGATCCGCCGCGCTGGGCGGTCATCAGCGGCAGCGGACTGTCCGGGATTGTGGACGCCTTTGACGTACGCCGGACCTTGGGCTACTCGGAGGTTCCCGGGTTCCCAGTCGCCACGGTGGCGGGGCATCCGGGGCGGGTGTCACTGGCGAAGGCGAGCGGTGTGCCTGTTTGGATTTGCCAGGGGCGTCCGCACTTCTACGAGCATGGCGACATGCGGCCGATCGCCTCTTTCGTACGAGCGTTGCTGGATGCAGGTGTGACGCGCCTGCTGCTGACGAACGCAGCCGGCGCGCTGAATCCGCAGTACCGGCCCGGCGATGTGATGGTGATTGCCGATCACCTCTTCTTGCCTGGACTGACTGGACACCACCCGTTGCTTGGACCCAACGATCCGCGTGGCGAGCGTTTTCCCGCGCTGGCCGGGGCATACGACCTGAGCCTGCGCGCCGCACTATCGCAGGCGCTGGGCCACGCCGGCCTAATGGTTCGGGAAGGCACATACGCCATGGTCGCCGGACCCTCGTACGAAACGCCGGCCGAAACGGTTCTGCTGCGGCGCCTGGGCGCCGACGCCGTGGGGATGTCGACCGCGCCGGAGGTTGTCGTCGCCCGCCACGCCGGGGCTACTGTTGGGGCCTTGTCGACCATCACGAACGTGGCCGGAAACGATGAGCCGGGTGACGCTGGCCACTCGGCGGTCGTCGACGTCGCGTCAACCGCGGCGCCACGCATTGGGGCGGCACTGGCAGCGGTTGTTTGGCAGTCGGGTGAAGGCTAGGTCCCCCGCAGCCGCAGCAGGTGGCGCAGGAAACGAACACCCTCGAGGGCTGATGCCTTGCTGGTTGCGCGCGCTCGCCGGTCAAACGTATACGGAACGTCCACGACGCAGCGAACGCGACCGCGGACGAGGACTTCGAGCAGGATCTTGAAGCCGACCGGCTGCAGGGGTGCGCCGGTCAGGATGCTGCGGCGAAATGCGAAGAAGCCACTGAGGGGGTCGGTCGTTCGCCGTGCTGAGGGGAGCACCATGCGAGCTACGCGGGATGATCCCCGACTCACCAGCCGCCGCCAGGGTCCACTGAGGCCGAGTTCGCGCCCGCCTTGCACGTAGCGGCTGGCAACGACAACGTCGGCTCCGGCCTCTAAGGCGGCAACGAGGTGTGGCACAACGTTGGGCGGATGCTGCAAGTCGCCGTCTATCACGACCACCAGGTCCTCGGTCAGGCCATCGAGCGCATCAACGACGGCGCGCGCCAGGCCGCGCCGGCTCGAGCTGTGGTTCAGGCTGACGGCGGGGTTGTCGCGGGCCAGGGATTCGATCTCACCGGTCGTGTCGTCGGTGCTGTCGTCCGCGAACAGGATGCGAAATGGCGCGCCGCCAAGCGCGGCGCTCACCTGCTCTACCAGCGGGCCAGGGTTTCCGCGCTCGTTAAATGTGGGCACGATCACGGCGATCGTGGGCTTGTGATCAGGCGGCATGGATTTGACGCTACGGGCACCCCAGGGAACTGTCGTACAGGATACGGAGCGACGAGGCGGCGTTGACATGGCATGGACCGCCCGTAGACTGAAAACGCGACCCTCGTTGCGGCTGATCGAATCCCCACACACGCCGTCGTCATGGCCGGAGGCGAAGGCTCCCGGCTGCGACCGCTAACCATTGAGCGCCCCAAGCCAATGGCGATGCTGGGCGACGCGCCCGTCATGGAGCACATCCTGCGGCTGCTGCGCGCGCACGGCTTCACCGACGTAATTGTCACGCTGCACTACCTCGGCTCCACGATCGAGAATTACTTCCAGTCGGGCGAGGACTTCGGACTGCGGATCACGTACACCTATGAGAATGAGCCGCTGGGCACCGCCGGCAGTGTGGCGCTGGCCCGCGACCAGCTGACTGAGCCGTTCCTGGTGATCTCGGGGGATGCGCTGACCGACGTGGACCTGACGGCGCTGGCCGATGCGCACGAGGCTGGTGATTCTCAAGCCACGCTGCTGCTGGCCCGGGTTCCCAACCCGCTGGAATACGGCGTGGTGGTAACGGAGGAGGACGGGCGAATTGTGCGCTTTCAGGAGAAGCCATCGTGGGGCGAGGTGCTGAGCGACGCGGCGAACACCGGCATCTACATGCTGGATCCGTCAGTCTTTGACCTGATTCCGGCCGGAACGCAGGTTGACTTCTCAATGGACGTCTTCCCGGCCATGCTGGCGGGCCGGCGGCCGCTTTACGGTCACGTCGTCGACGGCTATTGGACCGACATCGGCACGCTCGACGCCTATCGAGCCGCGAATGCCGACCTGGTATCGGGGCGCGTGCGCACCTATGGCGGGCCGCCGTATCGCTTCGACGCGGCCACTGTGGACCCCACGGCTCGCGTTGATCCGACCGCCCGGATGCGAGGGTCTGTCTACGTCGGGCGTGGGAGCCAGGTACATGCCCACGCGCGGATAGACGGTCCAGCGGTCATCGGAGACAACACCGTGATCGCTGAGCGTGCCGCCGTCAGCGAAGCCGTGATTAGCGGAAATGTGGTCGTCGGCGTGGGCGCCAAACTCGAGCGCTGCATCGTGGCGCGTCACGCAAATCTCGGACGCGGGGTTGCCATTGGCGAAGATGTGGTGATTGGCGATCGGAGCACGCTGGCCGACGGATCGTCGGTCCGTCCGGGCGTTCGAATCTGGCCGCGGAAATTCGTGGATGCCGGCGTGGTCGTGGACCGGAGCCTGATTCACGCGTCGCAGGCGCGCCGCACGATATTTGCGCACGGCGGTGTGGCGGGACTGGCGAACTTTGAACTGACGCCTGAGTTCGCCGCCCGGCTTGGCGCCGCCTGGGGCAGTGCGTTGCCCGAGGGCTCGTCCGTGGTTGCCAACCGTGACCAGACACGTCCAGCCCGCATGGTGAAACGCGCGCTCATGGCCGGTTTGGCCTCGGTGGGCGTGCGCGTGATCGACATTGGCGCCACGCCCTTTCCGGTCGCGCGTTTTTCATGCGCTCGATTTGACGCCGAGGGCGCGACGCACGTGCGCACATCACCGTACGACGCGTCGGCTGTGGACGTGCGCTTCACGAACCCGCGCGGCGTGGACATCCGACCCGCCGAGCAGCGCAAGATCGAAGCCACGTTCATGCGGGAGGACTTCCGGCGCGTCGGCTCCGAGTCGATCGCCGAGATCACCGTGGCGGCCGCCGTTGAGGCATATCAGGAGGCTTTGCTGCGCGTCGTGGCCAATCCCGAAGTGACGCATCGCCACGTCGGCGTGGTGGTTGACTATAGCGACGGAACCTGTGGCGAGACGCTGCTGAGCGTCCTGAACCGCCTTGGAGTGCGCGACACGGCCGTGGATGCCTCGCCGGTCGACGTTGGCTCCGGCGGAATGGCGATCGAGGAACGGTTGGCCCGCTTGGGACGAATCGTTACCGCGGTGGGCGCGACCTTTGGCGCCGTGGTAGGGCCGGACGGAAACCGAATCTGGCTGGTAGACGAGCAAGGAGCGCCGATCGACAGCCTAACTGTCATCGCGCTCGTCCTGGACGGCCTGAGGGCGCGCGGAATCTCCGGTCCGCTGGCCGTGCCGTTCACGGTGCCAAATAGCCTGTCGTCGTATGCCAGCGAATTGGGATTCACCCCAATTCGTACGCAGGCCAATGTGGCCAACATGATGCAAGTGAGCGATCGCGAACAGGCAGCGGTCGCGGCCAACGGGCGGAATGCCCTGGCCTTTCCAAACCTCCATCCGGGGCCGGACGCCATGGCGACTCTGGTGCATCTCGTCAGCGCTCAGGCGTTGAGTGATCTATCCGTCTCGGCCCGCGTCAGTTCGCTGCCCGCCTTCACGCTGGCGCAACGAGAGGTTGCGGTGGCGTGGGAGCGACGGGCGCAGCTGATGCGCGTCCTTAACTCGCATCCCGACCGCAGTGACGAGGGGGAGATCGATGGGGTGGTATTCGGCGAAGGCTACGAGCGGGCAGTGGTGGTCCCCGACGATGACCGCCCGGTCTTTCGAGTGATGGCCGAAGGCGAAGGACCTGTCGCGGCGGCATCGCTGGCCGACGAAATCGAGCACCTGGTCGCCAGCGCCGCCCAGTGAGATTGGGCGCGGAAGAGCAGGCCCGAGTCACCGCGGTGGGAATCCGTCGGGTGGGCGAGACGGCGCTAGGCATCGACTGGGCCGACGGCACGTCCTCGAAGATTCCCCTACGGGAGATCCGCCTGGCCTGCGGCTGCGCCGTCTGCCGCGACGAGTTGACCGGCGCACCTTTGCTGACGCCGGACACGATCCCGCTCGACATCCGCGCCTATCGAATTGCGCCGGTGGGGAACTATGCGCTCACCTTCGACTGGAGCGACAGCCACAGCACCGGCATCTATCCGTGGGAAATGCTTCGCGAGCTGGCGGAGCGGACAGAGGCCGAGCGGTCGTAGAACGCCGCTAGCCGTCAACCCGCTCCATGGTGCGTTCGTAGCGGCGCTGCATCTCAGGACCGCGCCAGACCATGAATTCCTGCTCCACGGCGCGGGCGTTGTCTGCGGATGGCGGCAGGGGAATCTCAATTGTGGCCACCGAGATGCGGTCCGTCCCCCAGACGTAGGCCACGACTTCACCCTTGCTCACGATCAGGTTGACGCCCACGTTGGCTTCAACCACCGGCACCCCGTTTTCGCGGGCCCGAGCGATGACGGCCAGGTTCTGCTCGCGGCTGCGCGATCCAAACGAGGGAATCAGGATCGCCTGGGCGCCGTCCATAACCTGAGCGCGGGCGATCAGCGGATTCCAACGGTCGTTGCAGATCATGGTGCCCACCCGGCCCACCGGGGTGTCGATGGCTTGCAGGTTGGAGCCGAGACGGTTGAAGTCCCAGTCGTCGCATGAGCCCTCGGCAAGCTGCGTCTTGTAGTACGTCCCGCAGTGCTCGCCGTCGGGCCCCAGGATGATGGCCGCGTTGTAGACGCCATCGTTGCGCCGCTCGGCGTAGCCGAAGCAGAGGACGACTCGAAGCTCGCGAGCCAGGTTGCTGAAGCGCGTGATGTACGGACCGTCCGGCGGCTCGGCGATCTCCCACATGGCGGCGCGGAGATCTAGTTCCTCAATGACGTCCATAACGACGTAGCCCTCGAGGAATCCCTCCGGGGCTACGACCAGTTCCGCGCCCTGGGCCGCGGCCTGGCGTACGAAGTCTTCCAGCTTGTCGGCGTTGGCGGCCTTGTCCCACTTCTTTGGCTTAATCGACAGAGCCGCCGCGCGGACGGATCTATACATGGCGTAGATCCTTTCAACCGTGGATCACCCAGCCCTACGTGCTGACGCTGACGAGCTGGTGGGAGCTTGTCAAACGCGGGCGGGTCCCGCTCGAGCCGAGAGCTACTGAGCCTGGCCTCAATCAGCCGCCGGGCCGGTCGCGCGGGCCAAGCCACACATTCTCGGGGACGCCTGCCTCGTGGTTGAGGGCGCGCGCGAGTTCAAAGAGCACGTCGCTCAGACGGTTCAGGAAGACCGGGACCTCGGGGCTTACAGCGGATTCCGACGCGAGTCGGAAGACTTCGCGCTCGGCGCGGCGGCAAATGGTCCGGGCCAGGTTGACGCTGGCCGCCGCAGGCGTACCGCCGGGCAGGATGAAGTGTTGCAGCAGCGGTAGATCTGCGCGGTAGCCGTCAAGCCACGCGTCCAGCGCCGCTACGTCCGACGACGTGATGCAGTCACCACGGGCCCTTCCGCCGGGGTTGGCCAGATCCGAGCCCAGGGTGAACAGCCGGGTCTGCACCCAGGCCAAACGGTCCAGGTGATCACCCGCCGGGCAGGAACTCATGGCAACACCGAGCGCGGAATTCAACTCGTCAACCGACCCAAGCGCGGCGATACGGTCGTCGGTCTTTGATACGCGGGCGCCGTCGAAAAGGCTGGTCTGGCCCTGGTCGCCGTGGTGCTTTCGGGTCAATGGCGACCCAAGGCAGGTTTCCGGGTCGAATGTTTCACGTGGAACATCGCAGCGGTCTCAAGCGGATTCGACGCGGTCGGAGAGAAATACACGAGCAATGGAATCGCCGCCGATGTCACGCCAGCCTGACCCCCGCTGGGCCAATCGACGCGCCAGCAGCGAGTCAGTTTGGACGACCACGGCGTCTGGGTCTATGTCCATAAGTTCCTGGCGCCAGCCTGGTTCGAGACTTGTGACCGCGAGGTAGTCGGCGAGCGTATCGGGCACAAAGAGGTCGAAGCGGCCGTCGATGAACACAAGCGCATCCGGCCATAGAGTCCAGGTGAGGAAGGCGCCCCAATGGTAGGTGCCGAAGATTCGCGTCGCTTCGGTGCCAGCGACAAGGTCGCGGGCGGCGTCCGGCATGGGCACGACGGTTGGCCCCTCGAGCGTGCGCGGGCTGATGGCGACGGCGAAACCAACGGCCGCGGCCACTGTCAGCGCCGCGGCGGCGCGAATTGCCCAGGCCGGCGGATGCGGGCGAGCGGCGCCCGTCAGCGCGAGTGGGCTAGCCAGCAGCAACGGCGCCAGAACCGCGGCGAAGGGCATGACCTTGCGTGTGCTGTAGCCAGCGGCCACCACGACGACCAGCACCAGGACATCGATAGGGGTGACACGACCGCGTCGCAGGATGAGCAGCAGGCCGGTCAGAACGAGAAAGGCCGAGAAGAACCACCAGGTCTCGCTGTAGATCTCGGGTGGCCGCCAATCGCTGTTGAAGCGGCGAAACTCGCCGCCCCATTGAAAGAATGGCTGGGCAAGCAGGCGGAGTCCCGATGGGTTGAGGGCCGGTGCGACGACCGACAGGGCCACAACGGCGGCAAAGTGTGCAAGGCGTGTGTGGGGGCGGGGACCGATGTAGGGAATTGGGGATCGTGCCCAGAGTGCTTCGAAAAGGAGGGCGCCGAGCAGGGCGAAGCCGATGGGGAATGAGGCATGCACGTTCCCCCAGAGGACGAACACGAACGGTAGCAGCCACACCCAATGCGAGCCGGTGCGCCGATGATGCAACGCCAGGGCGGCGGCCAAGGCCGCGGCCAGGAGTCCGAACGCCAGCGGACGGATGCCCGCGAACGGATACAGCGGCAGGGATGCCGTAACCAGCGCGGCAATTCGCATCCATGGGCCAGCGCCGTGGGCGGCGAGCGAGCGTTCGAGCAGGCCCCAGATGAGGGCGTAGACGGCGGCTATGCCCAGGACCGCGACTAAAACTCCGCCCCGGTCCACCAGTTGAAAAATAACCAGGGCGGGAAGCCACTCGTGGGCGGTCCAGACCGCGTCCCCGACGCTAAAGGTGAATGGATCAGGATAGGGGAGTTCGCCTCGGCTGGCGATGAAGCGACCGTTGTTGAGATGGACCCAGAGGTCGGCGTCCAGCGGTTGGGCGGCGGCCAGCGCGGCAATGGCCAATATCGCGGCGGCGGGGGCCGTGTCTATGCGTCGACCGACGTTGGCGGACACCTGTTCGGTGGCCTTAGACAGCGCAGGCACGAACCTGATTCCTAGCGCGTTGCCGGCAAGTGTCGCCGCAAGAATTCGGCGCTGATTCGGACCACGGTCTGAGCGCTAGCGTTCAGCAGATGTCCCACGCCGGGGTAGAGGTAGAGGTTGCTGGCCACGCCGGCCTCATCCAGGGCCAGCCGGAGCTTTGACGCCCACGCCGGGTTGACCGCGAGATCGTTTCCGCCCTGGTGGATGTCTACCGGGCCGGTCAGTCCTTCGAGATAGTTCCCTGCGGACAGGGCGGCGCGCAACTGGTCGCTTGATCGGGAGGTTGGGACCCGGTAGTAGTCGGAGATGTCGTCAAGCCAGACGCTGAGCGGCGCCCACAAGGCAATCGGGCCAATCCCGGGATCCACGACCCCGGCGCGGATGGCCAGTTCGCCGCCCAGGCTATGCCCCCACACGCCGATGCGACCCGGCTGAGCCTCGGGGAATTCTCGTGCCGCGGACGCCAGGTTGAGAACGTCGACCACGAATTCCAGCCGTGCGCCGATGTTGAGTCGCGAATCGTCCTGCGATCCGCCGAGCCCGCGATAGTCCGTGGCAAGAGTCACCACGCCGCGCCGGGCCAGGGCGTCGGCCATGACGCGCGTGCCCACGCCGGTGGCGTACTGGCTTGGCAGCACGTAGCCGTGATTCAGCAGGACAACCGGAAAAGGTCCCTGGCCGGCCGGGATGGTGGCCATGCCCGTAATGTGCAGGCCGTCGGAGTTGTAGCTCATCACGTACGAGGTGTAGTCGTCCTGGCGCGCCGTCACCTTGTGCAGACGAATCTCCGAGGGCGGAAAGCTGCGCGCGCGCAGCGCGGGAATCGAGAGAGGTGACCCGCCGGGACTCCGGTCGTTGGGCCGACCAACCAGGTTCCAGACGTCGCACGCGCTCAGGGCCGGGGCGGCGGAAGTGGCCGCGAGCAGGCCAAGCAGTCGGCGGCGCGGGAGCCATGAGCACTTCTCCCAGCCCTCTTGGACAGAGCGAGGGATCAGGCGGCGGCGTATCGGCGCGAACATGGGCGGAACTGTCTCCAACGTGTACGGGGTTGCCGCCGACCGCTTGGGTGGGGTTACCGGTCCATTAAGGCTAGTCCGTCCGAGACACGCTCGACGACGCGGGACTCGACGGCGCGCGCGGCGGCATTGAGCGCGTTTTCCACTGCCATGGCGTTTGATCGTCCGTGTCCAATGATGACCACGCCGTTGACACCGAGCAGCGGTGTACCGCCGTATTGCGCGTAGTCGGTGCGACGCCGTACCGCGCGGAAGGCCGGATACATGAAGGCCACCCCGGGAAGCGTGTAGGGACGGCGTCGAACAGCGGCGCGAAGCTCACCCACCGCAAACTCAGCCGTGGCCTCGAAGGACTTCAGGACCAGGTTGCCTGTGAAGCCGTCGCAGACCACCACATCAGCGCTGCTATTGAAGAGCCCGCCCGGTTCGATATTGCCGACAAAGTCGAGCGGCGACGTGGCCAGGAGTTCGGCTGCCGCGAGGGTCAGCGGGCTACCCTTGGTGGCTTCCTCGCCGATGCTCAACACCCCGACACGGGGCTTAGGCGTACCGAGCACCTGGCGCAGGTAAACCTCGCCCATCAGGCCAAAGTCGCGCAGGTGTTCGGGGCGGGCCTCGGCGTTGGCGCCGACATCAATAAGCAGCGTAGGCGAATCGCGACCGGGGATGAGGACCGCCAGCCCGGGCCGGTCCACGCCGGCCGCACGTCCTACCACCAGGACGCCGGCCGCCATCGTGGCGCCAGTGTTCCCCATCGATACAAGGGCCTGTGCTTCCCCGGAGCGAACGAGCTCCGCGCAGCGCCGAATCGAGGCGTCCCGGGTGGATCGCACAGCCTGAACCGGGTGTTCGTCCATGCCAATGGTGGTCGGCCCCGATTCCAGGCGCCAGGCTGAGGGATCCTCGCCGCCGCTCGACAGCAGAGCGCGCATGACATCGACGTCACCGACCAGGATGGCGCGTTGGCCGGTTGACTTTGTCCAGCCGATTGCGCCCTCAATAGTGGCCTCCGGCGCCCGGTCTCCGCCCATGACATCCAGGGCGATGGCCGGACTCTCGGCGGCGGCCGTCATGCGTGGATCGTCAGACGTCCAGGTTTCGGACCGTGCGAGCGCGGTTGATGATGAAGCGGCGGCGCTCGCCCACGTCCGTGCCCATCAGCCGCGAGAACACTTGGTCGACGTGTGCGTCACCATTGCCGTTCATCCCAACCTGCAGAAGATGCCGGTCCTCCGGGTTCATGGTGGTTTCCCAGAGTTGCTCAGCGTTCATCTCACCGAGGCCCTTATAGCGCTGCACGCTAACCCTGCCTGAAATCTGGCGAAGCAAGCGGTCGCGCTCATCTTCGCTGTAGGCGTATTCGGCGCGCCGGGAGTTGCCGACGCGGAAGAGCGGGGGCTGCGCGATGAAAAGGTTGCCGTGTTCAATCAGCGGCTTCATCTCACGGTAAAAGAACGTGAGTAGCAGCGTGCGGATGTGGGAGCCGTCCACGTCGGCGTCGGTCATGATGACGACGCGGCCGTAGCGAATCTTGGTGACGTCAAACTCAAGACCGACGCCGCCGCCGACGGCCGTGATGATGTTGCGGATCGACTCGTTCGAGAGCACCTTGTCGACCCGCGCCTTCTCGACGTTCAGGATCTTGCCGCGGATCGGCAGGATGGCCTGGAAGCGCCGGTCACGGCCTTGCTTGGCGTTGCCGCCCGCCGAGTCGCCCTCGACGATGAAGAGTTCGCAACGGTCGGGGTTGCGCTCCTGGCAGTCGGCGAGCTTGCCCGGCAGGGCAAATCCGTCCAACGCCCCCTTGCGAACCACCAGGTCGCGCGCCTTCTGCGCGGCGACGCGCGCGCGGGCGGCGAGCTTGGTCTTTTCCACGATCTTGCGGGCCTCGCTGGGGTGCTCGTGCAGATATGTGCCGAGTTGGTCGTTGACCACGGACTGAACGTGGCCGGCGACTTCGCTGTTGCCGAGCCGGGCCTTGGTCTGGCCCTCGAACTGCGGCTCGGGGATCATCACACTGACGATGGCGGTAAGGCCTTCGCGAACGTCGTCGCCGGTGAGGTTTGGGTCACTGTCCTTGAGTTGCCCGCTCTTGCGGGCGTAGTCGTTGAGCGAGCGAGTAAGGGCGGCTCGGAAGCCGGTGAGGTGCGTGCCACCATCGATGTTGCGAATGGTGTTGGCGAAGGTGTGAATCTGTTCCGACACGGTGTCGCAATAGGCCAGCGCAACTTCGACCTGGGTGGTTTCCACCTGGCCGCGCAGCACGATTGGGTCGGGGTGTAGACGGCCACGCCGGCGGGTGAGGCGGCGGACGAATGAGGTGACACCGCCCTCGAAGTGGTAGGTGATCTGGCGGTTCGTCCGCTCGTCCACCAGGCGCATGGTGGTGCCGCCTGCCAGAAAGGCCATCTCGCGGATGCGCTGGTCCAGGATGTCGAAGCTGTAGTCGAGGGTTTCGAATATCTGATCGTCCGCCAGAAACTCGACCTCGGTGCCGTGTGCTCTGGTCCGTCCGCCTTTGACGACATCGCCTGTCGGCACGCCGCGCTCGTATTCCTGAGTCCAGCAAAAACCGTCGCGTCGGACCTTGACGCGCATACGGCTGGAGACGGCGTTGACTACGGAGACGCCAACGCCGTGCAGGCCCCCCGAAACCTTGTACGCGCCGTTATCGAACTTGCCGCCGGCGTGCAGGGTGGTCATGACGACTTCAAGCGCGGGGCGCTTGACCTTGGGATGTTCGTCAACCGGGATGCCCGAGCCATCGTCCGTGACGCGAACCCACCCCTCGCGGGTGATAACGATTTCCACCTTGGATGCTCGGTTGGCCAGGGCTTCGTCCACACCGTTGTCGACGACTTCGTACACAAGCTGATGCAGCCCGCGGGCGTCGGTACTGCCGATATACATGCCGGGTCGACGGCGTACGGCTTCGAGGCCCTCGAGCACCTGGATGTCCTTGGCCGTATACGCCATCCGGCTTAGAGCTCCTTCGCCGACCGAGTGGCGGGCTCGTTCACCACGACGATGTGGCTGCATAGCGAACCGACGGCTTCGGCGGGACGGGTGTGCCTGATATTTGCAGGACCAGGAGGCCGGTGAAGCCAGCCAATCACTGCGCGGAAGTGTGCGGCAGGGCGACGGTTACGGATAGGTTCTTTCCGTTGATGCCCGAACCGCCTCCACTTTCTCGTGCCCGGGATCAGGTGGTCTGTCCGATAAACCCATCGTACCACAGGACGATCGATTTGGGGCCGTAGTCTCCCGGCGCAACAGGCCGTGATCTGGCGCTAATGTCCAATATGAAGCTACATAAGGAAAATTCGACTACTCCACAAATACTCCGTTTTCTTGCAGGAGCGCACCATCAAGGTACAGCGCGCTATCGGTGCGCAAATCCTTCACCATGTCCCAATGAACCGCGGACTGATTCTTGCCGCCGGTGAACTCGTAGGAACGGCCCACGGCCAGATGGACGGTGCCGCCCATCTTTTCGTCGAAGAGGATGTTCTTGGTGTGGCGCTGGATGCCGTCGTTGGTCCCGATGCCGATTTCGCCGAGCCGACGGGCACCGGGATCGGTGTCGAGGATGGCGTTGAGGAACTCTTCGCCGCGTTCGGCGCTGGCTTCCACGATCAGGCCGTCCTTGAAGGTCAGCGTGATGCCGTCGACCTGCCGGCCCTGGTAAATCGCCGGGAACTCATACCTGATACGGCCGTTGACGCTGTCCTCAATGGGCGCAGTAAAGATCTCGCCGTCGGGCATGTTCTTCTTGCCGTCGGCCGGTTCCCAGATGCGACCGGCGGTCCGCAGGGTGAGGTCCGTATCGGGTCCGACGATGCGAACGTGCGAACCCGCTTCGAGCCGCGTTTTCAGCGACGCCAGCCGCGCCGTCATTTCGGACCAGTCGATGTTGGTGGCGCCATACAGGAAGTCGGCGTACTCGCTCAGCGACATCTCCGCCTCCTGGGCCAGCGCGTTGGTGGGGTAGTCGCAGAGGACCCAACGGACGTTTTCGATGATCTGGTCCATGACAGGACGCCGCGCGATCATGGTTTTGGCCAGCCTGGACGGGTCTACATTGGCCAGGGCACGCGTGTTCTCGGTGGCGCGGATGCGGATGGCGACCTGGATTGCGTCGGCCTGGAACTTGGCAATCGGGTCCAGGAACTCAAGCTGGTCGTCGTTGGCTTCTGACAGGAATACCTCCTGCGCTTCCTCGAAGCCGACATTGAGCCGGGGGTGTCCGCCGGCCGCGAGCACGCGCCGGTAGCAGGCCATCAGGAGCGGTTGAGCGTTGGCGGTGCCGTCGATGACGACCAGGTCGCCGGGGCCGACCTCGGTCGAGTGCTGCACTAGGATGTCGGCAAGCGTTTCCACGCGGGGGTCAGTCACGGAACAAGTCCTCGGGCGGTTAATGGCGGTGATGAGCCCATCCTCTAACGCCGCCCGTGCAGCGCTCAACCCAGTGTCCGTAGGGAAAGTACCCAAAACTCGCCACGCGTTAGTCCCAGCAGGGCTGGGCCCGCATGCCTGACCTTCGACCCTGGGAGATCCTGGGCTCGCGCACGGTTTCCAGCGACCGCTGGTTGACCCACACGCTGGAGCACGTGCGTCTCCCGAGCGGCCTGGAGATTTCGCAGTATCACGTGCTGAATCAGAACGACTTCTGCCTAATGGTGGCGGTCACGCCCGCCTGCGAGGTCCCGTTAGTGCGTCAGTACAAGCACGGCGCCCGTGACGTGGTGCTGGAGTTTCCCGCGGGACTCGTGGAAGACGACGAGACGCCGGAGACTGCGGCAGCCCGGGAGCTCCTGGAAGAGACCGGCTACGCTGGCCGCATGCAGAGCGCGGGGACGCTGCTGACCAGTCCTTCACGCAACCGCAATCTGGCTTACGTTTTCGTCATTCTGGACGCCGAGCAGGTCTGCGAGCCTGAGCCTGAGGAGACGGAGCAGATTGAGGTGGTAATGACTCCGCTCGCCCATCTGCCGGGGCTGGTTGCCGAAGGAGCCATCCGTGACCTGGGTTCACTGGCGACATATGCCCGGGCGCGGGCGGCGTTTCCAGATCTTGGCTGGGAGGGCTGAGGCGAGCTGCAGGCACGACCAGCAGCCAGTAGGTAGCATGCGCTTCCGAATGCCCGCGTAGCGCGCGACGGTCCCTTATTCCACCAATGGTTGACATCCGCCCCGAGATCGCCGCGCTGCACGGCTATACGCCGGGCCACCAGCCAAGCGAAGGCGGCTGGATCAAGCTGAACACCAACGAGAGTCCGGCCGTGGCCCCGGGTGTGCTGAGGCGGCTGCGCGAGGCCGTGACCGACGACGTGCGCCTGTACCCGAATCCGGTGAGCCAGGAACTGCGCGAGCGGCTCGCGGAGCGTCACCTGGCGACGCCTGACCACGTCTTCGTAGGCAACGGGTCGGACGACGTGCTGAACCTGATCATCCGCGCGGTGTGCGGGCCCGAGGCACGGGTGGTGGCGCCGCATCCCAGCTATTCCCTGTATCCGGTGCTGGCCGAGATCCAGGGCGCGCGAATGGTGCACTGTCCACTGGGGCCAGGGTTCGAATTGCCCGTGCGGCAGCTCGCGGCGGCCCGCGGCGCGGTGACCTTCGTGGCCAGTCCCAACAATCCGGCCGGCACGCACTACGGGGAGGACGAACTGCGCTGGCTGGCGGAGCGCACGAATCTGCTGGTGATCGACGAGGCGTACGTGGAGTTCGCATCGAGCGACCGGATGGACCTGGCGCGGACGCTGCCAAACGTGTGCGTGACGCGCTCGTTTTCGAAGGCGTTTGGATTGGCAGGGATCCGCCTGGGATATGCGGTGGCCGATCCCGAGTTCATCGATGTCTTGCACCGCGTCAAGGACTCGTACAATGTCAGCCGGCTTGCGCAGGTTGCCGGAGTGGCGGCCTGCGACGAAATCGCGTGGGCGGAGGCGCACTGGGAGGCAACTCGCGTCCGGCGGGACGCATTTGCAGAGGAGCTCCGCGGACGCTTTGATCTCCAGGTCTATCCATCCGAAGCGAATTTTGTGTTCGTTGAGTGCGCGCCCCACGATGCGGGCGTCGTTCAGCGAGAACTCGCCAACCGTCGAATCCTGGTCCGCCGCTTCGCTGAGGAGCCCCGGCATGCCAACGCGCTGCGCGTCTCGATTGGATCGGACGCGGACATGCGGACGTTGCTGGAGGCCCTCGGGGAGATCCTGGCGGCTGGACCGGTTCGAAACGGCGAGGACTGAGCCGATGTCTAGGTCAATTTTGGACGCTTCACCATGCACTCAGCCAATGCGACGCATGGTTCGCAGGGAGGTTTCGTAGTTGGAAGGTCTGGTCTGGCTTGTACCCGCGTCGATCATCGTTTCGGTGCTCGTCGTCATTTACCTGGCGCGCGATGTTCTGACGCGTCCGGTTGACCGCACGGCAAACCCCGCGGATCTGATTCCGGCCATGCAGGGGTTGGAGGCCGAAGAACGGTCGGAACTGTTCGGTCGCATGGCGCTCAATGGTGACCGCATATTTGACGGCGCCACCGCGTTTCTACAGCGGCAGTACCGCACCATCGCCTGGATGGCCATCGTGGCGGCCGCCTTCCTGGCGGTCTTGCTGCTGTTCTTTGGCGAAAACGAGGCGAAGGGCATTGAGGCCGGGGACCTTGCCTGGCGGACCGGGGTTTCGTTCCTGGTTGGCGCGGTGCTGTCCGGTCTCTCGGGCGTAATCGGCATGATCATTGCCGTTCGGTCCAACGTGCGAACGGCCAGCGCGGCGACGCGCTCGCTGGGCGACGCGCTCACAATTGCGCTGCGCGGCGGGGCCGTATCGGGAATCCTGATCGTGGGTCTCAGCCTGCTCGGCGTGTTCATGCTGTTCTGGCTGTTCGGCGGGTTCGAGAATCCGAAGGTCACGCCGGAACTGATCGTGGGCTTCGGGTTCGGGGCCAGTTTCGTGGCCCTGTTCGCCCAGCTTGGCGGCGGGATTTACACCAAGGCCGCCGACGTTGGCGCGGACCTGGTAGGCAAAGTGGAAGCCCGCCTGCCGGAAGACGACCCGCGCAACCCCGCGGTGATCGCCGACCTGGTGGGCGACAACGTGGGCGACTGCGCCGGACGTGGCGCGGACCTCTTTGAGTCCACGGCCGCCGAGAGCATCGGGGCCATGATTCTGGGTGTCGCCGTATTCAAGGCAACCGGCGAAGACAACATTGCCTGGATTCTGTTTCCGCTGGTCGTCCGGTCGTTCGGGGCCCTCGCCTCGATCGTGGGACTGCTGGTCATCCGGCCCGACCGGGTGCGCAACGCGCAGCGGGCCCTGGACGTGGGGTACTGGACCACGGCCGTGCTGGCCACGGTCGGCATGGCGATTTCGGCCCTGGTGATGCTGGAGTCATGGTGGTTCTTCCTGTGCGGCTTGATCGGCATCCTGACCAGTGTCGCCTTCGTGTACATCACGCAGTACTACACGGCGTTCAACCGGCCGGTGCGCGAGATCGCCGAGGCTTCCCGAACCGGGGCGGCCACGAACATCATTTCCGGACTGGCCGTAGGGCTGGAAAACACGGCGATGCCGATCATCGTGATTTCGGTAGCGCTCTGGGCGTCATTCCAGGCCGGTATCCAGGGATTCGCCGATCTCGGCATCACCATCGGCAACTTTGAGGCCGGCGTGTTTGGCACGGCGGTCGGCACGATGGGCATGCTGATGAGCGCGGCCTACATCCTGGCCATGGACACTTTCGGCCCGATCGCCGACAACGCGGGCGGAATCACCGAGATGGCCGAGGCGCCAGAGGACGTGCGCGACATCACGGACGGCCTGGACGCAGTGGGCAACACGACCAAAGCGCTGACCAAGGGGTACGCGATTGGTTCGGCCGCGCTGGCGGCGTTCCTGCTGTTCAGCGCCTACCTGGAGACTGCCGAGCTGCACTCGGTGGACCTTTCCAAGGTAGAAGTGTTCATCGGCGGCATGCTTGGCGCCATGCTGGTGTTCCTGTTCAGTTCACTGGCGATTCGCGCGGTAGGGCGCGCAGCCCAGGCGATGATCCAGGAGGTGCGCCGTCAATGGCAGGAGCAGCCCGGGATCATCGAAGGCACCGTTGAGCCGGATTACGGCCAGGCCGTGGACATCAGCACCCGCTCGGCGCTACGGGAAATGATTGCGCCGGGTCTGCTTGCAGTCATCATGCCCATCGTGGTCGGCATCGTGCTGCGGGCAGAAGCCGAGGCCGCGTTGCTGATGGTCGGCACCATCGCCGGCGTGCTGCTGGCGACGGTGATGAATAACGGTGGCGGCGCCTGGGACAACGCCAAGAAGTACATCGAGGCCGGTCATCTGAAGGACGAGAATGGCAATCCAATCGGCAAGGGCACGGACGAACACGCCGCGTCGGTTGTCGGCGACACCGTCGGTGACCCGTTCAAGGACACCGCCGGCCCGTCGCTGCACGTGCTGGTCAAGCTGTTGAGCACGATCACCCTGGTGCTCGCGCCGGTCTTTATCTAGCTGCGTTGACACTGGGCCGCCCGCCAGGGTGCGCGCCGGCGTCTCGCTGGGTCGCCTGACCCATGTGGGGCGAGGTGATCGTCCTGGCGGCGGTCCAGGCGCTGACCGAGTTTCTGCCGGTCAGTAGTTCGGGTCATCTGGTACTGGTTCCCGCCCTGGCGGGCTGGACCGATCCGTTTCTGACGGGTCTGACGCTGTCGGTGGCACTGCACGTGGGGACGGGGTTGGCCCTGGTGATCGCACTTTGGTCCGACTGGGTGTGGCTGGCCCGCGGCGTGGTGGGCAAGGGGCCTTCCGCCCAATTGGCCCGCCGGCTGCTGGCGGCGCTGATGGGATCGACGCTGCTGATTGGCCTGTTCGCGCTGCCGCTGCGCGACTGGCTAACGACGCTGCGTGACCCGACGTTGGCAGCGGTGCTGCTCATCGTCTTTGGGCTGGGCCTGGCGGCGGCGGACCGGTTTGGAACGAGCCGCCGCGACCTCGCGTCCACGCCATTCGCATTCTGGGTTGCGATTGGACTGTCGCAATTCGCGGCGCTGGTTCCCGGGGTTTCGCGGGCGGGTATCACGATGACGGTGGCGCGAGGTCTGGGTGTGGAGCGTCAGGCGGCCGCCAGGTTTTCGCTGTTCCTGCTGGCGCCGGCGGTGGCTGGCGCGGGGCTGGTTCAATTCGTGGACGTGGCGATCAGCGGCAAGCCGATCGGCGACATCCCGCTGCTGATCGGGGCGACGCTGGTCGCGGCAGTGGTGGGGGCGGCGGCCGTGCGGTGGCTACTGCGCTTCGTCGCTCGCCACAGTCTGGCGGCGTTTGCCTTCTATCGCGTGGCTGCCGGCACCCTAGCGCTGATCCTGTTGCTGACGCTGCGCGCCTGAAAAACCTGCGGCGCAAACGTCCACCGTCCATATAATCGCTTCTCCCAGGCGAGGTGCGTATGCGCATAGGAATTCTCAACGCGACCGGGTATTCCGGCGGCGAACTGGTTCGGTACCTGGCCGTCCACCCGGAGTTCGAAATCGTCGGCGCCACTGCCCGCAGCCAGGCGGGACGCCCTCTGCACGAGGTGTTTCCGTGGATGCGCGCCAGCGGTCGTGCCGCCTACGCCGACCTGGAACTGACGCCTGAGTTGAACGGCAGCGCCGACCTGGTGATCTCGTGCCTGCCGCACAAGGCGTCGGCGGCGCAATTGGCTCCGTTTCTCGACGATGGGATCCGCTGCATCGATGTCAGTTCCGATTTCAGGCTCCGCAATCCCGCGGACTACCTGCGCTGGCACGGTGTGGAGCATGCGGCGCCGGAGTGGATCGACGCTAGCGTGTACGGGCTGACGGAGTGGCATCGCGACCAGATTCGGGAGACCCAGCTGGTTGCCAATCCAGGCTGTCACGCCATCACGGCGGCGCTGGCGCTGGCCCCGGCGGCGAGCGCCGGACTGCTCGCGGGCCACGTATTGGTGGACTCGAAGACCGGCGTTTCGGGAGCGGGGCGTTCGACGTCGGCCGCGTATGGATTCTCGGAGATCAATGAAGATTCGTCGGCCTATCGGGTGGCGGATCACTATCAGAGTCCGGAGATCGCTCAGGAGTTGAGCGACATCGGCGGCTCGCCGATCGAGGTGACGTTCGCCCCGCACCTGGTGCCGATGACGCGGGGCATCCTGATTACGGCCTACGGGGCGTTGCGTGCAGATGTTGCGCCGTCGCAGGTTGAGCAGGCCTACCGCGACGCCTACGACGACGAGCCATTCGTTCACCTGGCGGGCGTTCCGCCGCACACCAAGTGGACGTCCGGCGGCAACCACGCGTTTGTACATTGGACCGTCGATGAGGCCACGCAGACGCTCGTCGCGATGGCGGCGATCGACAACCTGGGCAAGGGTGCGGCCGGCAGCGCGGTCCAGAACGCAAACGTCATGGCGGGAATCGACGAGCAGGTCGGCCTGGCGATTCCGCCGAGTCACCCGTAATGCACGAGCCGCCCGCGGAACTTGAAGGCTTTCGGGTCATTCCGGGCGGCACGCTGGCGCCGCGAGGATTCGTGGGCGGCGGCGTGGCCGCCGGAATCAAGGCTACGGGTGCGCTTGACCTGGGCGCGATCCTCAGCACCCGCACGCCCTGTCAGTCGGCGGCGACCTTTACGACCAACCGCATATGTGGCGCGTCGGTGACCATCAACAAGGAGCGCCTTGGTACGAAGCCGGCTCGCGGCATCGTGTTCAACAGCGGGAACTCCAACGTGTTTACCGGAGCCCGCGGGCGGGCCGACGGCCTGGCGTTCATCGACGCCTTTGCTGGCCGCTTCGGCGTGCCGGCTGACGAGATTCTGGTTGCGTCGACGGGCGTGATTGGATTCCACCTGCCGATGCCCAAGATCCTTGCGGGGGTTGAGTCGCTGGAGCTGTCGCCCGCCGCCGGCGAGGCGGTCGCCAGGGCCATGATGACCACCGACGTTGCGCCAAAGACGTTGGCCATTGAAATTCCGGTGTCCGGCGGCAGCATTCGGGTCGGCGGCGCCGCGAAGGGCGCCGGCATGGTGCATCCGAACATGGCGACCATGTTCGTATTCATGACGACGGATGCCGAACTGGAGGGTGGCACGCTGCAGCGGCTGCTGAGCGCGACGGTCGCCGACTCCTTCAATCTGCTCAGCATCGACGGCGACCAATCGACGAGCGACACGGCCCTGCTGCTGGCTAACGGGGCAAGCGAAACCGGCTCGATTCAGGAAGGCACGCCGGACGCGGAAGCGTTTTCGCGCGGATTGCAGGCGGTGTGCCGGTGGTTGGCGCAGGAGATCGTGCGGGGCGGCGAGGGCGTGACGAAGGTCTTTGCCGTGACCGTGCGTGGAGCGTCGGACGACGGCACGGCACGGCAGGCGGCGCGGGCGGTCACGACGTCGTCGCTGGTGAAGACCGCGATTCATGGCGGCGACCCGAATTGGGGCCGGATCGTGATGGCCTTGGGCAATAGCGGCGCCGTGTTCGACCCGGACCTGCTCGATATCTGGATCGGCGATACGCAGGTCGTTCGCGACGGAGCGCCCGCGGTCTACGAGGAGGCCATGGTTGCCGAGCACTTCCGGCAGCCCGACGTGACGATCGAGGTGGCGCTGAACCTGGGCGAGGCCAGCGCAACGGCCTGGGGCGGAGACCTCTCGGCCGAGTACGTGGCGATCAACGCGGAGTACATGACCTGAGCGCCGGCAATCTCGAATCCGACCAAACGGCCACGCCTGATCTGACCGACCGCTACGTGGTCGTGAAGATAGGCGGGACGGCGGACATGGCCGCCGGACGAATCGGCGCCGACGTGCGGGCGCTGGTCAATGCAGGCGTGCGGGTGGTGATTGCGCACGGCGGTGGCGACGAGCTGACCGCCTGGCAAGCGGCCAGGAATCGCAAGACAACCTGGCACAACGGCCTGCGCGTGACGGACGACCAGACGCGGGACGATGCCGTGCTGGTATTCCGGGGGCTAGTGGCGCCGGCCGTCGTGGGCGCGTTGCAGCAGGCCGAGGTTTCGGCGGTGGGCATCAGCGGGCCGGACGGCGGCGTGGTGCGCGTTCGGCAAGCGACGCCGGACCTTGGCTGGGTGGGTCGGGTGCAGATGGTTAACACGAGGATTCTCGATGATCTGACGTCGGGAGGGCACGTGCCGGTGGTTTCGCCGCTGGGGGTTGATGGGGACGGCGCCCTGTACAACGTGAATGGCGACGACATTGCCGGGGCGCTGGCGCGCGCAACGCGGGCGGCGGCCCTGGTGTTTCTGACCGACGTGGACGGAGTCAAGGGCGCCGACGGCGACGTACTCTCGCAGCTGGACCCGGATGGCGCCGAGCGCCTGATCCAGGACGAGGTGATTGCCGGCGGGATGGTTCCGAAAGTTCGCTCGGCGATTGCTTTGCTCGGCGACGTAGGCCGGGTCTGCATTGCCAACGGTTCCCGGCGTCACGCCTTGCGGCGTGCCCTGGACCCGGCCGGTGGCGGTACGCAGGTGATGGCTGAGGCCGCCTCCCTATAATCCGGGTCGGAACGGCGACTGCCGTTCGATCCCTCCCGAGGCTGAACGACGCATGGGCTGGCAAGAGCTGGAAGCGCGCTACTACCACCAGGCGTTTCGCCGATTTCCGGTGACCCTGGTGCGCGGCGAGGGGTCGCGCCTTTGGGATGACGAGGGCAACTCGTACCTGGACTTCACGGCCGGCATTGCGGTGACCACGCTGGGGCATGGGGATTCGGAACTCTGCGAGGCGGTGGCGAACCAGGTTCGGTCGCTGGCGCACGTTTCGAACTTGTTCTACACGACACCTCAGCTTGAGGTGGCGCAGCGCCTGGTTGATAACTCGGAGCTCGACCGTGTGTTCTTCGTGAATAGCGGCGCGGAGGCCAGCGAGACTTGCCTGAAAATTGCCCGCAAATGGGGACGAACGCAGCGGGACGGCGCCTACGAAGTCATCACGGCGGAGCACGGATTTCACGGCCGCACGATCGCGACGACGGCAGCCACTGGAACTCCGGCCTACCAGGAACCATTCGCGCCCATGCCCTCCGGGTTCACGCACGTCCCCCTCAACGATCTCGATGCTGTGGACGACTCGATTTCGTCAATCACCGCTGCCGTGATGGTGGAGTTGGTGCAAGGCGAGAGCGGCGTGCGGATGGCGGACGCGGACTACGTGCAGGGCCTGCGCCGGGTCTGCGATGAGCACGGCGTGCTGCTGATCTTCGACGAGGTGCAGACGGGCATCGGACGCACCGGCCGCCTATTCGGGTACGAGAATTTCGGCGTTACGCCGGACCTGATCGGCCTGGCCAAGGGGCTGGGCGGCGGGCTGCCCATCGGCGCCGTGCTAAGCAGCGAGGCCGTGAGCGTGCTGGCGCCGGGAGAGCACGGGTCCACCTTCGGCGGCAGCCCGGTTGCCTGTGCCGCGGCTCGGGTGGTGCTGGACCGCGTGATGGCCCCCGGATTCCTGGACGAGGTGCAGGCGAAGGGCGAGCACGTGCGAGCACGTCTGCGAGACAGCGCCGAACAGGGCGCGCCGATTAGCGGCGTGCGAGGTTTGGGGCTGATGATCGGCTTCGATCTGGAGTCCGAGGACGCCGCAACCGAGGTGGTGGAGAGGGCTCGGAGTCACGGGCTGCTGCTCATCAAGGCCGGCCCGGAGACAATCCGAATCGTGCCGCCGCTGACAATTAGCGTGGATGAGCTCAACGAAGGGCTGGATGCGCTTGACGCCGCGCGGGGCGCCTAACGAGATCCTTACGCCCCGCCGACTGAGATAGCCCGCGCCTATGTGGGGTGGACGCTTCGATAAACCGCCTGCGGATGTCGCGCGCGCTTTTACGCGCTCGTTTCCCGTCGATCGGCGTATGTATCGCGAGGACATCGTGGCCAGCCGCGCCCACGCCGCGATGCTGGGCCGACAGAAGATCATTCCAACCAGCAGCGCGGAGGCGCTGACAGAAGCGCTCGACAAACTGCTGGCTGAACTTGATCAGATTGGCGGGCCTCCGGCGGACGCCGACGATGAAGATGTGCACAGCTACGTCGAGCGGGTGCTGACTGAGCGCATTGGAGACCACGCCCGACGGTTACACGTCGCGCGGAGCCGTAACGACCAGGTGGCGACGGACTTCCGGCTCTACTGCAAGGGGTTCTGCCTGCGGCTGCTTGACGCGGTGCTTGACCTGTTGGGCGTGCTGGCGCGGCGGGCGAAGGAGGAAGCCGAGACAATCGCGCCAGGATTCACGCACCTGCAGGTCGCGCAGCCAATCACGCTGGGGCACTACTTCCTGGCGCTGTTCGAAATGCACCGGCGTGACGTGGACAACATCCTCTACGCCTTCACGGCGGCCGACGTGTGCCCACTTGGGGCGGGCGCGTTGGCGGGCGTCGCCTTTGATATCGACCGGGAGTCCGTGGCCGAGGAGCTGCGTTTCAGCCAGCTTGCTCGCAACAGCCTTGACGCGGTGTCAGACCGAGACTTTGTGAGCGCGGTGCTGCAGGCCTGCGTGACACTCACGGGTCACCTGTCGCGCTGGGCGGAAGATCTGGTGATCTGGGCGTCGCCCGGGTTCGGCATGGTGAGATTCGACGACGCGTTTGCGACCGGCAGCAGCATGCTGCCCCAGAAACTCAACCCTGATGTGGCGGAGTTGACGCGCGCAAAGGCCGGCGCAGTTGCAGGTGCGGCGGTCGGCTGGCAGGCGACGATTAAGGGCGTGCCGCTCAGCTACGCCCTGGACATGCAGGAGGACAAGCGCGCCGTATTCCGAGTTGAGGACGACGTTCTCGCGGCGCTAGGCGCGCTGACCGGCGCTCTTCGCACTCTGACGGTGGAAAGCGAGCGCATGGCCACTGTGGCAGGCCTTGGACATCCCACGGCCATCGAGATTGCCGACTTCCTGACAGAGCGCGGCGTGCCGTTTCGCGATGCGCATGCGGCCGTAGGTCGGTTGGTTCGCCGGGCCGAGGATCGGGGCGTTGAACTGGCCGACCTGAACGAGGCCGACTTTGCCGAGGCCGACAAGAGGCTGTCGGAGGCCGTACGGGATCGGCTGGAACTTCAGGGTGCCGTCGCCCGTCGAACGTCGCTCGGGGGGACCGCGCCGGCCCGAGTGCACCAAGAGGCCAGGAGCGCAACCCGCTGGCTGCGCTGGCAACTCGATCATGTGCAAGACCTAGCTGGTCGCGGCCTGCCGCCGGCCCTCCAACCGGCGCCAACTTCTCCGTGAGTGCGCTGACCGGGAGTCGCGCGGCGCAGCGAAGAGGCGTCTGGTCACGTTCGATGCCGTGGAAAGAGCGATAGTCGAAGATGCCTAGCGCAACCGAAGTGCCGATTCAACTCTCAATCGTCATCCCGGCCTACAACGAAAAGAATCGCCTGGGCACCACGCTGCTTGCGGTGTCCGAGTGGGCCGCCGACCGTGAGGCGCGGGTTGAAGTCGTCGTCGTGGATGACGGATCGACGGACGGCACGCTTGAGATAGCTCGCACATGGGCAGACGAAGCAGAAGGCAGCGGAGCGGTCGTCTCCGTGGTCCTGTCCGAACCGCACCGCGGCAAAGGCGCGGCCGTTGCGCGCGGCATGCTAGCGGCGCGGGGGGCCGTTCGAATGTTCATGGATGCAGATCTGGCGGTACCGCTCGTCTACGTTGAACGCATCATCGACGAGGTGCGACGCGGTGCCGACGTTGCGATCGGCTCGCGGGAACTTGATCAGTCACAACGATTTGACGAGCCCTGGCACCGCCATGCGCTAGGCCGTGGATTCAACCGTGTGGTGAGTTGGCTCGGCGTCGGCGGTTTCAGCGACACGCAGTGCGGGTTCAAAGGGTTTTCGGCAGATGCCGCCGAGGACATTTTTCGTCGGGCACGGCTCTACCCGCCCGATGGCAAAGTCATTCAGCACGAACAGGTAACCGCCTTCGACGTGGAACTGTTGGCCATAACCCGCCGTCGCGGCTGGCAGGCCATGGAGATTCCCGTTGAGTGGCGGCATGTACCCATGAGCAAGGTTCGCCCGCTGTCCGATGCCGTCTCGATGCTGTTTGATGTTCTGAGGGTTCGGTGGTACCTGCTTCGCGGGGTGTACGACTGAACAGGATGCGGCAACCAGTTGCTGCACAGGCGTTAGACCACTTGGGAGAACGATCGTGCTAGATGACGAATGGCCCCACGGCGGTTGACGGGATCGACGTGAACGGCAAGCGCATCGTTCTGTTCGACGGCTGGCTGGCAACGCTGGGCGGTGGCGAGCGTCAAGTCCTAAGCGCGGCAAGTGCCTTGCGCGAACTGGGCACGGTGAGTGTCGTGTCGCACTGTCCGTTGCCACGATCCGCTGTCGTGGATTGGGCAGGTATCGATCTGCACGGAATAGACTTTCGCTTCATGCCGGAGCGGCCGCAACTCACTGGACGAGAGGTTGCCGGTGACGCCGACTTGTTCATCAATGGAACGCATCTCAGCCTGGTGGACGGACGCGGATTGCCATCGATCCGGTTTGTCTACTTTTCGGCGCGTCGCAGCAGTACCGCCTGGCGGGTTGTTGGAAACGCGCTTCGAGGAATCGGCCGAGGGCTCGGCGTCGCCCACGAGCGATCCGGCTGGTTTGGCACCGAGGCCCACCGCGGCGCTCTCTTCCGCCAATCCGATGGTGACGGACGAATTGCAGTCCGGGGCGGTGCCCGGGTCCGCTTCTGGCTGAGCGCAATGAGTCACGACGATCGCACCTACACAATCGCGACCAATTCGGGCAATGTGCTGGTCGAGGGGCGAGCGGGAGCCAAGGGCGACTTTGCGCCGAGTCCCTGGGTCGATGTTCCGACCGGCTGTCGAGAGTTGGCGATCCGGTCGGCGGCGTCCGGAGGAACCAATCGCTGGGAGGGTCGGCAGCTGGGCCTTGGGTTGGGTTCAATTGAGGAACGGGGAGCGCTGCCGCGAGATATCTATCAGCGGATGACTCGACGCCTGATCCCGAAACTGGCCTACTGCGCGGGGGACGACCATGCCGCCAGATACTCAGACGCGCTGCGCTCGTTCGACGCGGTGACGCCGAATTCGCACTTCACCGCGGCGTGGCTGCGGCGCCGGTGGGGAGTGACAGGGCCAGTCATTGAGCCACCGGTAGTCGCCGATGCTCGTCGGGCAACGGCCACTCGAGAGCCGCTGATTGTGTCCATTGGCCGATTTTTTGTCGGTGGTCACAACAAAAAACACCTCGCCATGGTGCGTGCGTGGCGGGCGCTGTGTGACCGTGGTCTGGTTGGCTGGCGCCTGGCGCTGGTTGGCGGCGTTGGGCAGCGCCCCGTGGATGCGGCCTATCTGCGCCAGGTTGAGTCTGAGGCGAGCGGACTGCCGATCGACATGTATCCGAATGCCGACGAAGCTACCGTTCGCGACTTGCGGGCCCAGGCGAGTATTGCCTGGCATGCGGCGGGGTTTGGGGAGTCTGAACGCCGAGTTCCCGAGCGGTTCGAACACTTTGGCATGGCGGTTGCCGAACTGATGATGTCCGGCGCCGTACCTGTTGTTTTCGATGGCGGTGGACTGTGCGAGATTGTCGAGCAAGGACGCAGCGGGTTTCGCTGGCGCACCCTGGATGAGTTGGTCGCCGCGACGCTGACGCTGGTCCGGAACGGACGGCGGCGAGCGGCGATGAGCGAAGCGGCCCGCCAACGCGCAGAGCGCTGGTCGCAGGCGAACTACCAGCGGCGGATCGTTGAGCTGGCCCGCGACGTTATGACGAGGAATCAAGGCGCCAGCGCCCTCCGCTAGCGTTGACGTTGCGCGACATTGGACATGGTGGCCCTGCCAATCTCCCGGCTGCGATTGCTAGCATCATAGGTTCGCGCCTTTGATGTCTGGGTTCGACGTGGCACTACTTGTTCAGAAGTTTGGCGGCTCGTCGCTCGCAACCAGCGAGCGGATTCGAACCGTGGCCGAGCGGATAGATGACTCGTTGTCGCAGGGTGATCGAGTAGCCTTGGTCGTGTCGGCCATGGGTGACACGACCGACGATTTGATCGCGGCGGCGCAGCGCCTGGCTACTCGGCCAAACTCGCGGGAACTGGACTTCTTGCTGTCCACTGGCGAACTGGTATCCGCGGCCTTGATGTCCATGGCCCTGCACGAACTTGGGCGCGACGCGGTCGCGCTATCGGGCCCTCAGGCCGGTATCCGAACCAACGGGCGTTACGGTCGCGCCCGAATCACGGAAATCGAGCCGACTCGCATCCGCGCGGAGCTCGAAGCCGGCTGCATACCGGTTATGGCCGGATTTCAGGGCCTGGGACCTGGTGGCGACATCGTCACGCTTGCGCGGGGAACGTCGGACACGTCTGCCGTTGCCCTGGCCGTGGCCTTGGGAGTCGACCGATGCGAAATCTACACCGACGTGGACGGCATCTTCACCGCCGATCCGCGCATCGTGCCAGACGCGCGCAAGCTCGATCTGGTGATTTACGACGAGATGCTGGAGATGGCAAAGCTGGGCGCGCGTGTCATGCATCCGCGCGCGGTCGAGATTGCCGAGCACTTTGGCATGCCAGTGGTGGTACGTTCCAGTTTCAGCGATGCACCAGGGACGGAAATTGTGGCTGAATCAGCGGTTCCAATTGAGACCATGCAGCGAGTGCGCGCCGTCGCGCACGACACCGACGTAGCGCGAGTCACGATTCGCGGCGTCAGCGATCGGCCAGGTCTGGCACATGCCTTGTTTCAGCCCCTGGCCGACCGCCACATCAACATCGACGTAATCGTGCAGAACGTCTCCGACGGCGGGGTGACCGACCTTTCGTTCACCATCGCCGAAACGGATCTGGACACGACGCTCGACCTTATTCGCCCCGTGGCGGCGGAAATCGGCGCACGCGACGTGGCGGCGTCCACCGCGTTGGGCAAAGTCAGCATTGTGGGTGTGGGCATTCAGAGCACGCCGGGAATCGCGTCCCGGATGTTCGGGGCCTTAGCGGCGGCCGGCATAAACATCGTCAGCATTACGACCAGTGAGATTCGGCTCACCTGCCTGGTGGGCAAGTCGCAGGTGGCGCGCGCGACGGAACTGCTGCACGGCGAATTCGACCTGAGCGCACCGGACGACGTGTGACGCCGCGCGTTCGATCCGTGATTGGCCGCTGATACCATGAAGGTACGCGCCAAACCTGTTAGAACGTCGCTTGGAGCGGGAGTGGCGGTAGCGACATGATCGAAATGATCGTGGACAGCGTGCGGGTGAATCTGATCAGCCCCAGCCGTGTGGTGGTGCTGAAGGAACGGGATGGGCCGCGCTATCTCGCCATCGTCATCGGTCAGGGCGAAGCCGACGCCATTGCCGTCAAGCTACAAGACCACGAGGTTCCGCGACCGCTGACCCATGATCTCCTCAAGCAGCTAATCGAGTCGGTGCAAGGGTCAGTTGAGCGCGTGGTGGTGACCGATCTGGTGGACACGACGTTTTTTGCAACGATCGTATTGGACATGAACGGCAGCCGCTGCGAACTGGACTCGCGACCGAGCGACGCCATCGCGCTGGCGGTACGAGCGAATGCGCCGATTCTGGTTGAGCCTTCAGTGCTTAACGAGGCTGGTTTCGAGCCGGACCTTTCGGGCGAAGAGTCGGGTGAGGGCGAGCCCGTGGCGGAAGAAAAGCTTGAGGTATTTCGCGAGTTCATTAATCAGCTTGACCTGGACGATCTGGGCAAGTCCTAGGTTGCTGGCCGCGCTGGACGGGACGCTCGGTATCCCGCCGGCCCGCCCACGTTGTTCATTCGATGGCCAGAGGGCGGAGCGTTACCGTGCCGTTTGAGCCGATAGCGGCGATAACCCAGTTGCCCGCAGCCATTGATGCGTCGGCGGCTGCAAGCTTCGTCTGACGAATTCCGAACGCGGAACCCGGCTCCGGCGTGAGTCGGCGAGCGATACCGCCGGCTGCCGCGACGGCCCAGATTTCCGCGGCGCCCGCGCTTGCGGTGCCCAGCCGATGGATGCCGCTGGCTTCGGCGACCAGGTAGCTGGAAGCGAGGGCTGGGCGCTGGCCTGCAGTTGGCGCGTGAAGTGCGAATGTCGCCGTGGGTCCGGATGGAATGGCCCCAGAGCTGATCGGCGCGTACGCAGCTCCGTGGTCGGCGTGGAGGGCTATGAGCCGTCGAGACGTCGCGGTGACGCTGGCCAGCGGGTCGGAGGTGCGCAGCTGAAAGTGCCCTGCGGCGTCAGTCCACGCCGCGGTGCCGGTGTCGAAGCCGGCGGCAATTACCAGGGCTCCCGAGATTGGCGTCCCGTTCGCGTCCTGCACGATTCCTGTGGCTACGCGGCTGTCGGAGCGCCAGCCGGACAAGAAACTGGCCAGATTAATCCGCTCGCCACCTGTGAGAAGGCCTGCGGCGTGCGAGCGCTCAACGGTGGCGTACGAGGCGCCAGTCAGTCCCGGCGCATGAGCGCCAGAGGGTGTCAGGCCGTGACAGGCCGAACACTGCGCGTCATACGTTTGGCGTCCACGCTCGACGGTTGGAAGCGCCGGTAGACCGTCGAGTGAGCCGTCAATCACCGCCAGGCCAAACCCCGGAACCAAGATGGAGGTTCCGTCGAACCAGGTAGACGTCCAGGCGGTCTCACCGCTTACGGCGGCCGCCGGCGCTGGCGGCAATCCGGACACGCGCACGGTTCGGTGGCTGGGCGAGAGATTCACGATGGCCGCACGCGGCCCCTGAGTAGTATCGACGACCAGCGCGTCGAGGTCCGGTCCGCGAACATCCACGCGCGTCAGACGCCCGGAACCCCCAACAAACCGACGCACCAACTGCATCACCCCAAATGCCGGCGCCGGAGGGTCGGCAATTGCACTGGACCACAGACCGAAGTCCGGTTCGCCGCGAGGCGATTTTCCGGATGGGTCGCGCGTTCCCTTATACACCAGGAGGCCGCTGGCGCCCTGGCGCACGGCGCGCAGGGTGGCGGAGGCTAGAAAGGCGCCGTTGATGGGGGCATGGACCAACGGATCGACGGCAAGATCACCGTTGAAGTTGATTTCTTCCACATAGTGGGGCCGTCCAGCGGCGATTGCTGATATCAAGCGCACGCGGGTTTCGAACCACGCGAGACGGGTCCGCAGGACGTCGGCCGGCGTTGTTTCACCGATCTGATGCATCCCATACCAATGCCACGTCAGAAAGTCGTGGAATGACGCTGAGTCCACGGAGCGTAGGTACGTCGACCAGTCCACGTCGGGCGCATTCCCGCAGGTCGGGGTCCCGTCTGGATTGAGCGTGGTGCCGGTGTCGATTGCGTCGAGCGACGGTCCGCCCATGGCGACGACGCCGGAGCCAAAGCGCGCGGCAACGGCGGCACGGGCCGCAGCGTAGAGTTCCGCGTACGGTGCGCCGCTGCCGCAGGCGTAATGCTGACCGGCATTCTGGTGATTGTTCGGCTCGTTCCAGATGGTGTAGGGCCAGGTCAGCGCGACCGGACCAAAGTGATCACGCAGGCGCTCAATGGCGTCCGCGACGTAATCCGCATAGCCCGCGACACCGCCAGCGTTGAAGCGTTCGCTCTCGTGCTGCGAACTTGGGGTGCCATCGGCAGCGGTCACCCATGCCGGTGCGGCGACAAAGCTCACCATCGGGGTAGCGCCGGCGTCGATGACTCGCTGCACGAAGGCATAGAGCTGACTCCAGTCGAAGTCGGCGGGCGTATTGCCGACCGCCGAGCCAAGAAACCGATGCCCTACCCACACGCGAACCAGATCGGCTCCAAACTGGGCGGCCCGATCGATGCCGCCGTCGCGATATAGATCGACGATTTCGTTGGTGCCCAGCTTGAAATCGAGGGACTGCGCGAAGCCAGTCGAGGGCTGGTTGAGATGAACCGCGACATCGGCCGTCGGCGACCCACCCAGAAGCAGGCTGCCAAGCAGCAAGGCGCCGGCGAAGCGGATGGCGCGGCGCCAGCAAGCAGGCAGGCTACCGCCCATTCGGGCTAGGTTCGACTGACGATTTCGCGCTGTCCCGAGACCGACGACTTACGAATCGCCGCCAGCACTTCCAGCAGGTGCACGCTGTCTTCGGGCGGTGAGCCGTTGGGCGCGGTGCCGCTAATTACCGCCAGGAAGTGTTCGTCCGGATTGCTTCCGCCTGCGAGTCCTTCGACTTCGCGCGTGACCTTGGTCTCAAGGTCGTCTTCCAGGATCACTTCCACGCCACCCGACGCCCAGTCCGCGCGGATGGCGCCGCCACCGGCAACCACCGCCAGGCGCTCCCCGAACGTGTGACCGGTACCGATGATTGACAGCGTGCCGATGGCGCCGTTCTCGAAGAGCAAGACGGCCGCGCCGTCGACTTCAACCTCCAGATCGTACGTACGCATTCGCGCGTCCACTTCCACGATGCGCAAGCCGGTGGTCCACAGCAGCATGTCCATGAGGTGACTGCCGGAGTCGCTGAGCTGCCCACCACCGCCCAGGGCCAGCGTGCTTCGCCACTTGCCGCGAGCTGACCCAATCCAGGACTGCCATTGGCTGGCCTGCACGTGGGTGATGTCACCCATGTCGCTACTCTGTAGTCGATCGCGCATGTAGGTGTAGCCGGGGCTGAATCGACGCTGAAATCCGACCACCACATGCCGGTCAAGCGTGCGCGCGTGATCGGCGATTTCCTGCGCCAACTCGGGTGTGTGGGCCAGTGGCTTTTCGCACAAGACATGCGCACCAGCGTTGAGAGCGCCCATCACATGCTCGTGGTGAAGCGTGTGCGGAGTCGACACCAGCACCAGGTCAGGATTGGCAGCAGCCAGCAGGTCACGCCAGTCGGTGTAGGCGGAGACCTCGTCCAGGTCCGTCAGGCCAGATCTGGCC
>WTFW01000075.1 GCA_011523785.1 Chloroflexota bacterium | reverse complement strand
CCGTAGGGGTAGGTCCGGCGGGCGGGTGGGGTCGAGGCCGGGAATGAGGGACGCTGGCATCGATGGCGGTGGGAGTGACGGGTCGGCGGATGGGGGCGCTGGTTGTCAGAGAGGCTCATCCTGCATGGGGAGGCGGAAGCGCGGTCGGATTGGGGGAGCAGGGGAGTGGGTCGAGGGAATGAAGCCCAGCCCTTGTAGGTGCTGTCAAGGGCCGCGAGTTTGGTCGGAAGAACGTCGCACTCTCATTGCGGAGGTCGTGGGCTCGAATCCCACTCGGTCCACCACGGACTGCAGTCGTGCCACGAGATCTCGCCGTTGCGCTGCTCGGCGTATTCACAACAAATTCATATCCTTGCCAAGTTGTCGCTCGCCGGCATATCCTCAGGACTCAAATAGCCACTACGCATGCCAGTCATACACCTACCCGCGCTCACCGGGGAATCTCATAGGCAGACGTCCGTAGCGATCAGCGTCTCGCCAGCCAACTAGGAGCCACTTGTGCTAACCACTAGTATTCTCAATCCAAAAGATCTCTTCCAAAAAACTGTCTGTTATACGATTCCCACATTTCAGCGTCCCTATGTATGGAATCACGATGACCAATGGGAGCCACTCTGGGACGACGTTAGAAATTTAGCTGAGACTTATCTGGAAGAACTTGAGCTTTGCGGAGACAACCGAGTACAAGCCGAACAGCGCACCATGCCTCACTTCCTTGGTGCTGTCGTACTTCAGCAGGTTCCGACCGCTGCACGAGATATAGAACAGAGAGAAGTAATAGACGGACAGCAGAGAGTGACGACACTTCAACTCCTACTGGATGCAATTCAGCAGATCTGTGAAGAGAAGGGATTTAGGCCAGTAGCCACACGACTCTCGAAGCTGGTCATCAATGACGAGGATCTTGTTGGAGAAGGAAGCCACCAGGTATTCAAGCTGTGGCCCACTCGATGTGACAGAGAGGCGTTCAGACATGCCATGGATAATGGCTTGGCCGTTAGCGACTTCGAGAATTCTCTCATTGTTCAAGCTCACGAGTTCTTCCAGGAGCAACTGAAGAAGTGGCTTGAAGATTCCGACGCATCAGAGATTGACAGCATTGATGCGTTAGAGACTGCTGTAACAACGATGCTGCAAATGGTCGTTATAGACCTTAGTGCCGAGGACGATCCGAATGTAATCTTCGAGACCATGAACGCGCGGGGAACTCCACTCGAGCAGTCAGACCTGATAAAGAATTACGTACTTTCCCGGTCTTCCAACGAGCTAAGTGGCAACACAGACTTGTGGGAAGACTTGGATCATGATTGGTGGCGAAACACCGTCAGACAAGGGCGCCTCTACAGACCTCGGCTGGATATGCTCTTGAACTACTGGCTTGCAATGAGGCTCGGAACTGATGTCTCGCCATCGAGAGTATTCAGTTCATTCCAGAACCACGCTGGTGATCAATCTATAGATCGAGTGATGTCGAGAATGAAGCTCGATCTTGAGAACTATCGACGATTTGAAATCGGTCCTCGGACTTCCGAGGAAGAACTCTTTCACTACCGCACGGGCGTAATGCAGGTAGGTGTCTTCACACCAGTTTTGCTGCTACTTCTGTCAGCCGAGCATGGAACACGAATACATGCCTTTCGGGCTCTGGAGAGCTTTCTCATTCGTAGAATGGTCTGCCGACAGACCACAAAGGACTACAACCGGCTGGCGCTAGATCTTGCTGGCAGGCTTGAAAATAGCGGCCTAGATGAGGCTGGCAAGACTGTCGTCGCCTTTCTGAAGGAGCAAGAGGCGTACTCGAGGGAGTGGCCAACCGACGCAACAGTCGCCAGTTCGCTTGAGTCGTCACCTCTCTATCGGCTGCTGACAAGAGGAAGGCTGAGATTGGTGCTCGAAGGAATCGAGAGCCGTCTACGGTCGCCGAAAGCCGAACAGCTCGAAGTCCCAAAGAACTTGACGATAGAACACCTAATGCCTCTGAGCTGGGAGGCAAATTGGGCGCTTGCAGACGGAGTTGATGAAGAGCCCGCACGCGAGTATCGGAATCGCATCGTGCATACAATCGGTAATCTGACTCTCGTGAATCAGAAGTTGAACTCGTCGTTGTCAAATGCCCCCTGGGAAAACAAGCGGGAGGCTTTACTGAAATATAGCGTCATGACGCTGAACAGCGAACTGAGGAATGAGTGCATCTGGAATGAAGAGACGATCCAGATCCGCAGCAGGCGAATGGCTGCGCTCATCGCAGATTGCTGGCCTGGACCAACTTCCAGCGAGTGGACCTAGTGTGGTCAGGCAAGGAGACGTCAGGTCTTGCTGTCTGCACAAGTGCCCTTCGGCGAGACTGAGAATCAAGTGTGTGCGCTGATCCGGGAGGCCGTTGAACTCAGTCTTGCGGCGCTTGAGGAGCACGGTGAGCGGATTTCGGTGACACAGGCATCCGAACTGATCGAAATCTAGGCGCCGGGAACGGACCGTTGGCTGGTACCGTGCGTGCCTATCGGGATTCCCGAAGCCGACAGCTCTGGACGCCTCGGCCGACTGGACTGACGGTGATGTTTCCGCGCTCGGAATCGGGCCGCGCTCCATGTCATCAGTCATGTCGCCCGGAATGTTGACCGGCTGATCACGGTCAGGTCGTCGTTCTCTTCGTCGTAGTCTTAGAGCGCCCTTTGTCGGGCGGCATTTGAATCGCTAGCGGATCGAGCATCCAGTGTCATCCGCGACCGAGGAGCCTGCCCAGGAGACCGTTGCGCCGGGTGTTGAGGTTTCTGGCGAGGAATTCTTCCAGTTCGGGACGGTTTAGGACGGTGCGTCCGCCGACGCTGGCATTGTCGTCGATCAGGGTGGAGGGAACGTTCTCCCATTCGAACTCGCGACGTCCGAAGGTGTCGGTCTGCTCGATGACGATGACCTTGTCTTTCTCAAGAATCCAGCCGATGGGGTGATTGCCCTCCTTCTTCATCTTGGTGGCCGGTCTGAGCAGGTGGTCCACCTGGGCCTTGACACGCTCGTGGCGCTTTTCGGCGTAGTCGTTCCAGCTGATGGGGACGCACCACCTGGGCGGGGCTTTCCCCAGCAGGTCGGCGATTAGCCCTGAGAGGATGGTGGAGGAGAACTGCAGCCAGTCGTCGGGCACGGGCGTTTCGTCGAGCCGGGCCAGCGTCCTCCTGAGGTACTCCCGGTAGAGGTTGGTGGACAGGCCTCGGCGCACGTCCTGGATTTTCAGGTGCAACTCGTGCCGCAGGCTTTCCTTGTAGGACGGGAGGGCCGTGGTGGTGTAGATCATCAGGCTGCGCTTGACGATCTGGTCGGTGAAGGCCTTGAGTTCCTGGTTCATGGAGAGGACGAAGCAGGGGTACTCGGCGACGAGCGGCGGCACCTCGTCTTTGATTACGTCCTCGCCGTGGTTGCGTATGGCGGGCCTGCCGATGTCGTCGAAGACGGCGGGAAATCGCCGGTAGGCATGCTGGATGTCCCGGAGCCTGCGCTTGGTGAACTCCCGTTTGTCCACGGTGTAGGCCCTTCCGAACATTGAGGTCATTAGCGTGTCGATGAGGCTGGACTTCCCGCAGGAGGGCTTGCCGTAGACGATGGCGAAGGATGGGTATCTGAAGATGTCGCCCTCGTGGCCGGCCAGGGTGCGCATGTCGCACATGAAGGGCGAGAAGTAAAGCCAGGACCAGAGGATGAAGTAGTCCCGCTGGAGCCGCTCCACCCCCATGCCGCCCTCGAAGGTGCCCTCGTAGTTGCTAAAGAACTCCATCATCAGCTGCGCGTCATTGCTGGAAGCGTCGAGGTCGGCTTGCAGTGAGAATGGCTCGCCGAAGACTGTGACGGTCTTTGCGTCTCTGTCGATGGACAACTCGCGGTGGTCGGCCTCCTCCTCCGTCTGGACGACCCGGATGCGGCTGGACTCCTTGACGATCCGGCGTCTGATATCGCGTGGTATCAGCTGCTTTCCGTTGCGTGGCGCCGGGATGAGGCTAGCCACCACCGGCGGTACGGCAGCCTTCATCCTCTCGATTCGCTCTATCTGGTGGGGGACGCTTACGTGGAGGACGTTGCCGTCCGCTCCCTGCTCCTTGGCCGAGTCGATAACCAGGGTGGCGTGATCGTCGGGGGCCAGGGCAGGCACTTCAACGAGGCTTATCTCGGCGTGCTCGATCCGCTCGGGCGGCAGGGGGATCTCGTCGGAGGCCCGGTCCCTGACGGATTGGTACATGCCCAGGTAGTGGTCCCAGGCGGCATCGTCATCGTCGAAACAGACCAGGGTCTCGGCCTGTCGTCCGCCGAAGGCGGTCTCCGACAGGTTGGCGGAGCCGATAAGCACGCGGGTGCTGCCGGAGTCGGTGTTGTCCAACAGGTACAGCTTGGCGTGGGCAACCTGCTCGCGCAGCACCCGGAACCGGGCCTGCCCCTTTCGAACTCGCGTCAGGATCGAGGCGTGGCGCTCGCCGGGCAAGTTCTTGATGGCCGCCCGGGCGTCGCCGATGGCGACCTGCTGGAAGGCCATGACGTCTCGAAAGCCATGAAGGACGCTCTCACACCCGAAGACACACTCGAAATCGCTAAAGTCGTGCTGGTCCAGGAGGCGCACGATGGCGCTTGCTCCTGCCGAGTACGTGAGGATGCGGACGCGGTCGTAGCCGTCAAAGAGCGACCAGGAAAACTTGGCCTCGGATTGGAACCTGGCACGGGCCACACGCAGGCCTGAGCCGTCGTCCAGGTCGAGGCTCAGGGTCTGTTCGAGTCTGGGGTCACTATGCTTCATGCTCTTCTCCACCGATACCGCGACGGCTCGACCGATTGGCGTGGGCTCGGCAGGCGTCGCCTCTCCCATGTATTGGGAAGCCGTAGCTTATTCGTATCGCGCGCGGATCTACCTAAGACAGTCCCGCGAAGTTGCCACGGAGATATTGCCACCGACGGCGGTCCTGACTGCGGGTGTTGGGCAATCTCCGGTGGCGCCTCTCAGGGGAAGTTTCGGTTGCGTTGCCGGGTGCTTGGGGTAGGAGGATCGTGGGCTCAGGGCGGGTTCTCCGGGAACGAGTTTCGTGGGGTTGGGGCGCGCGCTCTCCGAGGTGGCTTGGGTGACCTGCGAGTTCTTGCCCTTGGGTACCCACAAGGGGCACCCCTACAGGAGCGGACGCGCCTGCGAATGACGGGGCGGCGGCAGCATGAACGGTGGTGGATTCTCGTTGGGTTGCGCGGAAGAGGCCGGTTTGAAACCGGCCCCTACGTCCGGAGCGGAGAGGACGGGCGGGTCGGAGACTCCGCCCCTACGAAAGAGGCGGCGGGGGCCGGCGGGTGTGGTTG
>WTFW01000046.1 GCA_011523785.1 Chloroflexota bacterium | reverse complement strand
GGAGGGGCTGGAGGAGGACGGCGAGGGGATTCCGGCGCCGCAGGCGTGTGAAATGTCTGAGGTCTATTCGTCTGGAACGCCGGGCGGCGGTTTCGGTCGTCTCAGTTCTGGCCGCCTCACGGGCCGATAGGTCAGCCGGAAGAGCGCCGGACTTGGATTGGGGAGGTGGTGGGTTGGGATTCCATTTGGTCCGCCATCGCCCTGCAGGGCGGTCGCAGGGTCGGCGCGGTAGGGTGAGCGGGAACTGGCACTACGTCGCAATGCAACGGCATGAACGTCATACTGCTCGGGGCCGGACGGGGCGAACGACTTATGCCGTTCACCGCGTCGCAGCCAAAGTGCTTTACGGAAGTCGCGGGCGCCAGGATCCTGGATTGGACGCTACAGGCGTTTCGACAGAATGGTCTAGACCGGTTTGTCTTCGTCGGCGGGTACCTGATTGACGTGGTTCGGGACGCCTACCCAAATTTCTCCTATGTGGAGAATCCCGCCTGGCCCACAACCAACATCCTCGCTTCCCTGGTCTGTGCTCGTGAACACATGGCCCGCGGCTTCTATGCGACATACACCGATACGCTGTACCGCGGCGGCGCCGTGAAGGCGCTGCAGGATTCGCCACACGACATCACGCTTGTCATGGACACTCGTTGGCGTGAACGGTATGTGTTTCGGAGTATGCACCCGGAGGCGGACGCCGAGAAGATTCTCGCGGACGGCGACCGCGTGGTGGAGGTCTCACGGACGATCAAGCCGCACGAGGCATCCGGAGAGTATTCGGGCGTGATCAAGATGACAGCCGAGGGCGCTTCTCAGTTCCTGCAATTTTACGACGAACTCCACGCCGAACTCGGCGACGAGCAAGTCTTCGTCGATGGCAGGCCCTTCCGCATGGCGTATGTCATTCATCTACTCGACCGGATGATCAGCAATGGAATCCCGGTCCACTGCGTTGCCGTACCCGGTGACTACCATGAGGTCGACAACATCCAGGACTACTACCTAGCCACCGCCGACTGGATGCGGTTCGCGAATAAACCTGTTCCTGAGCCAGGCCTGACCACGAGCAGAGAAAGCGCACGACATCTTGCCTGAACGTCAAATGGAACGAGGCCTGTTCCCAACCACCGTCGTCGGCTCGATGCCGCGACCTCAATACGTGCGAGACCTGATTGAATCACAGGTCGAAGGGGGCGGCACTTCAAACGATTTTCGGCGGATGATGGACTCCGCCATACCCTACGTGGCGCAGATGCAGGAGCTTGCCGGCATCGACATTATTTCCGACGGGGAATGGCGTAGAAAGTCATACATCGGGGTGATTGCGGATATCTGCCGCGGGTTCGATCTGTCCATCAAGGAAGTCCTGGGACAGCGCCAGACGTGGCACGTTGTTACTTCGAAAATCGAGGTGGCAAACCCCGGCCTGCTGGCGAGGGAGGCGAGGTTCCTCAAACTGCATACGGGACGGGATGTCAAGGTCGCCATACCATCGCCATACCTGTTAGGTGAGCGGATGTGGGACCCCGAACATTCACGAGCCGCGTATCCCACTCGACGAGACTTCACCGAGGCGCTGGTGCCCGTGCTTCGGCAAGAGCTGGAAGCCCTGCGCGACGAAGGGGTAGCGATCGCGCAATTTGACGACCCGCACCTGTGCCTGTTCGTGGACCCGAAAGTACGGGCGGACTACGACGATCCGCAGGCCGAGATGACGTACTGCGTCGACTTACTGAACCGCGTCGTCACGGGAGTAGACGGCGTCCGGTTGGCGATCCACCTGTGTCGCCGCAATAAGGGTCGCGCAGGATGGGTCGGCGAGGGTGGATACGAGCCGATTCTTCCAGCCCTGGCCGATCTCAAGTTCGATATTCTCATGTTGGAGTTTGCGATTCCGGCGGCGGGCGATTTCGCCGTATTGCGCGACTTACCCGAACGCTTCGATATCGGCCTGGGATGCGTCGACTGCCGCAGCAGCCACATCGACACGCCAGACGAGATTGCCGCCCGCGTCAGGCAGGCCGTCCAATACGTCGCGCCTGAGCGGGTCCTGCTGCACCCCGACTGCGGTTTCGCGCCCGGAAGCGCGGCCGATATCCCGCTCGACGAGGCGTACCTGAAGCTCAGGAATGAGTCCCTGGCGGCTGAGATGCTCAGGGAGGAATTTGGGTAGCTCTGCACACTGCCGGAAGGCGCAGTCCTCACATAGAAACCTCCCACCGGGAAGTTCGCAATTCAGTCTTACACGGCCCACATGTTCATAGCTAAGACCTGCCGAGGCTCTAACTTCCTCAGCAATGGTGTGCGACTGCCCCCGTCCTTTCAGGAAAGGCTGGTGCGTTTGCACTCCCTCAGATGTTGCCTCCCACTGTTGGCGCCTATTGCGCTAGTTGTCGTGTGTTCTGATAGGACGCTGGCTCACCATGTGCTCTATCATTGAGCACCACCAACCGGGGAGGCCCAATAGACACCACTTCAAACAAACGCAAGGTCGAAGGTACGCCGGAGAAGATTGCGCTGATCACGGGGAGTGACCCAACCATGACCAAGCACACTGAACACGTGCGCGCCCTCGATGTCGAGGGCGCATACAACGTCCGCGACCTCGGAGGATACGAGACCCGAGAGGGCAGGATGACCCGCTGGGGTACGTACCTACGGGCGGACACCCTGGCGAATCTCAGCCCCGCGGGCGTAGACACTCTCCTCGAATACGGCATCCAAAACATCATCGACCTGCGCCGCAGCAGCGACCTGCAATTCAGGCCGAGCCCCTTCATTGGCTATGAGGCCGTCACCTACTACCATCAAAACATGGCAGGCGACGTGGACCTCGAGGGCAGGGAGGTGCTCGACGGAGTCCAGGATTCTGCCGAGCGACGGGGCAGGACGTACTGCTACATACTCGAACAGAGAAAGCACATCCTCCACCAGATATTCTCGGTTCTTGCCAGCCCAGGCGGTCTCCCCGTCCTCGTCCACTGTAACGCGGGTAAGGACAGGGCCGGAATCTCTGCCGCATTCGTGCTGGATATCTGTGGCGTTCCGCGCGAGACCATCATCGAGGACTATGGTCTCACCGCGCGGTATCTGGTGCGGCGCTACTACAAAGACAGTCCTGGCGTGAATCCTGACGAATACACGTGGCGGGATTTTCAGAACGATGCCTGCCATCCTCACAGCATGCAAATAACCCTCGACCACCTCGACAGGATGTACGGAGGCGTCGAGGGCTACCTGCGAGACACCGGTATTACCGACGACCAGCTCGCCGCCATCAAGGAGGCAATGACTGAATGAGCGCCCAAAATTCCCCGAAGTCGACCTCAGACGCGGCATAGGCTCGTCTTGTCGCCTGATCGACTCCTCAGATAAGAACTTCCCATCGGAAAGTTCGCAATTCAGTCTTACACGGCCCACCATTTTCCGCCGTCAGGTCGCGTGTTGTACCCGGCCGCGCCCAGGTCAGAACCGCAGTGGTGCCGGAGTCCAGCCCCGCTGCTCCCGCCAGTCGGGCCCGTAGTCCGCGAATCGACTTAGTCCCAGGCCGCTGATGTCGATGCTGGCTTCGCCGTGGAGCACCAGCTCGCTGACGACCTTGCCCGTGGCCGGTGAGATGCCGAACCCGTGCGCCGACGCCGTCACCACCACGTAGTTGCTGGGGTAGTCCAGGATGTCAATGATCGGCCGGTAGTCGGGCGCCTGTTCCACCACGCCCGCCCAGCTTCGGATAACCGGAACGTCCGCCATTCCCGGAAGCAGCTCGGCCAGCCGCCTGGCGATATTCCTGATGAGCGGCGTGTTGGGCTTGCCGGGACTGGCAGTCAGTTCCACGTCCGCCCACTCGTGCGCCCCGCCGCCGAAGATCAGGTTCCCTCTGACGGCCTGGTGTCCGTAGAGCCCGTTCCCCACAAGGGCGATTGGAAAGCGCTGTTCCACCGGGGCGGTCGCCAGGATCTCAACCCGCGCCGGCGCCACGGGCACGTGAACGTCCGCCAGGTCCGCCAGCAGTCCGGTCTGTGGCCCGGCGGCGCCGATCACGATTTCGGGCGCGAAGTCGCCGGCGGTCGTCTCCACCACCGAGACTCTGCCGTCAACAACCCGAAGGCCCGTCACCGTCGTGTTCTGGTAGAGCCTGCCTCCCAGGTCTTGCAACGCCCAGGCATACGCCTGCACCGTGAGTTGGGTATTGGCATGGCCACCGTTAGGAAAGAAAAGCCCGCCCAACGTCCGTTCGGTGATTCCGGGAATCATGTCCCTAATCTCCGACGGTTCAACCAGCGCGACGTCGATACCGTGGCGCAATGCCACGTCCCGCTCCGCAAGCAGGTCGCCCATCTCCGATTCCGTCACGGCGACCTGCAGCCGGCCCTCCTGCGTGAACTCGGTGGGATAGCCCAATTCCTCGTCCAGCGTCGTCCATAGCTCCGTGGCTTCCACCGCCATCGGGATCAACAGGGGCTCGTCCACCCTTTCGCTGACCATTCCACCGTTTCGCCCGGAGGCCTCGCCCCCGACGATCCCCTTGTCGACAACCACGACATCCCGACCCGCCCTGGCCAGGAAATAGGCCGAACTCAGGCCGGATACCCCGGCCCCGATCACTACGACGTCGGCACTCGTGGGGGGCATGTCTTCGGTTCCCGCTCCCTACCCCAGCACAGGGCTGGTTGGGCTGAACCACTTGGCCCACTCGCTGCGAACCTGCTCCGACTCGTCGTGCGGCCACATGACCCGCAGCGGCAGCGGCCGCACCGGGGGCCGGTACGACATCACGGGCATGTCGGCGATGTCCATTCCCGACGCGTCCGCCAGCAGCAGCGCGACCTGCTCGCGGCAAAGCCGGCCCTGGCAGTGGCCCATGCCTGCCCGTGTCAGGCGCTTGACCTGGTCCGGATTGACCGGAGCATCCCTGACCAGGGCCTTGAGGCTTGGACGGCTACCTCGATTCGCTTCCCAGTTCAGGAATCGCGGCGGCCGAAGGTCGACGAGGTCCGCATAAGTGACCTCCTCACACGGACACACGAACACATCGGATCCACCGGTGTTGAGCAGGGCCTGGAGCCACTGCATCCAACGTGAGGGGGCATCGGTCGGATCCGCGTCGGCATCCGTCGCCTGAAGTTCACGTAGCCGGGCCGCCGCCTCCGCTGAGTCGATTGCCCCGAGCGACTCCGCCGCGGCCACTCCGGCCAGGCGGCCCTGGTTTCGTGCAATCTCGCTGTCGAGAACCATCGCGTCGTGGAAGCCGGCTACGTCCCCGGCAACGAACACGTCGTCGACGCTGGTCCGCATCCGGTCATCCCGGACTGGCACGTACCCGCCGAGCTCGGGCTCGAAGGCGAGAGCACAGCCCAGGAGACTCAGCAGTTCCACATTGGGCACCAGGCCGATCGCCAGGCAGACGGTGTCGGCGGCGAAAACTCTCTCCGTGCCGGCAACCGGCGCGCAACTGCCGTCGATCTCGATCAGAACGACGGACTCGATCTCGCCGTCTCGGCCGACCGCCTGTTTCAGGGCATGGGACGTGCAGACCTCTACGCCCTTGCCCTGTAGCGCCGCGCTGAGAGTCGCGTCGCCACGAACCGACGAGGACACCTCCACGACAGCCGCGACGTCGATTCCCGCCTTCAGCGCCAGCCTGGCGGAGTTGAGACCCAGGTTGCCGCTGCCCAGCACCACCATGCGTCGCGAGGCCAACGCCTGGTAGTGGTGCAATAGCGAATGCGCCCCGTTGGCCCCCATGGCGCCGGCCTGGTTCCACCCGCCGAACGCAAGGCCCAGATCCCGGGCGCCGGTCGCCACTATCAGCCGGTCGTATTTGATCATCCATGAACGATCCCGGTCGGCCAGTCCGAGCTGTGGTCCGTCCAAAACTCTGCTGGTGTCGCTATTGCGAAACGCACCCCAGACGCACGTCCCAAGCTGCACGTCCACGCCGGCCACCCGGGCCTTCGCCAGAGCCTCGTTGACCGCGGTCATCCGCTCCAGCATCCGCGGCTGGTCTTGCAAGTCGCGCGCGAATCGCTGGCCGAAGAACTGCGGAACATTCAGACCAGCCAACGTGGCCGGAATGGGATTCTCGTCTACAAGCGTTACGGGTACGCCGGCCTCGGCCGCCTCGATGGCGGCAGCCGTCCCCGCCGCCCCCGCTCCAACAACCACCAGCGGTCTGGACTCCACGTCAACCCCTTCTGCCGATGCTGCAGCCGACTTCTACGTGGCGATTCCCTGGCGGACGGCCAACTACGCGGCCTTGCGTGGCGATCGGGTTCCGGATGGCAGGGCGCCGCGCAGAGCCCTCGTGTAGTCGTGGCCGAATCCACAGCACGTACCGATCACCTGGGCCCCCATGTCGACCCACGTCAAGGCCTCCCGCGTGAGCTCCTGCACCGACGCTTCGTTGCTGAGGCTGCGGTCCTGCCACGTCGCCAGGTAGTCCTCCCGGCCGGCATCCGGATAGACGACCACGGGCCCGGACCACTCGTCGAGCATGACCTGGAGCGCCGCGGACGTTTCATCAATCCGGCTGTGGAACACCCCCAGCGCGTCGGGACCCACCGACGCAATCTCGTTGATGCCTTCGGCCAGGCTTTTTTCGTCGTCGACCGGCCGCCAACTCTCCGTCCACATCGGCATTCCGATGCCGGTGCTGTAGTCGCGGTCCGCGCCGAAATTCATTCTGACCGATTGTCCATCTGCCGCCACCGAGGCCGTGAAGGCTACCCAGACCGGCAACCCGGTCGCCTTGGCGGCCTCGGCCGCTATCGCCCGGGACTCGTTGTCGGCCCACAGGTTTTCGATCAGGAAGAGATCCACCCCGGACTCCGCCAGGATATTGGCCTGCTCCTCGGCGTATGCCCGAAGCTCCGCCGTCGAAAGGCTGGCGCCATATCCGTAGCCGGTACCGCCCAGGAGTGTCCCGGTTCTGCGGTCGCGGATCGGGATTCGGCACGAGATCGATCCGGCGATGTATACGGGCCGGTCGGCGGCGGCCCGCGCTCGCGCATCCACCGCCGCGTCCACGGCGCGCACGTTGACTTCCCGCACCAGCTCGCTGTACCCCGAGGCCTCCAGCGCGGGACGCAGGGTGTTGAACGTATTCGTCGTAATGATGTCGGCCCCGGCCTTGATGTAGCGCTCGTGCATCTGTCGCACCGTCGCCGGATGCGTGTAATTGCCCGGACCGCACCACGACGCCGGGTCCATGGGCACGCCCATCGCCTGAAGCTCGGTCCCGATGGCCCCATCAAGGACGATCACGTCGCCTTGGTCTATGCGGCTCTTCAAGTCCATGTAGCTAGCCATGACCGACTCTCTCTCGTGGCACGCCGCCGACCGGCATCTTCCCATATCAAACTATTCGGAATGCGACAGCGAACCGGCGCGCAACGAGCCGATGGACCTGAAAACTCGCAGTACAGTACGTGTTGGTCCACCGGCACCACTTGGTGCGACACGCGGAACCTGGCGCCAATAGCGCGGGGCCTTCTGGCCGGGGCGGTGGCCACCGCTGTGCTCTCCGCCTGCGACGGGTCATACGACGAAACGGTCGTTCTGCGCCTGACCGCACGCGCTGCGACAGCGGCCAGCAGTCCGGCTCCGGCACCCCCTGGCGCCCGGAGCGCCTCGGAACCGCCACCTTCCCTGACGCCGCAGTCAGGGCCCGCACTCCCCAGCCCGCCCGTGTCGCCCACGGCGACGCCCGAGCCCGCGCCTACCGTCGCACCCGCCCCAACGCCATCGCCCGAACCGGTGGTCGACGTGGACCTGGACGGCGCCCCGGGTCGCCTGGCGTCGGTGATCGACGGCGACACATTCACCGTCACCACGCGGTCGGGCGAAGTCACGGTTCGAATCCTTGGGATCGACACGCCCGAGTTTGACGATGTCGGCCAGCGCGAGCTTGCTGAACAGGCTCGCGAGGCCCTGCGCGCCCTCATCGCCGCCGGCCCGTTGCGGCTCGTCGCCGACGTGGAGCCGACGGACACCGGCGGTCGCCTGCTTCGCCACGTATACCAGACTGATCGCCTGGTGGCCGCTGAACTGGCCCGCCAGGGTTGGGCGCGGGCCCTGCCCGTGGCGCCAAACCTGGCCGAGCGGGAAGCCATTGACCGGGCCGTCGCCGCGGCCCACGCCGCAAACGTCGGCATCTGGGCGCTGGACACCGCCAGCGTCGCGCTCAGCGTCGACAAGATCGAGGAAGTCGTGACCCTGACCAACACGGGTTCGGGCCCGCTGGATGTCGGCGGCTGGTGGCTGGTCAGCCTTCGCGGCAAGCAGGGCTTCCGTTTCCCGCCTGAAACCACCGTTGGCCCTGGAGAGACTCTGCGAGTCGTATCCGGTCAGGCCTCAGGCGCGCACCGCTTCCAACAGCGCAACGTCTGGAATAACTCAGATCCCGACCCCGCCGAACTCAGGCGCTTAGACGGGCGCATCGTCGCCGTCTGGGACGACTACGGACCGACGTAGCGTCCGCTGCGATTCTCGTCGCCGCCCGCTCACGCCGTCCGCGTCAGACATCGCAGAACGTAGACTGCAGTTAACGCATTCGGGCGAATCGCCCCCAAAAGAGAAACTTCCACGCCAGATGACACGATCTCTCGCTACCCATCTCAATGTCCGGTGGCTGCTCGTACAGCCCCGCCGCGCTGGCGCGGTCTTGCTGGCTTCGCTCCTGGCACTTGTGGCATTTGTCTCGCCTGTCGTCGCGGACGAGCACGCCGCAGACGACATGACGTCCGCTGGACCCTCCGCCGTGGTGCAGCAATCCGCATTTCTCGCTCCCGACGCGAGCCTGGGTCACAACATTCCCGACCTGCTGGTAACCGTCGGCGAGGCTGACGTGGGCTGTAACTTCCTGACCTACTACAGGGCCACTGGCGACGTACTGCGCTGGGGATATCCGACGTCCGAAGTCATCGCTGAACGTCCCGGCGGCCTGACCCAGTACTACCAGCGCGGCATCGTGGACTGCCAGGAGCGCAACGGCGCCTGGCAGATGGAGCGCCGGCTGGTGTGGGACGACCTTGCCGGACCAGGCGGTGAACCGAACCTGCTGAGCGAGCAGCCGGGAATGCCGCTGGGGCCTTGGGGCCACCGCGTGTCCAACGTCGCGATCGACGGCACGCCGGTCGGATTCCTCGACTTCTTCACGGCGCTGGGCGGCCTGGAGGCCTTCGGCCACCCCAAGTCCGAGGCCCGCCCGGACGATGCGCCCGGCGCCAGCTTCAATCTTGAGAGCGCCGCTCCAGGCGTGATCCGCCAGTATTTCCAGGCTGCCGTGTTCGAATTCCGGCCGGACAGCCCTGACCAGGTGCATCTGCGCTTCCTGGGCGATGCCTCCCGCAACGCGCGTTATCCGTTCGACATCCATCAAGCGTTTGAGAGTTTCCAAGCTGCCGAACCGCTGGAGGATGGCCAGGCGTTCGAACCCGAGGCTGTTTCCGATGTCGACGCGCGGGTTGCCCAGTACTTTGCCGACCGCGACGCACTGGTGGCGCTCTACCACGCCCTGGACGGCCCGAATTGGAATCTCAGCGACAACTGGCTGAGCATTGCGCCGCTTCGCGAGTGGTACGGCGTGACGACCGGAGCCGGCCGTGTCGTTGAACTGGATCTCTCGCAGAACCAGTTGAGTGGACAGATCCCGGCCGATGTCGGCCGATTGACCGGTCTGACGGAATTGGACCTCTTTGGCAACCAGCTCACGGGCGGGATTCCGCCGGCGATCGGCAACCTCGACAAGGTGACCCGTCTCTCCCTCTGGGCCAATCAGTTGAGCGGGTCCATTCCCGCCGAACTTGGCGACATGGAGAGCCTGGAGTGGGTGGCCCTGGGGATTAACGAGTTGACGGGCGGAATTCCGCCGGAACTGGGCAACCTCGAGACCCTCACCCACATGGACTTCACATTGAACCAGCTCAGCGGGCCGATTCCGGCCGAACTGGGCAACCTCCCCAACGTGGTCTGGATCGGGCTCTGGTCCAACCAGCTCAGCGGGCCAATCCCGGCCGAACTGGGCAACCTCACGGGCCTCACGCAACTGGACCTCGATCACAACCAGCTCAGCGGCCCGATTCCCGCCGAGTTGGGCAGCCTTGTCAACCTGGACGAGCTCTGGCTCAGGCATAACCGGCTGAGCGGCGCGATCCCGCCCGAGCTCGGTAACCTCAGCAACCTGACGGTGTTGGGACTGGGGCACAACCAGCTAACCGGCGAGATTCCGGCCGAACTGGGACGTCTCGAGAACCTGCGAAGGGTGTACCTGTTGGGGAACCAGTTCAGCGGCTGCGTTCCCGCTGAATTGGCGGGAGTCCTTAGGAACGACGTCGACGAACTCGGGCTTCCGATCTGCGAAGCCGAAGCGGAGGCGCCGGCCGGCACGGCCTGATCGCCTAACCCAACGGCGCCGGTGAATCGGCGGGCCTAAGGGTCCGCCCCACCGGCGCCGTTGTCGTGTCGCCCGTCCTGCCGGCGGCTCTTCCCGGCATCGTGTCGGCAGACCGCAGAGCGACCCTAGTCCTTTCGGCCGACCCACATGACCGAAATTACGCCGTTCGGGCGATGGCGCACCTTGCGCCGCCGCCTACAGTGAGCCTCGGGAACGCTATACAAGGAGCGCCAGATGCGCAGCTTGCTCGGAAGTCCTCGGCCATGACCGACACCGTGATCCAGACCAACGCGCTGACCAAGCGCTATGGCCGTGTGCTGGCTGTGGACCGGCTCTCCCTGCAGGTGCCGCGCGGCCACGTTTTCGGCCTGCTCGGGCCCAACGGCGCGGGCAAGACCACCGTCATGGGCATGTTGCTGGGGCTGGTTCGGCCAACCTCCGGCAGCTTCAGCCTGCTGGGCACGAACGGGACCGGCCGGGACGCCCTGCGGCGCATCGGCGCCATCGTGGAGACGCCGGCGTTCTATCCCTACCTTTCCGGCCGCCGTAACCTTGCCTACTTCCAGGGCGTGATGGGTCGCAACAATCCTCGCGAACTGGACCGGCTGCTGGACCTCGTGGGCCTAGCCGGGCGCGCCAACGACGCCTTCAAGACCTACTCCCTCGGCATGAAGCAGCGCCTGGGCCTGGCCTACGCCTTGCTGGGCGATCCCGAGCTGCTGCTGCTGGACGAACCCACCAACGGCATGGATCCCGCCGGCATGGCCGAGGTCCGCGACCTCATCCGCGATCTCGGCTCCGAGGGCCACACCATTCTGCTCTCCAGCCATCTGCTCAACGAGGTCGAGCAGGTGTGCGACAGCGTGGCCATCATTGCCAGGGGCCGGCTGGTGGTGCAGGGCGACGTGGCGGACCTGCTGCGTCCGCAGGAGCAGGTGCGGCTGCGGACCACTGATGACGCCAGGGCCCTGAGCATCCTGACGGCCACGGACACGATCGAGGCCGCCCGCGCCGAGGACGACGCGCTGGTGGTCACGATCGCGCACGAGCGCTCGTCCGAGTTGACCGCCTTGCTCAGCAAGTCCGAGGTCTACGTCACCGAAATCGCCCCGCTCCAGGTCTCCCTGGAGCAGTACTTCCTGGACGTGACCGGCGAGAACGGAGAGAAGACCGAATGATCGCTGAAACCCTATCGCTCACCCGCTGGGAGTGGTTCAAGCTGCGCCGCCGGCGCCTGCCCTGGATCCTGCTGTTTGTCAGCGTGCTGTTGCTGCAGATCACGTTTTGGAGCGCCTATGCCCTGTTCCGCGTCGGCGATGAGGTGACGCTGGGCGACGGCGGCACGGCCAGCGTCAGCGGCGCCTTCCTGGAACTGCTGGCGTTTCCGAACAACGCGGTGATCGGGCTCGCCATCTCGCACGGCTTCAGCATCATCCTCATCATGATCCTGGCCGCCTCGCTGACCGGCACGGAATACGGCTGGGGCACGGTGCGCACGGTCCTCACGCGCGGCGCGGGGCGCTGGCAATTGCTGGCGTCCAAGCTGCTGCTGGTCGCGCTGCTGGGCGTTGGGGCGCTGATCGTGGGGACGCTGAGCATGGCGCTGAGCAGCTATATCGCATCGCTGACCCTGGAAGGCGGCTCCTGGGTGGCCGAGTCGGCGGACTGGGCCGAGGTGGCGCGCATCTTTGGTAAGGCCATCTTCGGGTTGCTGCCCTACGTGGCGCTGGGACTGTTCTTCGCCGTTCTCACCACGTCATCGGGCGCGGCCATCGGGCTGTCGCTGGGCTACGCCGTGGCCGAGGGCATTGTCATCGGCATCCTGGCCAACTTCGACTGGTTCGAGCGCTTCTCCGGCTACATCCTCGGTCAGGCGGTCGGCGGCTGGCTGGGCACGACGGGCGGTGAGCTCTTTGTCGGTGGCGGCGGCGAGGGCGGATTCGACGACGCCGCGGTCATCGGCATGCAGCCCGAAGCCCTGCAGGGCTTCCTGGTCTCGCTGGCTTACATCGTGGTCCTGAGCGGCGTGGCGTTCTGGATCTTCCAGCGACGCGACATTGCGGGCGCGAAGGGCGAGTAGCCGGCAGGCCACTCGAAAAGAGTCTTGACCGTCGCATGGTCGGCGGCGACACTCGCTCCTTGCAGCAAAGGCGTTGACGGAAACGCGTTTGGCGGGCGGTCCGCCGCAGCGAGCCCGGGACGGTGGAAGCCGGGCGGTCAGGGTCCCGCTGGAACATCCTTCCCGAGCCGCCGGTCGAAGGCCCGGACGGGCTGGTAGAACCGGAGGGGGTTGCGCTCCGTGATCGGCGCAACGGTATCCGCCTCGTGGCGCGTGCCGGACGAGCGGCGCGGTCGTTTTGGCCGCGCAACGCGGGTGGTACCGCGGGTTTCTCGACCCGTCCCGTTGGGGACGGGTTTTTTCGTTGATGGAGCGACATGGCAACCGAAGCACTGTTCTACGCCGACAGCTACCTGCGAGATTTCGAGGCCACCGTCACCGCCGTCAGTCCGGACGGGGTGGCGCTGGACCGCAGCGCCTTCTATCCGCTTGGCGGCGGGCAGCCCAGCGACCTGGGTGAACTGCGCGCCCACGGGCAGGTCTGGCCGGTGACGGCCGTGCGCCGCCGGGGCGGCGATATCGTGCACCGGCTGGAAGGCGAGCCGCCCCCGGCCGGAGCCGAGGTGACCGGCCACCTGGACTGGGACCTGCGCTACGCCTTCATGCGCCTGCACACCGCCCTGCACGCCCTCTCCGGCGTGGTCTGGACGGGCTGGCAGGCCGACGTGACCGGCAGCCACATCTACGACGACGGCGCCAAGGCCCGCATGGACTTCTCGCTGGAAGGCATTCGCATCAACGACGTGCGCGACCAGATTGAGGAACGCCTGAACGCTGAACTGGCCGCCGCCCGACCGGTGCGCGCCTACGAGCTGCCCCGCGCCGAAGCCCTGGAACTGCCCGACCTGATCCGCACCCACGTCAACCTGGTCCCCGCCCACATCGCCAATATCCGCATCGTCGAAATCGAGGGCCTGGATCGCCAGGCCGACGGCGGCACGCACGTCGCTAACACCAGCGAGATCGGCCGCGTCGCCATCATCAACGCCGCCAACAAGGGGCGCATCAACCGCCGCCTCGAAATCGCCCTGGCGGACTGATCCCATGACTGACGACACCTCAAGCTCCACCAAGCCGAAGTCCGCGTTCGAACCCCTGCCGGACGAACTGGACTTCCCGTCCATGGAACGGCGGATGCTCGGCCTGTGGGCCGACGAGGACACCTTCGAGCGGCTGCGCGCCAAGAACGCCGACGGCCCCCGTTGGTCGTTCTTCGATGGGCCCATCACCGCCAACAACCCCATGGGCGTCCATCACGCCTGGGGCCGCACCTACAAGGACGTCTACCAGCGCTACCGCGCCATGCGCGGCTACCACCAGCGCTACCAGAACGGCTTCGACTGCCAGGGCCTCTGGCTGGAGGTGGAAGTCGAAAAGGACCTCGGCTTCAACTCCAAGCGCGACATCGAGGAGTTCGGCCTGGAAGCCTTCGCCGACGCCTGCCGCGAACGCGTGGAGAAGTTCTCCGGCGTGCAGACCGACCAGTCCGTCCGCCTGGGCCAGTGGATGGACTGGGACGACTCCTACTTCACCCACTCCGACAACAACATCGAGCACATCTGGCACTTCCTGCGCCGCTGCAACGAGCGCGGCTGGATTGCCGCGGCCCAGCGCGCCATGCCCTGGTGCGCCCGCTGCGGCACCGCCCTCTCGCAGCACGAGCTCATCGACACCTACGAAGAAATCGAACACGACGCCGTCTACGTGCGTCTGCCCATCCACGGACGCCCGGACACCTGGCTCCTCATCTGGACCACCACGCCCTGGACCCTGGCCGCCAACGTGGCGGCCGCCGTTCATCCCGACCTGGCGTACGTCGAGGTCGCGGCGGACGACGGTCGCTACCTGCTGGCCGAAGCCGCGATGTCGGCCGTCTTTGGGGAAGACGCCGAGGTCGTTGCCAGGCATCAGGGCTCGGACCTGCTGGACCTGACCTACGACGGCCCCTTCGACGACCTGCCGGCTGTCAGCGGCGTCACCCACCGCGTCATCCCCTGGACCGACGTCGGCGCCGACGAGGGCACCGGCGTCGTGCACATCGCACCGGGCGCCGGTGAGGAGGACTTCCTCCTCGGCCGGGACCTTGGTCTCGAGGTCCTGGTGCCCATCGACGAGAACGGCAATTACACGGACGGCTACGACTGGCTGACCGGCCGCGACGCCCGCGAAGTCGCCGACGACGTGGTCGCCGACCTGCGCAAACGCGGCCTGCTCTATCGCCACCACACCTACACCCACCGCTATCCCCACTGCTGGCGCTGCCAGGAAGAACTGGTGTTCCGGGTGGACGACGAGTGGTTCATCCGCGCCGACGAAGTCCGCCAGCCCATGCTGGACGCCGCGGCCACCGTCAACTGGACGCCCGAGTACGCCGGCGCCCGCATGGCCGACTGGCTGCGCAACATGGGCGACTGGAACATCTCCCGCCGCCGCTACTGGGGCCTCCCGCTGCCCTTCTACCCCTGCCAGTCCTGCGGCCACCTGACGGTCATCGGGTCGAAGGCCCATCTCGAAGAGCGGGCAATCGAGGGCATGGACCAGTTGCGCGAGCTGCACCGCCCCTGGATCGACCGCGTGACCATCCGCTGCGAGTCCTGCGAAGCGCCCACCAACCGCATCGACGCCGTCGGCGACGCCTGGCTGGACGCCGGCATCGTGCCCTTCTCCACCCTGGGCTACCTGCACAACAGCGAGGAGTTCGAGAACTGGTATCCGGCGGACTTCATCACCGAGATGCGCGAGCAGATCCGGCTCTGGTTCTACTCCATGCTCTTCATGAGCGTCACCATCCAGAACCAGTCGCCCTACCAGTCCGTCTTCGTCTACGAAAAGCTCAACGACGAAACCGGCCGCGCGATGCACAAGAGCTGGGGCAACGCCATCGACTTCGGCGAAGCCGCCGAGCGCATGGGCGCGGACGTGATGCGCTGGCTGTACGCCGGCCACAACCCGCTCTACAACATCAATTTCGGCTACGGCCCGGCCACCGAGGTCAAGCGCCGCATGCTCACGCTTTGGAACGTCTACTCGTTCTTCGTGACCTACGCCCGCCTCGACGGCTTCGACCCCACCGCCCCGCGCATTCCAGTCGCGGAGCGCCCCGATCTGGACCGCTGGGCGCTCTCACGCCTGCAAGGCCTCATCGACACCATGACCGCCTCGCTGGACGACTACCTCGTCCACCGCGGCGTGCAGGCCGCCCAGGAGTTCGTCGAGGAACTGTCCAACTGGTACGTCCGCCGCGGCCGCCGCCGCTACTGGAAATCCGACTCCGACGACGACAAGCAGGCCGCTTACCAGACCCTCTACGAACTGCTGACCTCGCTGGTGCGCCTCCTGGCCCCCGTCATGCCCTTCTGGACCGACGACATCTACCAGAACTTGGTCCGCCGCGCGGATCCGGACGCGCCGAGCAGCGTCCATCTCACCGACTGGCCGGAGGCCGACGACGCCCTGCGCGACCCCGATCTGGACGCGGCCATGGCCCTGGCCCAGCGGGTCGTCCGCGCCGGCCGCGCCGCCCGCAACAGCGCCAACGTCAAGCTCCGCCAGCCACTGCGCTCCGCGCTGGTCCGCGTCGCCGATGACGCCGACTGGGTCGCCGTGATGGCGCTGCAAGCGCACGTCCTCGACGAGCTCAACGTCAAGGAACTCCTGCGCATGACCTCCGAGCACGAACTGGTCGACTACCAGGTCCGCCCCAACTACCGGGCCCTCGGCCCTCGCTTCGGCCGCCAGGTCCGCCAGGTTGCCGCCGCGCTCGAAGCGCTGGACGCTCCGGCAGCCGTGCGCGAGTTGGACGACCTCGGTTCGCTCCACATCGAGGTTGACGGAGTGACCGAGACGCTGGAACCCGGCGACCTGGACGTCCGCCGCACTCCCCGCGAAGGTTTCGGCGTGGCCGAACAGGACGGCGTCATCGTCGCCATTGCCACCGACATCGACGACGAACTGGCCCACGAAGGTCTCGCCCGCGAACTCGTCCACGCCACCCAGGGTCTCCGCCGCGACGCCGGCCTGGAAGTCTCCGACCGCATCCACCTCTGGATCGACGGCCCGGCCGCCCTGCACGAAACCCTCGCCGCGCACCAGACCGAAATCGCCGTCGAAGTCCTGGCCGTAAAGGTCAACCAAGGCACAGCGCCCGAGAGCGCCGCCGCGGCAGCCCCAACGCTAAACGGTGTGCCGGTGAAGGTACGGCTAACACGAAGCTGAGTTCGGACCGACCGTCGCCGCCAGCCAGCTGACGTTCCGGCGACCTAACCGGCGAATCGGTCGACGGCGACCGCAGTAGCAGCCGCCGTAGTCACCGAACCAAGCATCAAGCCGATCATCCACTTGATCAGATCGGCCCGCAGGTTGGCGATCTCCGCCTTCATATTGCCGCGTAGATTGGCGATTTCGGTCATGAGATCGGCGCGCTGATCTGCAAGGTCTTCCTTGGTCGCGTAATGCGCAAGGCTGCGGTCCAGTTCCTCACGAAGTTCGGCACGGGTCAGTGCCGCCGCGCTGCTACTCGGGTCGGCCATGCGGATGCGTCTCCTGTCGAGGTGTCGCCTGACAAGGTTTGCTACGTCGCCCGATGAACGATTGTAACCGTCGCCAGTTGTTCGCACCGCCCGTCGCTGCCGAAGAGCTGGGGTTCCGGCGAGCTAACCCAAGAGCCGGACTACGGCAGCCGCGATTCCAACAGCCGCCGTCACCGAATCCAGCATGAGCCCGATCATCCACTTGATCAGATCGGCCCGCAGGTTGGCGATCTCGGACTTGAGCTACCCGCGCAGTTCCGCGAGGTCTGCCTTGGTTGCGTAGTGCGCGAGGCTTCTATCCAGTTCCTCGCGCAACTCGGCGCGTGTCAGCGCAGCAGCGCTTCTACTCGGGTCGGCCATGCGGTCGTGTCTCCTGTCGAGGTGTCCTCTGACTAGGTTCTGCTACGCCACCCGTAGCGCAATTGTACCGAGCGGTACTCGCAGTGGCCCTTCAGTTGCGCGCTTGTGCTCAGCTCTTGCGCGAAGGCCGCTCGAACATCGCGCAGCGATCGTCTGGATCGTCAGTTCTGGTTGAGCCCAAACTCTCGGCTCATGAGGACGTGCTTCCAGTGAGCTTCCCGACCCAGGACAGTCTCATCCAGCGCATAGGCGGGCAGGTATTCGAGCAGTGCAAAGCGAAAGTGGGCGCGACAGTGGGCGTCGCCTTTCTCCGAGACCAACGCCCTCAGCTCAACGTTTCCGCCATGCACCGTATCGATATAGCTCTTCCACCGCGCCCAGAGCCCATCGTCTCCGTATGCCGACCCGACATAGTGTCTGCGAGTCTTGGAACTGGTATCAGTAATCAGGTAGACGCCCTTTACATGCTCAAGGGCTGTCTTCCAATCCGGGCGGTCGTTCCGCACTAGAACTTCCAACTCGGAGAGGGAGAGGTTGATTTTCTCGTAGCCTGGGAATGCCAGTCCCGAGAATGGCTCGCGAAGCACCTCAACTACGTGCAGGGGATAACGACCGTTGTAGTGGTTCTCAAAGTTGACTCTGGTTGCTCGACTCCTGTAGGCCGACCAAAGCTTTAGCCGACCAATGAAGGACTGCCCCAGGTCCGTGAGTTCGACTTCATATCGGTCGGCATGGCGCTCCAGAACTCTGAACACTCCGCCGAACAGCCAAGCCTGGAGTCCATCGGGATGAAAGTTCATCAGCGAAAAGATATAGGGTCGGCTGAACTCATTCCTAGCAGGACGGTATTTCTGCCACCCAACCCAATTCGACCTGTCTCTGACCCATTCATCAAGCGGCAGTAGATCATCAGTCTGGCGGGCGAAGTGGACCTTGTAATCCCTGACATTGTCGATTGGCCATAGATCCCTCAGAAGGAGAGGCGGCACTGAGTCGTCCTGCGATTCCTCGACCATGAATTCACTCCTCGCCTATCGAGACTAGAGCCGTCACTCGAAACAACGCGCCTCCCGCGCAACCGCAACGCGCTTACCGACGCATTCTCACCACTGTCGCTTAGGCATAACGCCTACCCCGCCAACGCCACCTCCACGGTCCCGTCCGTCACCCGCACCTTGTAGCTGCGCGTCCGGTACCCAAACGGCGGGTTGATCACCCAGCCGTCCGTGACGTCGTAGATCCAGCCATGCAGCGGGCAGGTGAGCTCGCAGCCGACCAGTTGCCCGGAGGCCAGCGGGTAGCCGGCGTGCTCGCAGAGGCCGTCCAGCGCGTAGTAGCGGCCGTCCACGTTGGCGATCACGATCTCGGCCTTGTCCAGGAACACCGAGGACAGGCGGCCCGGCTGCGGCAGCAGCGACTCGGGACCGACCGGTTTGAACTCCGGTTCCTCAGTCGAGGTCACGCCGCATCACCGTCACGTCCGCGCGCCGCTCGCCCAAATCCAGGGCGGCCGGCTGCAGGACTTCCTCAACGAACCCCGCCTCGCGCAGCACCCCAAGGCGACCCTCCGATACCCCGCAGGCCCGCACGGCTCGCACGTCGTGTGCCGCCGCGTGCTCCAGCGCCGCCTCGATAACCGCGCTCGCGCGGTCCACGTAGGCCGGCGCCGCCTGGAACTCCATCGTCGCGTTGGCACGTACCGGCGAGTGAATCGGCGCCCACAGGTTGGCCGAGGCCACCATCCGCCCTCGGTCGTTGATCAGCACCTTCCAAGCATTCGCCTCGCTGGCGGTATGCCGCGTCATCGAGTTGAAAAACGGCCGCAGGCACCCGCTGGCCTGCACGGCCGGCGGCGCGTAGAACATGGCCTCGGTGAAGTCGCGCACGATCCACTCCGTCGGCTCCAGCAGCATCACCAGGCCGGTGTACGCCCCGATGTCGCCCATCCGCATGTCACGAACTGCACCATCGCCCGCCCGGCCAAAGAACTCTTCGTCAAACGTGTCCGCGTCCGTTCCCGGCCGCAGCGCCCTGTACGTCAGCCCGTTGTAGTGCCGGTAGCCGTGTTTCTCGTATATGTGCTGCGCCACCGGGTTCATGGTGCCCAGGTAGCTGACCTGGCCGCCAATCTTCCAGAACCCCTGGATCGAGAGCTCCGTCAGCCGCTGCGCGATGCCCTTGCCGCGCTGCTCGGGTTCGGTAAACACGAACCCATAGCCGCCCATCTCCGGCAGGTCCCGGCTCGCCCCATGCCACGCCGTGCCCACGACCGTCCCGTCGATCCGCCCGACCAGCATCGTGTCGGCCAGCGACGGATCATGGGTCCCCGCCAGGAACTCCGCCAGGAACCCGCCTTCGGCCGGCACCATCCACGGATCGAACGGACGCGTCAGAAAGCTGTAGGTCTCGTGCTGGGCCGCGCCCGTCCCGCGCCCTTCGCCCGGTCCCAGCACGCTCGCCACCAGTTCCTCGCCGTTCGGCAGCGCGAATACCTTCTCCATGCCGTTCAACTCCGGTGCTGCGTTCCTGGGTGCCACAATAGCCGCTCTGACACGCGATTGAAGGAGCAAAACGTATGTCGCTACAGGGCAAGGCCGCACTGGTAACCGGCGGCGGAACCGGCGTGGGCCGCGCCTCGGCGCTTATGCTGGCCGAGCGCGGCGCCAACGTGGCCGTCAATTACTCGCGCTCGGCCGACGAAGCCGCCCAAACCGCCGGCGACATCCAGGCGCTTGGCGTCGAGGGCCTGGCCATCCAGGCCGACGTCGCGTCCGACGCCGCGGTCGTGGCCATGGTCGAACAAACCGCCGCCGCCTTCGGCCGCCTGGACATCGTCGTCAACAGCGCCGGCACCACGCACTTTGTCGATCACGACGACCTTGACGGCATGAAGGACGAGTTCTGGGACCGCATCCTGGCGGTCAATCTGAAGGGCCCGTTTTTCGTCAGCCGGGCCGCGACCCCGCACCTGCGAGCCGGCGACGATGGCGTGATCGTTCATGTGTCGTCGCTCGCAGGCATTACGGGTACGGGCTCCTGCATCGCGTACGCGGCCTCCAAGGGCGCCTTGAACACAATGACGAAGTCGCTGGCGCGCGCGTTGGCTCCCGATATTCGCGTCAACAGCGTGGCCCCCGGTCCCATCGACACCCGCTGGATGATCGGGCATGAAGGATTCCTGCAGCAGGCCATCGACCGCAGCCCCATAAATCGCGCGGCGACCGCCGAAGACATCGCCGCCGGCGTGCTCATGCTCGTCGAGAACCCCATCGTCACCGGCGAGGTCCTGGTCATGGACAGCGGCTGCGGCCTCTAGCGCCGAGCGAAAGGCGCTCTTGAAACGAGCGCCGAACAGCTGGAACCCCCGCCGCGGCGGGGGTTCCGTTCATCACCGTGCGTCCACGGGACTACTGCTGGAGCGGCGTCCTACTCCTGGGTGTGCCCCGTGCCCCCGCAGCGGGAGCAAGTTCGCCAGAATGCCGTCTCGCCGTAGTACCCACGGCTGACGTGGCGCCCTGTCGGTGCGTAGCGCAGTGATCCGCGCCCACCGCAGCGGGCGCAAGCTTCGTGCCCGCTGGTCGCGGTGTAGGTGGCCCGTGGGCCGACGTAGTGAGTCATCGTTCCCTCCTCAATGTGGGAACTTCCGCCAGATCTCCACGATCCGGTCTTCGGGCTGACGCCGTTGTCAGCAATTCCAATGTACACCAGCGTCGTGACTCGTCAAGGGGGCGAATCCTTCAGATTCCGAATCACTGAGGGACTGAACCCTTAAGCCCCGCGGGGCGCCGGGTGTCCCCCGGCGCCCCGCACGTCAGGCGGTTGCCTGGTGAGCTAGCGGCTCGGTGCCGTGCGCAGGAACAACACGACCTTCCAGAGCTCTTCCTCGGTCATGCCGCCGGTCTCCTGCGGCTGGTCGGCCCCCTCGATGCACTGCGCGCGAATCTTCTCGCGAACCTGGGACGCCGTCTTGAATTCAGGGTGCGGGCCGCCCAGTTCTGCCGGGAGGCTGTGCGGCACATCGCCCACGTCGTCCTCGCCGATCGCCGTGTTGCCGTGCCAGGCCTTCAGAAAGATCGCGCCCGGATCACTGGCCAGTTGCGCCTGGAACTCTTCCGCCTTGAAGCTGGCAGGTCGCGGCGAGTACAGCTGGTACTGCGGACCGAACCCATCGGCTGCGTAGCCATGGCAGGTAGCGCAGACCGTCAGATAGATCTGCTCGCCGTCCTGCATCACGTCCTCTGTGTCGGGGCATGGGTTGGCAGGACAGTTGCCCGCGGCGGCGCACGCCGGTTCCGGGAATGCCGTAGTGCCGGGTGGCTCACAAGCCGCAAGTACGGCGAGCGCGACGAGCGCGACCGCCAGAGCGCCGATCAGTCCTCGGCGCAGCGACATCTTCATACTCCGTCCCCCAGGGTTGGCCGTTGGTTGCTGGCTTCGAGCAGTCAATGTAACGCGCCGCCTTCCCCACGCGCCACCAAGCGGCCTCACGGCCGGCTGCAGACCCTCGCTCGCGCCCGAAGCGTTACCCTTGCCTCGCGTGCGGCCAGGAGACCCGGCCATGCGAGCGGCGCTTCACACCCTCATGTTCGGCGGCTATCCCCTCGACCGTGTGGCGCCCGTCGCCCGCGACATCGGCTACCCCGGCGTCGCCCTCATGTGCCGCCCCCCGCACCTCGATCTTGACAGTCCCGGCCCCTCCGCTCGGGCTGGCTCCCGCGTCCTCACCGACTCCGGCCTCCGGGTCGTCGGCCTGGCCTCCGGCCTGGGCCGCCCCGAGTCCTTCACCGGCCCACCCGCCCAGGCCGAACTGGATGGCGTCAGCCGCGCTCTCGAAGCCGCCAACATCCTCGGCGCCGGCCTCCTCCGGCTCTGGGGCGGCGCCGACGGCATGTCCGTCCACAACGCCGGCGAGCTTTCGGCCGCCGCTGCCTGGTACGGCCAGGCCGCGTCCCTCGGTGCCGACGCCGGCGTCCGCGTCACCATTGAAGTCCACTCGCACGGACTGGCCTCCAGCACCTCGGCCACCTGCCGTCTCGTCGATGCCATCGACCACCCCAACCTGGGCGCCGCCCTCGACACCGGCAACCTGCACGCCGCCGCCGCATCCGTCGGCGCCGACGATATCGTCCAACTCGGCGCCCGCATCTTCGATGTCCATGTCAAGGACATGCGCGGCCTTCCGGACGCCGAGGGTCACACCCTGGAAGTCGACGGTCGCTTCTACGCCCACGTTCCGCTCGGTCGGGGCGATGTCCGCAACGGCGAGACCCTCGGCCAGCTCGCCGCCGGCGGCTACACCGGCTGGATCGCCAACGAATCCGAGTGCTCGTGGCCGGACTGGGACACCTCGGTTTCCGCGGCAAGGCACGAATACGCCGAACTGGACAAACTCATCCAGGCTGCCCATGCCTGAAATTGAGACGCGCGCCGCAACCCGGTCGCAGCCACTGCCGGAGAGCACCTAGCCATGCGCGTCGCCTTCAGCTGGGACCCCAGCCTCTTCAACTACCGCAACATGCTCGGCAACCCCTATGGCGGCCTCCTCGTCGAGGCCCTCCAGCGCCACGGCTACTCGTTCGAACTCATCAGCCTCAATCCCACAGGGGATATCGAAGGCGTGACGCCAGGCTGGGTGTGGCGCAATCGCGGTCGCGTCAACGGCGTTCATCTGCACTGGCTGCAGGGCATTACCAATACCGACACCGCCACCAGGGCCTGGCTGCAGATGGGAGCCTTTACCTTCGCCCTGCTGCTGGCACGGGTGCTGGGCTACCGCGTCATTTGGACGCTCCACAACATGCTCCCCCACGAACGCCCGCACCGGGGCGTCGACGTGGTGGGCCGCTACGTCATGGCCCTGCTGGCCAACTCCATCATCTGCCACTGCCAGTACGCCGCCCGCGCCTACACCCACCGCTTCATCCGCCGCCGCAACCTCTTCGTCATCCCGCACGGTGACTTCCGCAACGCCTACCCATCCGAGATAACTCGCCAGGAGGCCCGCCGCGAGCTCGGCATTCCCGACGACGCCTTCGTCTACACCTCCTTCGGCAACATCCGCGGCTACAAGGGCCACGACGACATGCTCGAAGCCTTTAAGGGCCTGGAGGGCGACCACCTCCGCCTCGTCGTCGCCGGGCAGCGCCACCAGGCCTACGACGGCGTCGTCGGCAACGAATCCGTTGGCGATTCCCGCGTCCTCATGCACGAGGGCAAGATCCCGATCGACAAGTTGCAGGTCTACTTCAACGCCGGCAACGTGGCCGTGTTCCCGTACCGCGACGCCCTCACCAGCGGCGCCATCATCACCGCCCTCGGCTTCGGCTGCCCCATCATCGCCACCCGCGTCGGCTGCATCCCGGAGTTGCTCGACCACACCGGCGCCGGCGTACTGGTTCCCCCGGCCGACATCCCGGCGCTGCGTGCCGCCATGCAGGACGCCCTGAAATGGAACCTCGCCGATCGAACCCGCGCCGCCCACGCCGTCGCCGATGAACTCGGCTGGGATCGCATCGCCCTCCAGACCATGGAAGCCTACGGCCCCCCGCGCACCGCCTGAATCTGGCGTGAGTCGCGGTCCCCGCGGCTAAATGTTGAGTGGCGCCGGCGGCCTCGGCAGCGGCGCCTGCTCGGCGTCACGCGACTCGCTAAACAGTCCGATCTCGTGCGCCGACACGTAGTCCGCCGGCCCAAACGTGGAATAGATCCGCAGCACCGCATACCGAATCGGCACTGGCGTCTCGACATCGAACACCAGCTTCAGGTCCGGAGCGGCCGCCGTGAACCGCCCAATGCTCACCAGCGCATCGGGATGCGTTCGCGGGTCCTCCAGCGAAGCCAGCACTTCAAACTCCCGGATATAGCTGGCCGACGGTTCATCGGGGTGATTCCAAACAACCACCTTCTGAACCGGTGTGCGAAATCGCACCGTGTAAATCGCCGTCAGCGGAAAGTCCGGGCCAGCGGACCGCCAGGCTGTGAACTGCGGATCGAACAGGCCGTCCTGCATCCGGTTGGGACCGTGGTCGCCCTCCGGGTCGGCGGTCGAACTGATAGCCAGCAGCTCGCCGCCGTTCACGATTTCCAGTAGGTCGAATCCTTCGCCGTCCAGGTCCGAACTCTGCTGTAGACCGACCTGGATCCGACGGACGACTTCCGGCTCGATCCCCTCTTCCTGCGTCGTCCGCAGCGCCAGCACGGCCGGGATGACCCCGGCAGCCAGCAGCAGGCTAAAAATCAGAAACGACGTCAGCGTTCTACTAGATGTCACCACGCGCCAGATATTGCGCGGCGTTGGGCGGCGCCCCGCGGCAATTTCGGCCGCCCGAGACTCCCGGTCGGCTCGCACCTCGGCCTCGTGCTCGTCGTGCCAGCGCACCTGCTGGGCGTCCACGGCCGCCTGCCGCCTCGCCCAGGCGCCCCGGCTGGCGCCTCGCTCTACGGAGCGCTGCGGCGTCGACATTGACGACTGCCAGTCCTCACGCGGCGTAGGCCTTGTCCAGGAACTCGGCCACATGCATCACTGTCAGGTCCAGCCCGCGCCGACGGGCGCCTGACTGGATGTGCAGCAGGCAGCCCGGATTGGCGGACACGATCACCTTGGCGCCCGTGGCCTCGATCGCGTCCAGCCGCTGCTCCAGGATCGCCAGCGAGATGTCCGTGTCCGTCACGCTGTACAGGCCCGCGGCCCCACAACAAACCGTCGGGTTCTCCATTTCCACCAATTCCACTCCGGGCACCGCGGCCAGCAAGTCCCGCGGCTGCTGGGACACGCCCTGGGCATGAACCAGGTGGCAGGCGTCCTGGTAGATCACGCGCTCGCGTACCGATCCTGCTGGCGCCTCCGCGCCGATTTCGGCAAGAAACTCCGAGAGGTCGCGCACGCGTTCCGTAAACGCATGGGCTCGCTCCGCGTAGCCAGGGTCGTCGGCCAGCAGTTCGCCATACTCCTTTAGCGTGGATCCGCAACCCGCCGAGTTAATGATGATCGCCTCGTACTCGGCCGAGTCGAAGGCATCGATGTTGCGGCGCGCCAGTTCGCGGGCGGTCTCACGGTCGCCGCCATGCACGTGCAACGCCCCGCAACAACTCTGGTGCTCGGGAATGTGGACATCGCAGCCGTTGCGCGCCAGCACCCGCAGCGACGCGCGATGCGCCTCCGCGAACGACACGCTCATGATGCAGCCCGTGATGAACGCCACTGAGCGCCGCCGCTCGCCTGCGGCCGGCACAAACCGCAGGTCCGAGGCTTGCAGGAACCGGTCCGAAACCGGGGGCGACAACGCCTCCACCGCCGCCAGCGGCGGCGCGATCAGGCGCAGCAAGCCGAGCTTTCGCATTAGCACCTGCAACCCGCTGCGCTGGTACAGCCACAACCCTCGCGCCGCCAGCCGTAGCAGCTTTGGCCGCGGAAACACCAGACGCAGCACCGTCTGCGCAATCCGTCGTCGGGTTGGCAGCAGCTTGGCCTGCACCGTCTGCGCCCGGACGGACTCGATGAGCTCCCCATACTTCACGCCCGACGGACACGCCGTCTCGCAGCCTCGGCAATCCAGGCACTGGAACGTATGTCGCAGGAACGCCGGGCTATCCAGGGCCATCCGCCCGTCATGCACGGCGTCAATCAGCTGGATGCGCCCACGCGGCGAATCCATCTCCACCCGCAGCACCCGGTACGTCGGACACTCGTTGAGGCACAGCCCGCAATGCACGCAGGTCGACAGGATGGACCTGTCCGGTGCGTCCTCAGCCGAGAATCCCAACCGCGCGGGTTCCACCGTCATGCCTTAGGTCACCACAAAGCGTCCGCGATTGATTATCCGACCTGGATCGAAGGCCGCGCGCAGCGCATCCATCGCCTGCACGTCCGGCGCGTCGGCCGCGACGCCCCAGGTACCTGCCGCACGCTTCACGTCCGCGGACGCGGACTCGATCACCAGCGTGCTGCCCAGCCGCCCTGCCGCCGCTCGCAATCGCTGTGCGAACTCCGTTAGCACACCAGCGTCATCTGTCCCGGCGGCCCTGACACGCACCACGCCGTGCAACGCCCGCGCGCTGGCCGTGGTCCGCAAACCCAGGTCCTCACCGATTTCGGCCGCGCTGCCCACTAGCGAGGGCGTCTGGCTGGACAAGGCGTTCAGCCGGCACGTCGTCTGGCTGCGAATGTCGGTGGGCGAACGCGCCAGCGCATCGGCATCCCACCAGAACCCCTCCTGGGCCTCCCCATCCAGCGTCACGCCATCCGCGTCCGCGTGCGGTGCCACGGCGTCCGTCGCCATCGCCAGCTGCGCGGCCACGCCGCCCGCCGTTCCGGCCATGCGCATCGCCAACAGCCAGGCGTCGCTGTCCCCGACGTCGATGTCCGGCGTCAGCTCGCGTTGAATCAGATCGAATCCGCTGGACACCAGCGGACTGTCGATTACGGCGCCGATTGCCGCGCCGGCCGCCGCCGGGTCTGCCAACGGCAGCACCAGCGTCCGCTCCACCGACGGACACGGCGTGATCTTCAGGTTCACCCGCGTGATGACCCCCAGCGTGCCCAACGCCCCAATGTGCGCCTTGGGCAGGTCGTAACCCGTGACGTTCTTCACCACCATGCCGCCCGATCTCGTGACCAGACCGTTCACGCCCGCGACGTCGAGGCCGATCACCAGGTCCCGAGCCGTTCCCGATCCCGCCCGACGCGGGCCGGACAGGTTCGCGGCCACCATGCCGCCGACCGTCGAGCTCGGTTCACTCGCCGGGTCCAGGGCCAGCATCTGCCCCTCGCCGGCCAGCTGGGACTGCACGTCCGCAAGCCGTGCGCCGGCGGCCACCGCCAGCGTGAGGTCCGCCGGCCGGTACTCGATGACCGCGTTCAGCTCGCTGAGGTCCAGCAACAGGTCCACCCGCTCCGGCGGCTGACCAAGACCCAGGTGGGATCCGCCGCCACGCGGTACTACCACGGCGTCCAACCGCTGACATATCGCCAGCGCCGCCGCCACAGCATCCGGCGAGTCGACCTGCGCGCAAAGTCCCGGCCGAATGCCGTCAACTGCGTCGCGTTCCGCATTGCCCGGAGCAACGGAGCCAGTCGGCAGCTCGGCCGCGAGCGCCTGCTGGAGCTCAGCGGAATCCGGCGCGGGGTTCGGTGCCATGATGTGCAGTATCAGGGGCGCGGCAGGACGCGCTCAACGCATGTCGTCGCGCAATGATCGTAGCCAGAACCCGAACCAGCCTTCACGAAGCCCGGGCGCGCCTGCGCGGCCCTGTCGGCGCGGTGCCCACCATGGGCGCGCTCCACGCCGGCCACCTCGCACTACTGCGCGCCGCCCGGCGCCGCGAGCACTCGGTCATTGCCACCCTGTTTGTCAACCAGACCCAGTTCAATGATCCGTCGGACTACGCCGCCTACCCGCGTGACGAAGCCGCGGACCTTGCGGGTTTCGAGACTTCCGGCGTTGACCTGGTCTTCGCGCCCTCTGTTGAGGAGATGTACCCGGATGGCTTCGGCACCTCGATCGACCCGGGACCGATCGGCGCCGATCTCGAAGGCGCCCGGCGTCCCGGCCACTTCGCCGGTGTCGCCACCGTCGTCGCCAAGCTCTTCAACCTCACCCGGCCCACCCGCGCCTATCTCGGTCAAAAGGACTGGCAGCAGACGCGCGTGATCGACCGTATGGTGCAGGACCTGAATCTGCCGACTGACCTCGTCATCGTGCCCACGGTCAGGGACGCTGACGGCCTGGCCCTCAGCAGCCGCAACGTTCGCCTTTCGGCCGAACAACGCCAGGCCGCCCTGTCCCTCTCACGCGGTCTGTCGCTCGCGCACGATGCCTGGGACGACGACGAGCGTTCACCCCAGGCTCTGGCCGACCTGGTGAAAGCCACCGTTCAGGCCGAGCCGCTGGCCACCCTGGGATACGCCGAAGTCCGCCATGCCCTGACCCTGGAACCCATAGCCGCGGCCGAACCGCCCCTCGTGATCGCCGTCGCGGCCGAAATCGGCGGCGTTGGCCTCATTGACAACGTCGTGCTGGGAAACGGACTGCTGGACGAGATCGCGCCTTAGTCCTGCCTCACGACAGCGCGGGTCGTCCGCCCGCAGTCAGCGCGGCTGGATGAGCGGAAGGCCCGGAATCCCGACAAAGTCTCGGTCGTCAGATGCAAGCGGGCACTCGCGCATCAGGGCCGTGGCCGCAATCCACGCGTCCGCAACGTCGAGCGTTCGACCCATCCCTTTCAGATCGCTCCGCAATCGGGCCGCAATCTCCACGAGCTTCGACTCAGGCTTGAGCCACACAACCTCATACTTGTCGATGTGCTCCCTGAAGCGCAGCATTCGGGCCTCGCCCCAGCCGCTACTGTGCAGGCCGAACAGGAGTTCTTCGAGGGTCTGAAACGAGATCAAGCCGCGGCGGCCGGCCAGTCGTTCCTGGTAGGCGGCGAATCGCTCGTCGTCTCCCTCGTCGTACAGGATTGACACGACCGACGTGTCAAGGACAACGAGTTCCGGGCCAGCCGCCATCAGTGACCGCGGCTCTCGCGCAGCGCGCGTTCAAAGGCTTCCCACTCCTCGCGAGTTCCGTCGAACTTCGGCATGTTCGCCGGGTCCAGCACCGGGGCTTTGCCGAACTTGCCGACGACGAAGGCCGACGGGCGGAGGAAGTCGAGCTCGGCCGCGACCGCGGCAACGATAGGGGCGATTCGGTTTTCGCTGGGGGACTCGACCCAAACGCTCAGAGACCGGAAGTTGAGTCGGATGGTGAGCGGCGAACAGCCGCCGCTAACAATGATTCCCCGGGGCAATACGCGCGACCGGATGACTGCGGTGCCGAAGACGAACAGGCGGTCCTCCTGCCCCAGCAACCGGCGGCTGTCATCAACGTTTATGGCGACCCACTCTGGCCTGATGCCGCCCTCGTCCCCTGCCTCGGACATCACGGCGCTCATGGCGAATGCCAGCAGATTGCCGTGCTCGGAGCGTTGCACACCCTCGAGATGCAGCAGCCCCCGCAGTTCGCCGCCAGTACCACGTCCGGCAATTACCTGCCGCCCCAGCGTCTTGCGAAGCCGCATGAGCAGGTGCAACCCGGCGTCCGCTATAGATCCCGGCGCCCGGTCGAGGTGGACGGCGGACTCGACGGTAATCGGTTCATCGTCGGGCCATTCAGCTTCGTAGCGCACAGCGTCGCCAGTCGCCGCATCGGCCGTGGGATCGACAGTCAATTGCTCGTGGGCGGCGACGGATGACGGATCGTCGGCGGGAACGACGGGGATGGAATCCAGAATGGCCGCTTCCGAATGCGGACTCAGGCCCAGTCGGGTGGCGCGCAGGAAAGTGTCCGGGTCAATGTCGACCGCGGGGCCGCCGGGCGTCAGGGACGCAAGCCGCCGGGTCAAGGCAATGGCGGCGCTGGCCGTCGACCCGGCCTCGTAGGTGCTCACCTGGGCTACTCACTTCCGACGGCAGGCAACGCGCCCGCCCGCGTGAAGCCCTGGGACAACACGGAATGATTCTATTCCACGGGTTGCGGCCGGTGGTGACTAGTCGAGGCCAGTCAGGCGCGCCCGTGGACCGGCTTGCGAGGCTGGACGCGGGCGGCCGCGAGTTTGGCTAGGTCATACTCCAGCCAAGTGCCTCGGCCACCGCCTCGGTAGTGGCCTCGACCTCGGCCGGCTTCGGTGCATACCGCACCGCCGCGCCCGGGTCCTTCAGTCCGGTCCCGGTAAGCACGCACACAACCCGGTCGCCCATGGATTCGCCGCCACGAGCGCGCTGCAGCAGCCCGGCCACCGACGCGGCCGACGCCAGTTCGACAAATATGCCTTCGTCGGCCGCCAGCAGCTGATACGCCTCGACGATGAGCTCATCGCTGACCGCCTCGATCGTCCCGTCCGACTCGTCGCGCGCCTCCACCGCCCGATCCCAGTTGGCCGGATTGCCGATCCGGATAGCCGAAGCCACGGTGTCCGGATTGGCCACGGGCTCGCCCCCCACAATCGGCGCGGCGCCCGCCGCCTGAAATCCGCGCATCACCGGGAGCTGCGTAGCCCGGCCCTCGCGCTCATACGCACGAAAGCCCTTCCAGTACGCCGTGATATTGCCGGCATTCCCAACCGGCATATACAGCTCGTCCGGCGCCTCGCCCAGCGTGTCCACGACCTCAAAGGCGGCCGTCTGCTGCCCTTCCAGTCGGTGCGGATTGACCGAGTTGACCAGCGCCACGCCCGGTCGCGCCGCCAGTTCCCGGACCACGGCCAGGCCCTCGTCGAACGACCCCTGGATCGGAATCACGCGCGCACCGTAGATCAGCGCCTGCGCCACCTTGCCCAGCGCCACGCCGCGCGCCGGAATGACTACGCCGGTCGGCGTCCCCGACCGCGCGCCAAACGCGGCCGCCGAAGCCGCCGTGTTTCCGGTGGAAGCGCAGATGAACGAGTGCGCGCCCTCTTCGATGGCCTTCGCCGCGGCCACCGCCAGCCCCCGGTCCTTGAACGAGCCGGTGGGGTTGCAGCCTTCGAGTTTCAGCCAAACCTCGGTCACGCCAAGTCGTCGCTCCAGCGATTCGGCCCGAACCAGCGGCGTGTCGCCCTCGCCAATGGTCAGGTTTGGCGTGGCCTCGCCTACGGGCAGAAACTCTCGATAGCGCTCGATTACCCCCGGACGCGGGGAGCCATTCATTCCGCCAGGTCCTCGACCCGAATCATGCTGGCGACCGAGGCCACCACATCCAGATCCGCAATGGCGGACAGCGCGCCTTGCACCGCCGCTTCCTGGGCCTCGTGCGTCAGGAACACCAGCTCCGCGCGGCCCGCGTTGTCATCCACTTCCTTCTGGATGACCGAGGCGATGCTAATGGCGTGCTCGCCGCAGACCGTGCCGATGCGCGCCAGCACTCCCGGCTGGTCCTTCACCCAGAGCCGGAAGTAGTAGCGCGAGCGAACCTCGGCCATCGGCAGCACGCACAGGTCACCGTCCAGGGACATGGGAATCCGGTCGTGCACCTCGCTTCGGATGTTGTGACCCAGGTCAATCAGGTCGGCCACGATGGCGCTGGAGGTCGGTTCGGGTCCTGCCCCGCGCCCAATGAACAGGGCGCGGCCCAGCAAATCGCCGTCCAGCAGCACGGCGTTGAACACCCCGTCCACCTGCGCCAGCAGTACGTCCTGCTGGATCAAGGCCGGATGTACCCGGGCCTCGAAGCCGTTCGACGCCCGCTTGGCGATGGCCAGCAGCTTGATGCCGTAGCCCAACTCGGCCGCGTATTGGAAGTCCGCCGCGCTGATGCGCGTGATGCCCTCGCGGTAAACCTCCGCCGGTCGGACCGCACAGTTGAAGGCCAGCGAGGCCAGGATCACTAGCTTGTAGGCAGCGTCGATGCCCTCGATGTCGTTGGTCGGGTTCGGCTCGGCGTAGCCCAGCCGCTGCGCGTCCGCGAGAGCGGCGTCGAAGTCCACGCCGCCGGAGGCCATCTCCGTCAGGATGTAGTTGGTGGTGCCGTTGATGATGGCGTGCACCTCGCGGATCTGGTTGGCCGCCAGGTCCTGGCGGAACGGCCCGATCACCGGGATGCCGCCGCCCACGCTGGCCTCGAAGTACAGGTCCCGGCCGTGCGCCGTGGCCAGCTCCAGCAACTCGATCCCGTAGGTGGCCATCACTTCCTTGTTGGCCGTGACCACGTGCTTGCCGGACGCAAGCGCCCGCCTGATGTATGTGTTGGCCGGCTCAACGCCGCCCATCAGTTCCACGACGACGTCGATGGACGCGTCGTCGAGCACGTCGTCGGCGTTTACCGTCATTTGGGAGGCGTCAAGCGGAACGTCACGCTTACGGCTGGGATCGCGGATCAGCGCGCGTCGAACCTGGAACGAACGACCAATCTGGCGCTCCAGGTAGCCGGACCGCTCGGTGACTGTGCGAACCACGGCCGAGCCGACCGTTCCCAGTCCCAGGAACCCAAGTCCAATTTCGGCGGACATCCGCCCCTCAGTGCTCTCTCGGCAATTGCCGCGTGAAGAATAGCGCCGTTTGAATTCGATTAGCCCTGCTATCCGGGGTTTCTGCCTGGGCCGTTCGCGACCAGCGGCCGCGTGCCCTGTGGCAGGCCACTACGGCCGCCGCGGCGACGTAACCGTGCGCCGGTAGGCGTAGCCCAGCAAAACCCGCGCCACCCCGGCCACCGGCAGGGCAATGACCATGCCGGTAATGCCCCAGATTTGCAGCCCCGCAAAGATGGCGAACAGGGCAATCAGGGGATGCACGCGCACCACCCGGCCCACCACGTTCGGAATCACGAAATAATCCTCGAGCTGCCGCAGCACCGTGTACATCACAGCCACCACCACGCCCGCGACCCACCCCGGCCAGCCAAAGTTATTGGCCGTGACCAACGCCAATCCGATCGGTGGAATCGCCGCCATAATCGGGCCGAACACCGGGATCAACTCCAGGAATCCCGTGGCAATAGCCAGGATCACCGCAAACGGGATGCCGATGATCGACAACCCGATGAACGTGGTCACGCTCATGATCACCACCAGGATGATCTCGCCTCGGATGAATGCGCCAAGAACGCTGTTGATGCGGCCGACCAGGTCCTCGGTCTCGGCCCGCGGACCGGGGGGAATCCGTTCCAACAGTCCCCGGAAGAGTTCGGGTCCAGCCAGCAGCAGGTAACCGGCCGCGACCACGGCCAGCACACCGTGAATCAGCAGGTTGAATGCGCTGCGGAAAGCGCTTACCGCCTGTGAGGCATCGGTCAGCATGCTGGTCGCGCCCGCCGTCAGCCCATCGATCACGTCCTGCACAACCAGTGGCTGCCCCAGGAACTCTGACGGCAAGGCTGATTCGAGGTCCGCAATAATCGACGGAAGCTCGGTCGTCAGGCGGTCGAGTTCGTCGACCACGCGCGGGATGATCAGGAAGCCCAGCAGGGTCAGAAGTCCAATCCCTAGGGCATAGAAAATCGCCACCGCCGCTGGCCGCGGGACCCGGGCCAACCGAACCAGCCCGTTAACGGCCGGGTTGAAGACGTAAGCGAAGATCCCCGCCCACACAAACGGACCCACGATCTCCCGCGCCCCCCACAACACCAGCCCCGCCAGGATCGCGATGAACATCGCCACTGTGCGCCGTGTTCGCGGCGACCAGCGATAGACCGGCTGCTCGCCGGCTACGGACGCACCGTTATCCGGTGAATCGGGCGGTCGCGGTTCTGAAGTCTGCTGGTCGGACGCCGAGGCCGGGGCCTCGGTCGAGTCGTGGACCGACACCGTGCTCGGTTCGGAGTTTGGAGGACGTACGTCGATGGTAGACGACCGTCGACGCAGACGGGTCGGATTGGCTCAACCTGGGGCCGTCCGCCCCCGGCGCAGCTCGGTAGACGAAACGTCCACTCGAAGCTCCGCAGCCGGTATCGCTTCGAAGAGCCCGGCGGCTTCGGGAGGTAGCGGCAGATCGCGCAACTGCAGAAATCGGCCGTCTTCAAGGCGGCCGGCCACCACAAACTTCGACCCCAGGCACCGCAGCTCGCGCAGCGCGCGGTGCATGGCCTCTACTCCGCCGTAATAGACCGGCGCCACGACTCGACGCGCCGTGTCGGCCCCAATCACAAACGCCGCGCCCGGCATCAGCCGCGCCTTCTCAATGAAGGTTGGGGCGGCTGTGAGCACCAGGCCAGCGCGACCGCGAAACTGTGCGGCTCGTCGCAGCGCCTCCCCCGTGGGCAACGGCGGCTTGTCCACGTTGGTGATCGACAACTCATACGCCACCGGATCGCCAAAACGTCGCCGCGCCGCTTCCCAGAGCGCCTGGTGTGCCGCATGCCACGGATTGAACGACCCGGGCACCAGGGCCGTCGGGATCTGGCCGCCCGGCCGCCGCCGGCCGTCCGGATAAGCCGTCACCCAGGACTGCGTTCCGTCCTGGAACACCGCCAACTCGTCATCTTCGACCTCGACCCTGCGCCCGGCATCCGCAAGCCGGGACCCGGCCAGTTCGCGCCACGGGGCCACGCCCACCGCATCCGCCAACAACGCCACAATCGCTCGCTCGGTCGCGGCTTCCTGCGCCTGCCGGTTGGAATGCGGCGGCTGAAACCACCACTCAACGGCGATGGTTCGTGACCCGTCGAACGCCGCCGCGTGCAGCCGGTCCTCGCCCCGCCGCACTCGATCCGTCGCCAGCGCCGCCGTCGCCCCCAATCCAACCACGGGTACCGAACCGTCGCCTCGAAACTGACACGCACGTTGAAATGCCCGCCGCGCCAGCGATTCGGCGGTCTCGGCCGAACACGCCTGCGCCGGCGCTTCGCCCAGGTAGTCGGCCACCGCCGCCGGCCCATACGGCACCGCAACATCCAGCACCGTGCGCGACCCGCCCGGCCGCCGCAGCAACAAGGGAATCGCCCCAGTCCCGCCTCCCGCCAGCACCAGCGCCGCCGCCGTGCGCGAGGCATGAATACAGTGGACTAGCCCGGTTACCCCGCCGCCCCCGGCGGACACGCTCGAACTACGCCAGGTCCAGGAGCACGCGGCCGCCCGCCACCTGCACCGGATACACGCGCACTCGCGCCCGATCCGGATCGGCCAGCGCGCGGCCGGTAGCCAGGTCGAAGATCCATCCGTGCCACGGGCATTGCAGCAACGTCCGTCCGCCCGTCTGGTACTCGATGTGGCCGCCTACCGACTCCGCGTGAACATTGCCCTTGCACCGGCCGGACGAAAGCCGCGCCCCCTGGTGCGCGCACACGTCCCGGGCGGCGTAAAACTCGCTGCCAGAGTTCACGACCACAAACCCGCGGCCCTCGATCTCCACGCGCGTGGGCTGGCCGACCTCGAATTCGGCCTCCGCCCCTACGTCATGCACGCTCGAAGTCGTAAAACGCCGTGGCGTTCCCGGCCATGATCTTCTGCCGCAACTCGCCCCGCACCACCGACGGCAATGCCCGGTCCGGCGCGTCGAAGTCCCAGTGCGGGTAATCGGTGGCGAACATCAGGAAGTCGTCCCGGCCGATCATGTCGAAGATCTGCAGCAGGTGTTGCGGGTTCGGCGGCTCGTCCATCGGCTGCGTCGTCATCCGGAAGTGCTCCAGGATGTACTCGCTCGGCAGCTTGCGCAGCCACGGCACTTCCTCTTTCAGCCCCTTGTAGTTCTTGTCGAACCGCCACATCAGCGGCGGCAGCCACGAGAACCCGCCCTCGATCAGCGCAATCCGCAGATTCGGCAGCCGCTCGAAGATGCCCTCCGACACCAGGCTCAACACCTGCGCCTCGAACGCCTGCGTCATCCCCGTGTGGTCTTCCAGGTAGTACGACGGCCAGCCAGTCGCCGTAATCGGGTGGTTCCCCCACCCGCCGAAGTGAATCCCCACCGGCAGGTCCATGTCGGCGGCCGCCTCGAACAACGGGTAGTAGTGCCGCTTCCCGTACGGGGCGTTGCCGCGAACCGTCAGGATCACCTGCACGAACCGCCCGTCCTTGCCGCAGCGCCGGATCTCCTCCGCCGCCGCCTCCGGAATCTGCGGCGTCACCGTGATCGAACTCCGCCAGCGCTCGTCGCTGTCCAGCCATACGTGCCGCTGCCACTCGTTCACCGCCCGCGCCAGCGCAATGCTGAAATCGTCGTTATGCACGTGACCCGCCGCGTACAGCGGCGTCAGGATCCCGTACTGCATGTCCCATTCGTCCAGCAGCTGCTCGCGGGCGAAGTCCGGATCCGAACCGGGCTTCTGCCCGTTCGGCGGCCACGCGTCGCGTCGCGCGGCGTACTCGTAGCCCTTCGGATACTGCGTGCCCGGCGGCGCCGCAAACCCGGACTGCTTGACGTACTGCACCCAGCGGTCCGACATGAACGGCGTCAGGGTGTGAATCGTGTTCGGATACGGGTGAACGTCGCAATCGATAACAGTCAGCGAGGTACGGCCGTTCGCGGCCTCCGCAGCCGCCGGCGCGTCAAGGACAGCCTGTGCCATGGAACCCCCTCCTTATCGCCCGATACTCGCCACCAACTCCCCACCCGTCAAGACCCGGCGAGTTGCTGCCTCCTAAGCAGCCTCGATATCCGTCAACACAAAGTCCTCACCCTTGTACAACAGCGGCTCCCCGCTCGACTCCGCCAGCGCATACGCAAAGCAGTCCCCAAAGTTCAGCCTGGCCGGGTGGTTGCCCCTGCCGAATCGCCGCCAGGCCCGTCTCGCGGCCTGTGCGTGAGCAACCGTGACGGGCACGACGTCGATCTCCGCAACTCGCAAGTAGGCGTCGAGTTCATGCTCGGCCGTAGCGCCGCGGCGACTTTCGAGGACTATGGCTGTCTCCAGCAGATTGCCGGCCGACATACGGCGCCTCCCCGCCCTGGCGATAGCCTCGTCGAACTGCTCCGCTTCCTCTTCTCCAAAGAGAATTGCCAGGACCGCCGACGTGTCCACGATCACTTGGGCAGTCCGCGCTCGTCGTACAAATAATCGCCATGCTCTTCGGCCGACGGTCCGTCCCGTAGCAGGCTGGCGCACCGCCTGGAAATTGCACGCATCTTGCGGAGACGCGCCTCCACGCTCCGTTCCCGCTGCTCGCGCGCCAGCCGCTCCCGCAGCGCCACCGTTATCGCGCCCGTCTTCGTCTCGCCGGTGAGCTCCGCCAACTCGCTGGCCAGTCGACACGTCTCTTTGTTCTTGATGTTGAGGCTCACCGAACCCTCGCGAGGGTAGAACAAAACCAAGCGATTCTACCCTGCCCCCGCCGGCGCCCCTAAGCCCGCCTATGTGACCATGCCCCCATGCACCTCCACGCCCTCCTCCTCGACCTCGACGACACCCTCATCCCCGACGAAAGCGCCTCCCAAGCCGCCTTCCTCGCCGCCTGCGCCCCCGTCGCCGAGCGCTACGGCCTCGACCCCGCCGCCGTCGCCCATTCAACCGGCGCCTGCGCCCGCCAGATCTGGCACGCCTCCGACCACGTCGCCTACTGCCAATCCATCGGCATCAGCTCCTGGGAAGGCCTCTGGGCCAAGTTCACCGGCGACGCCCCCGAGCTCCAGCGCCTCTACGCCTGGGCCCCCGACTACCGCCGCGAAGCCTGGACCCGCGCCCTCGCCCGGCACGGTGTCGACGACCCCGCCTTCGCCGAACACCTCGCCAGCCGCTTCCGCCGCGAACGCCGCCAACGCAACGCCATGTTCCCCGACGCCGCCCAACTCCTGCCCGAACTCTCCCAGCGCCTGCCCCTCGCCCTCGTCACCAACGGCGCCCCCGACCTCCAGCATTTCAAGATCGACGCCTCCGGCGTCCGTCCCTACTTCCAGTCAATTGTCATCTCCGGCGAACTCGGCATCGGCAAACCCCACCCGGCCCCCATGCAACGCGCCCTCCAGCAG
>WTFW01000137.1 GCA_011523785.1 Chloroflexota bacterium | reverse complement strand
GGTGGGAGCGTAGCCCACGGCGAGGATGAGCTACGAGCGAGGCATTGGCGGGTGCCTTAAATGCCTTGGGGGGCGACGGCTTGTCCCGTCGCCCCCCAAAGGGATAAGGCCAGTTACACCGCGCTAGCCGATGGGGCCTACCGGATCGCGGTAGGTGAACCAGTCGGACGCACCGGAGTGGCTAAACGCGAACTGGGCCTCGCCAGCGGCCCAGAGCGACCGGTCTTGCAGGTAGTTGTTGCTGAAGGCGAGGCCCGTAACTTTCGAGATGTTCAGGTTCACGCTGCGGTGATCCCAGTTCGATCTGTTACCCGGGTCGGTGACGGTGCCTTGCCGAACGACCTTCCGGCTGATGTAGACCCCCTTCTTTGTGGTTCCGACCGCGACGGTTCCGTCACGGGTGATATTGGGCGAGAGGGCGATCGTGTTGATGCGGCCCAACTCATCCTTGTGATTCTCAATCACCTTCGTGAAGTCATCGCCCCCATTTCTCGAGCGGTAGACGCCGTGCTGCACGGAACCGACAAAAATGATCGGCTTGCTGTGAAACTCGGGGTGGAAGGCAACCGCCGAAATATGAAGATCACTCGGCAAAGCCCCGCGCCCAAGCTGCGATTGGAAGCCTCGGCCATCGTTGTTGCTGCCGAGCAAGTCGGTGGAAGTCCAGGCAAACACGTGCCTTGAGCTTCCGCGTCCATTGACGGCGGCCAATCCGAGGTACCGACCGGGCCTCAAGCCGTTCCCATGAAGCGCGGGTACGGGCGACCAGTTTGCCCCGCCGTCGGTGGATTCGAACAGACCGCCAGCGTCGGCAACGGCAAAGAATGCGTTGTTGTTGGCGAAGTCCGACGAAGCCGCCAACCCGCCGATTCGGCCGGCGGGAAGGCCGGACACGGCCATCCAAGACTCACCGGCGTTTGTGGATCGTGCGACGCCGGCTTCCGTGGCAGCCAAGACCACGCCGTCGAGATGCACGTTCGGCGACGGCAGGATGGCGTTGATGGTGAGGTTGGGCAGCCCGCTGACGACCTGAGTAAACGTGGCGCCTGTATTGGTGGATCGGAGAATGCCGCCGCCGGAGGTACCGAGCCAGATGGTGTGATCCTGGAAGACGAACGGCGAGGCAGCCATTACCGTGACTTCGCCAATCGGGGGCGAGGCGGGAAACGGCGCGGGCGCGGGCGCTGGGGCCGGCTGAGGCGCTGGCGTCGGGGTGGGAATCGCCCAAGCGAAGGTTGACTGGACATCCTGGCGATGGTCGTTCTGGCAAGCCTGCTCGGCCCGATCGCCGAATACGCGCTGGTAGATGCCGACGTTGTGGTTGTTGCCCAGGTCGGCCTCGACGATATCGTTCAATTCCACACAGGTCGTGGGCCATTGAGCTAAGGCCGGCGCGGCAACAAGCGCAAGCATTAAAGCCGTGGCAATCGCCGCGCCTGCGAACAGTCTGCGGACCGTGATTTGCCTGAAATTGGAGTGCATAGCCAGCATCCGCCGTCTCCATGGACTACCCGGTAGACATAAGCATCGTAGCGGCAGGCTACCGGCATGGAAAGAGTAAAAGGCGCTGGCTGCCAGGTTTACGGCTTTGATGGTCCCGGCCGGCACGGGTTGCGAGGCGTATGCTTCTCGTGTACAATAGCGGTGTAGCGCTTCGGATCTGATCGAACTCGCCTGACGAGCGGCGGTCAGCCGAAGCGGGGCCGTGGCGGCCCGCGTTGGGTGATCCGACTCCCGCCAGCGGCGCGTGGCAACCGAAGGCCGCGCGTCGGCAGCCGGGAACTCGGGCATCCGAGTGGCGTCATCACCGCCCGGTGCGCTTGTGCGGAGCAGAGGGGCGACGGACCGCTCGCATCGACCGATGGGATATCGGGACGGGTGCGATCCCGCCGCCTCGACAGGGCCGGGAGACAACTCGGTGTGCCCCGCGAGAGCAAGCGCCGGCGAAGCGGGGCTTTGCCGAGCAGGCGCCCATGAGCGGCGTCGCACTGGTTCACGACATACCGAGCGCTCCGCATGCGCGGGTGCTCCGGAGGCAACGCAGTGGCGATAACGAAGACTGATTCAATCGGCGACGTGGTGGATACGGTAATTGCCGAAGCCCGTCGCACGCAGATGCACCGGACGGTGATGGAACCGCTGGTGCGGACCTATCGGGTTCCGCGCGGGGCCGGCGACCGGCTGGAGATTCCCAAGTTCGGCACGGTGTCGGCGAGCGCCCTGACCGAGGGCGTGGACATGACGAACCCGCAGACGCTGACCACCAGCAAGGTCAGCATTACGCCGGCCGAGGTGGGCGCGCAGATCGTGCTGACCGACCGCGCGCTGCGCACGGCCAAGGAAGACATGGCCCGAGCCGCGGGGCGGGTGCTGGGCGATGCGATCGCCCGCAAGCTGGACACGGACCTGCTGGGGATGCTGGACAGCTTCAGCGCGTCGCTGGGCGGGGCCGGCAAGAACATCTCGATGGGCCACCTGCGGGCGGCGGTTTCGCGTCTGCATGGCGCAGACGAACCGGCGCCGCAGCCGTTCCACGCGGTGTTGCACCCGTACCAGGCGCACGACCTGGCAGCGGACATTTCGCCCACGGGCACCTATCCGGTGCCGGCCGGCATCTCGCAGACGGTGCTGGAAAACCACTGGGTGGCGCGCGCGTTCGGCGTGGACGTCTTCCAGGCCGGAAACCTGGCGGTGGACAGCAGCGACGACGCCAAGGGCGCGGTGTTCTCGAAGGAGGCGCTGGTGCTGGTGATGTTCAAGGACTGGGCGGTGGAACGGCAGCGGGACGCCTCGCTGCGGGCCTGGGAACTGAACGTGGTGGCGGACTACGGCCTGGGCGAATACGCGGACGCCTGGGGCGTGGAGATGTACTTCGACGCGTCCACCCCGTCCAGCTAAGCCCGGACGGTTCCAGGAGGAGGCAGCGTCATATGCACGCTCCAATCATCTGGATCAGGCGTCGCCCGGCGCGGCGCCTGATCCACCGCTTTCCGGGCGCGGCGGGCGGACGCCAGATTCTGGTGATCACGCCCGACCGTCAGGAAGCGCAAGACACGGCGCTGGCCATGCGCGAGCGCCAGGCGGCGCGGCTGCGAGAGCACGGGGCACCCGACTTGGAGGCCCTGGATTCGCAGCGGTCGGCGTGGAACCAGCGTGAAACCGAGTGCGCGGAGGCCCGACCATGAGCGTCACGCGGCGCGCGCTGCGCCATCGCGTGGCCCAGCGACTGGCGCCGTTCCTGACGGGCACGGCCGAGGGCGGGTCCACGGTGACGCTGGTGGACGCGGCACGACTCCAGGATTCGACGGCCTCGGCCGACCTATGGACCGATAGCTGGGTTCACGTGTTCGGCGGTCCCAATGCCGGCGAGACGCGTCGCGTGGCGGCTTATGACCCGGCCGCCGGGTCGATTACCGTCAGTCGGGCGTTTCCGCACGCACTGGACGACGCGGCGTCCTATGAGCTGTCGCGGCTGGTGGCGCCCGACGTGATCGACACGGCCATCAGCGCCACGCTGACGCGCTGTTGGTTCCAGACGCTTTCGCCACTGACCATGCTGGCGGACGGCGGGATGGAACGGCCGGACTCGCGGGCCTGGCGCACCTGGAATGCCGGCGCGGCGAAGGTCGAGGCTGGCGCGGACGCGGCCAGCGGAGCCGCCAGCCTGGAGGTGACCACAACGGCGGCGGGCGGGTACGCGGCCTCGACCGCGCTGGCCGTGCTGCCGGGCCAGCCGTACACCCTGGAAGCGGCAGTGGCGCCCGGCGGGTCCAGGTCGCGGCTGGCGGTTCACAACCTGACCGGCGGCGTGGACCTGGACGCGGTTACGGCGACGGGCCGAGCCTGGCGGCGGGTACGCCTGACGTTCGTGATTCCCGAGGGATGTGAGGAGATCGAGGTCCGCCTGGGCGCCGCGGAGGCGGAGGCGGCGACCCGCTGGGACCAGGTGATCCTGCTGGCGGCCGGCCGCCGCCGGTTCCCCCTGCCCGCCTGGATCACGCATCGGCAGCAAGTGGTGGAGGTTTGGCGGCGAGCGGCAGCCAATCCGCAGCGCGTGATGTCGGCGGTGACGTGGTGGCGAACCACGGCCAACCCGGGGCCGGCGGGGCCGGAATTGTGGCTGGAATCAGACCCGCCGCCCAGCCTGGGCGAGACGCTGCTGATCGAAGGGCTGCGGGCCTACGACCCGCTGGCCGGCGATGAGGCGGTGACCGACGCTCCGGCGGACTGGGTTGTGCACGGCGCGCTGGTGGAGGTTTACCGCCACTTGCACCGCGACGCGCCGGCGGGCGACGTGGCGCGCTATGCGGCCCTGCACCACGACGCGGCGCTGGAATTCCAGCAACTGTCCCGTCTCTACCGCCCGCGCGCTACCCGGCGGGTGATGCTGGGGGGAGGCTGGTAAATGCCACGTGGCAACCGTCCGCCCTATCCCTACGACTGCATGGTGAACGGGACGGGCCTGATGCTGAGCACCGGCGCCGACGGCCCAGTGGCCTGGCGCGAGCGCAAGCTGGATTTCTTTGCGCCGCGCGTGAGCCAGACCGACCAGTCTTACGCCCAGTTCCCGCCCGAAGACGAGACGACCTGGGCGGTGGACGACCTCTCGGGCGGGTATGGCCAGCGGGTCGTGCCGCGCGGCGGATCGACCAGCTACGCCCACGGACTGGCCGACACGCGCATCCCGCACCAGGTCACCCTGCCGCCGGAAGTCTCGATTGCGCCGATTACGTCATCGGGAGAGATTTCTGACCACTTCGAACTCGACGGCGTCGTCTACGTGCTGGCGGGGTCCGCCGTCTACCGCTCGCGGGACGGCAGGAATTGGAGCCTGGCCAAGGCGTTCGAGCCTGGGGTTACGGCGATGTCCGCCGCGGTCTTTGCGGGACGCGCGGAGCGGCCGACGGCGTTCGTGGCCGTGGGCGGTTCGGCGGCCGACGAGCCGTTCTGGACGTTCGATGGCACAAGCTGGACGCAACACGCGGGCCAGCGCGCCAACCCGACGGCGGTGCTGCGAACCGGCGACAGCGGTCAGACGTACGCCGATCTGACCGAGGCCGTCAGCGACGGGGACGCCGGAACGTACGGGCACCTGGACTCGCTGGGCGCGGTGAACGACGGTGCCTGGCTGCTGGTGGGCGGCCAGGCACCGTTCGCGGCGGTGGCCATCGAGATGAACGCCGCCGCGAACGGCAACGCGGCCGAACTGGCGGCCGAATACTGGAATGGCTCGGCCTGGACGACCGTGAGTGAGTTGAGCGACGGCACGGCGCAGGACGGCAAGACGCTGGCCCGCGACGGCGATGTGTCGTTCGAGGAACCGGCGGACTGGCGGCGGGCGACCATCAACGGGGTGGACGCCTTTTGGCTGCGGCTGACCGTTGCTTCGGTCCTGGACTCGTCAACCCGCATCAATGAACTGGCGGTACGCGAAGTCCGGAAGGCCGACGCGTTTCTGGTAATCGGTTCGCAATTGGCGCGGGTGAGCAGCGAGACCGGCGGGCCGATGCTGTCGACTTCGGTGGACGGTGGGGCGGACTCCACCTGGACGGACGGCGCGCCGGTGGGGGACGGCGCGTCAGCCGCCAATGCGCTGGCGAGCCTGGGCGACACGGCCTACGTGGTGAAGGAAGACGGCCTTTACGCGCTGCGGCCCGGCGGCGCGGGCGGCGCGGTGGCGGAGCACGTGTGGTCCCGGCGCGCATGGCATTCCAGTCCGTATAGCGGCCGCGGCGCGGCGGTGTGGCGCGGCTATCTGTGGCTCCCGCTGTCGCAGGGGCTCTATCGCTTTCGATCCGGCGACATAACGCCCGCCGGCCCTGAACGTCTGCGCGAGAACGACTCGCCAATCCGGGGCCGTATCACCGCCTGCGCCGGCGACGCCCACTTCCTGTATGCGGCGCTGCGGGACGAGACCGGGCAGACCGCGCTGCTGGCGTTCAACCCGGACCAGCAGTCCTGGCATCCGCTCGCGCAGCTTGGGCGAGTGGACTGCCGGCACATGTGGGTGTCTGACCGGCCGGGTCCGAATCCGCGGTTGTACGCCGGGGCTGGCGGATCGCTGGCCACGATCGTGCTGCCGCGGGGCTCGGCCAACCCACTGCACGATCCCAACTGTCGCTTCGCCGCCAGCGCGGAGGTGTACCTATCGCGCTTCGACGCGGCGTTCGCGGCGCAGCCCAAGGCTTTCCTGGCCCTGACGCTGAGCGGCGAGAGGCTGATGGCCTCCAGCTGGGTGGATGCGGCCTATCGGCTGGCCGATGGCGGGCCGTTCAAGCGACTGGGACGGTTTGCAGCCAGCGGTCAGCGCATTGAGTTCGGTTCGGAGGCCGCCGCGACGGCTATCGACCTGCGACTGACGCTGCACAGTGACGACCCCGCGTCCACGCCGGTGGTCCACGCCGTTTCGCTGGCTTACGCCATTCGCGCGGACTTCAAGCGGGTGTTCCAGTTCGTGGCGCGGATCGCGGACCAGGCTCCACTGCGCGACGGGCGCCGCGATCGGCGGTCGGGCCGCTCAATCAAGCAAGCCATTGCCGCCGCGGCCGCCACGCGCGAACCGGTGGTGCTGGTCAGCCCGGACGGCGAGCACATCGAAGCGCTGGTCCGCGGGGCCGAAGCCGAGGGGCGTCGCAGCGAGGCCGGGCGCGACCTGGAGTGGCTGATGCCGGTGACCGCCACGGAATACCGGCCAACCGCCGGCACGGGCACGCACAACCGTCTGGCGGCCTACGCGCATGCGACACAGGCCGCTTACTTACACACGCAACTCGCCAGGCTTTAGGAGGCCGCGATATGGCAACTACCACGGCGAACCTGCGGCTGACGAAGCCGGAGGGCGCCGAGCAATACGACATCAACGTGTTCAACAACAACGCCGACCTGATCGACGCCGGCTTCCACGCCGCGACCGGGCACGACCACAGTGGCCGGGCGGGCGAAGGCCCCCAACTGACGGAGGCGGCGCTGGCCGCGGGCGCGGTGACCACCGCCAAGCTGGCGCCGGACAGCTTCCATGCGGAGCAGTTCAACAACCACCTGCCCAACGCCAGCTTTGAGTCGTGGTCGGCGGGTGGATTGGCGGCGCCGGATGGCTGGTCGCTGTCCGGACGCGACGCTCAGGTCGCGCGCGCGACTTCCGTCGTCAAGCACGGACGCTACGCGACGTCGCTGACGCGGCGGGGCGCCGACTGCGATTTGCGCCGCGGCCTGGCCGATGACGTGGGCGGGCTGACCTACCTCCGGGGGCGCACGTTCACCCTGGGCGGCTGGGTCTACGCAACGGTTCCCAATCGAGCGCGGCTGGAGCTGGGCGACGGTGTGACCACGTCCATCTCGGCCTACCACTCGGGCGGCTCGGCCTGGGAGTGGCTGACCGCGACGATTGACGTTGACAGCGCGGCACCGGCGCTGCTGGCGCTCTGCAAGCTGAAGCAGGGCGACACCACGGCCTGGTTCGACGGGCTGCAACTGGCCGAAGGCACGCTGGCGCCGGCGTTTACGCCCAGTCCGCTGGACCAGGCCCTGCGCCTGACCAACTTCCAGGACAGCGCACCCGCCAACCACACTGACCGGGGGCAGTGGCGGGCGGAGGTTGGCGTGGCCTCGGTGGCGGGCGTGACCTCGCAGAACTGGTCGGATCTTGACGTGACATTCGAGTCAGCCTTCCGCACGGTCTACGCGGCCCTGGCCACGCCGCGCGAGGATATCGGCGGCCGCCGTGTGATTGCACGCTGCACCAACCTGCGCGTCAACGGCTTCACCCTACAGGCCGCCACGGGCGACGGCCGTAACTTCAGCAACACGAACCCCGGGCTGGTCTATTGGCTGGCAATTGGGGCCGTGTAATGGGAGCCACTGACCTGCCTGGCTCACCAGAGCCGAACCTGTTCGACCCGCCGGCCGAGGCAGCTCCCGGCCGCTTCATCAATCACTCGAAGGAGGCAAACGCCTTGGAACCCGAAACCATCGGCATCATTACAGCCGTGACCGTGTATATCGCGCGCGCGGTGCGCAACGAGATGGTGCGCTGGCGCAGCCGCTCCCGCGGCACCGACTCGGAAACGCGTGCGCTGCAGTTGCTGGAGAGCATTGACCGCAGCCTGACGACGCATCACACCGAAATGACGCGCTACCAGGCGTCGATTGCGGACTCGCTCGGTCAGATCAAAGGCCGGCTGGCGGCATAGCGAGCATCCGCGGCGGGCGCACGCTGCGCCGCGCGACACTCTGGCGTGGTCGCCCTGGCTTCAGATTGAAGCCAGGGCGACTGCCGTTGCCAGGGGCCATAGCCACCGGCTGAATGGCAAGCAGCCCTTGCCGGTCGGCTGATCCGGCACGGCATCGGCCGGGAAGTGGTCCGGGTAGCTGTCGCGCAGGTCGGGGCCGGAGGCAATTGGGACGAGGCGCAGATCCGGTTCGTGTTCCAGTACGTACCAGGCGACGGACGGGCGGCGGCGACGGTCGGTCACGCGGGGCGACGCGGTTTCGACAACGTGTGGATGCATGTCCGCGGCGGGCTGCCAGCGCAGCAGGGCGGTGCGCTGGTCGAGCAGCGAGCGGGCGATCAGGTCAATCCGGCAGTCGTCGAACTGGCCGCGGAGGAATCGCGCCTCGGCGCTAGTGAAGCCGCCGACCAGCTCGACTGGCGCGTTGCTCATCAGCCAGCGTCGACGGACGGACGCACGGCGGGTACGACAGCCTGAATGGTCGGCGCGTCCACGGCGCCGTTACGCAGGATAAGCGGAGGATCTTGCGCCAGGTCGATTACGGTGGAGGGCGCGCCAGCGCCTGGTCCGCCGTCCAGTACCAGGTCCACCACGTGCCCGACTGCGTCCGCGGCTGCCTGGGCGGTCATGGGCGGCGGCTGATTGTGCAGGTTGGCGCTGGTGCCGGTAAGTGGCGCCCCGACGAGGCGAATCAGATCGCGGACGATGCCGGAAGCCGGAACGCGTACGCCGACCGTTCCGCCAGGACCAAGCAGCCGCCGATCGACACCCGAGCGGGCGGGCAGCACCAGTGTTACGGCGCCAGGCCAGAAGGCGCGGGCAAGGCGACGCGCCTCGGGCGACAGGTCGGCGATCTCGCCGGCCTGCGCCGCGCTTTCGACAAGTACCGGGATGCCGGCGCCGGGGTCTCGGGTCTTGATGCCAAGGATGCGCGCTACAGCCTCGGGGGCGCGGATACTGGCGGCCAGTCCATACAGGGTGTCCGTTGGGATTGCGGCAACCCCACCCGCTGCCAGCAGCCTGGCGCAACGGGCTACGGCGCATGTCGACGACATTTCGTCAACCTGGGACTCGGCGTCAGGCGGGATGGAAAGTCCAGTCATGGGCGTGGGCCAGTGAACTCCTGAGCACGCCGAATGGTCGCTGGCCGGTCGCACACCGGCAGCGGCGCTTCTGCCATGCCAGATGATATTTCGCGGCCGGCCAGAACCGTCGAATGGACGCCGCCGCGAGTACCTTGCCAGGATGCCGCAGCATGGTGGTTTGCCATGCAACCGCGAGCACTGGTATCTGCTAGGCTACGCGAACTTATTCGCATGTTGGCGGTACTGTCGCCCGCCCAAGGCCAAATCGTTCTGTCTACCATGCCGATATCTAATACTGAGATTCAGGTCTCGGGCCATGATTTCGTGGGCGTTGCGGTAGGCAGTGGGCCCGTGGGCAGCGGTGGCCTCGAACTCTGCGCGACATGGGCCGGCGAAGCGCTGCCTCATCAGATTGTGCACTCGGCCCCCAAGCGTGGGAGACTGCTGGAGCAGGCAAGGAGACGAATCCCATGAGCGTTAGCACCGAGTGGGCGTGGAACGACAACGCCATCGTCGTGACGGCGGATGGCCGAGTGGACGGCACCAACGCCCGCGACTTCCAGAGCGCCCTGGAGGCCGTGATCGAGGCCAGCGACCAGGCGGTGATTCTGGACATGGAGCGGCTGACGTACATCAGCAGCGCGGGGCTGCGCGTGATCCTGCTGGCGGCCAAGTCCCTGCAGCGCAAGGAAGCCACGCTTTCTATCTGTTCGCTGTCGGACCCGATCCGCGAAATCTTCAGCGTCAGCGGCTTCGACCAAATCATCCCCATTCACGCCACCCAGGCCGAAGCGCTCGCCGCCCGCAAGAGCTGAGCCCCGGCGTGCGTGGCGGACGGCGACGTGGCCGATCCGCGAGCGACCGGGCGAAACGCTCCAGGACAGCCGCGGGGAGCGTTCTGTTAAGTGTCTGTAGGAATTGAGAGACCAAGTGAACGTGAACGTGGTGAACGTCACCGGAAATGGGGTGATGGTCGTCGCGATCGAGGGCCGGGTGGATGGCTCCACCGCCCCGAGATTCCAGCGCGTGCTGGGTACCGTGGCCGACGCCGGTACGAAGGGTCTGGTGCTGGATCTCGAGAACCTTACGTATATCAGCAGTGCGGCGCTTCGCGTTCTGCTGGGACTCACGAAGTCCCAGGCGCGGAAAGGCGGCATGCTGACGGTTTGCTCAGTGCCGGAGTCCCTCCGCAAGGTCTTGGAGGTGAGCGGATTCGACCAGATTATTCCCGTGCACGACTCCCAAGCCGAGGCTCTGGCCGCATGTTCGCGCTAGCGGCCACCGATATTCGGGCCAGGACGCCCGGTGCGGGCGACCGCTCTGCGAGCCGCTGGGCGTGACCATGGCGTTGGACGCCCCTGCCAAGATCCTGGTCGTTGACGACGAGGCCGACCTGGAAGTCCTGATGCGGCAGCGGATGCGCCGCAGCGTCCGCAAGGGTCAGTTCGAGTTTGTCTTCGCCCGCAACGGCGTGGAGGCGCTGGAGCGGCTGCGCGAGAACGACATCGACATTGTCCTCTCGGACATCAATATGCCGGAGATGGACGGGCTGACCCTGCTGCAGCAGATTCCGGACGTTGACCCGGACATACGCTCAGTGATCGTTACGGCCTATGGGGACATCGACAACATCCGGTCGGCCATGAACCGCGGGGCGTTCGACTTCGTCACCAAGCCCATCGACTTCAAGGATTTGCGCGCCACGATCGAGCGGGCCCTGGAACACCGGGCGCTCATGCGCCATAAGGCGGCAGGCGATGATTCCGCGGAGGGGATGCCGGAGTCCCGTCCGGCCACGGCGGCCGACTCGTTGGTCGAGTCTCCCGTTTTGATCCACATGGAACCCGACGGCCTGTACGCCGATGACGTGGAAGGACGCGCGCCGTCTTCCGGCGGTCAAGTCAAGCTTGCCGTGCTAAGTGCGACTCCCGACGGGGTGGTCGTGGTCGCCGTGGAAGGGCGCGTGGACGCCACGACCATCCGGCGGTTCGAGACGGCCCTGACGGTTGTAAGAAAAGCCTGCGAAACGGCGATGATTCTGGATTGCCGCCAGCTCGACTACATCAGCAGTGCGGGGCTGCGAGTCGTGCTGGCCCTGGCCAAATCGCTGCGCCAGCAAGGCGCCGAGCTTGGCATTTGCTCGGTCACCGAAGAAGTCCACCGGGTCTTTAACGTCAGCGGATTCGATCAGATCATTCCGGTGTGTGACACCCAAGCCGAAGCGCTGGCCGCTTGCACAAGCAAGATTCCGCTTGCCCCCGTGGGCGCCGATCCGCCTGCTGGGAACGATAGGGTGAAATCGTGGTAGTCAAGCCCCCCTACAAGATCCTGGTTGTTGATGACGAGCCGGACCTGGAACCGCTGATGCTGCAGCGCATGCGGCGCAATATCCGGCGCGGTCAGTACACGTTCGTCTTTGCCCGCAACGGCGTCCAAGCCCTGGATCGGCTGCACGCCGAAGACGATATCGACATGGTGGTGTCGGACATCAACATGCCGGAGATGGACGGCCTGACGCTGCTGCAGCAGATCCCCAAGGTCGACCCCAACATTCGATCCATCATCGTTTCCGCCTACGGCGACATGGAGAACATCAGGACGGCGATGAACCGCGGGGCGTTTGATTTCGTCACCAAGCCCATTGATTTTCGCGACCTGCGGGTGACGATCGACCGGACGCTGCAACATCTGATGGAGTGGCGGGAGGCCCTGGCGTCGCGCGATCAACTGGTGGCCCTGCAGAACGAGTTGAGCGTCGCCAGCAAGATGCAGCAGTCGATTCTCCCCACCCATTTTCCAGAGAGCCCGCATTACCAGATCTTCGCCAATATGGAACCGGCGCGCAGCGTTGGCGGCGACTTTTTTGACGTCGTGTCGCTGGAAAACGAGTGCATCGGCATGACCGTCGCCGATGTATCGGACAAGGGAGTGCCCGCCGCCCTGTTCATGATGTCCACGCGCACCCTGATCAAAGGCGCCGCGATTGGGTCCGGCGGACCCGGCGACGTGCTGCGCGAGGTCAACAACCTGCTTTTTGAAGACAACGAAACCGAGATGTTCGTGACGGTGCTCTACGCCGAATACAACCCGGACACCGGTGAGTTTGTCTACGCGAGCGGCGGGCACGACCCGCCGCTGCTGGTGAAGCCCGACGGCAGTTCAACGAACCTTCCGCTGACGGGTGGCATTGCCTTGGGCCTGTTGCCCGACCTGGAATATCGGCAGAACAGCGTGTTCCTGGAGCCGGGCGACACCATCGTGCTGTATACCGATGGCGTCAGCGAAGCCATGGACAGCACCGAGGAGCAGTTTGGCCTGGAGCGGCTGCGCACGGCGCTGGCGGCTGACCCGGGGAGCGATGCGGAGGCTGCCAACGACGTTGTGTTTGACGCCGTGAGCGAGTTCGTGGGCGACAACCCGGCGTCGGACGACATTACCTGCCTGACCTTTCGCCGTACGGGAGACGGGTAATGGGTCTCACGCGCACCCTGACGATCGAAACGAGACTGGACGAGCTGAACCGGCTGACGGAGGCCGTGGAGAACCTGGGCGAGGAGGACAACTGGTCGCCGGCCCTGGTGGGCAAGGTCAACCTGGTGCTGGAAGAGTTGGCGATTAACACCATCAACCACGGCCACGACGGCGGGCTGCACGACATCTCGTTCACATTTAGCTCCACCGAGGATGCACTGACGATCGAGATGGTGGACGACGGTAAACCGTTCGACCCGCTGACCGACGCTCCCGTTCCCGACGTGAACGCGCCGATGGAGGAGCGGCCGATCGGCGGCCTGGGCGTGTTCCTGGTGCGGAAGCTGATGGATGAATTGACCTACCGGCGGGAAGAAGGCCGCAACCACCTGACGCTCGTCGCTTACCGGGCGGAATGAACCAGATCGCCGCGACGCCCAGAGCGTGGCTGGTCGTGCTGGGGCTCGGAGGGCTGGTCGCCCTCAGTATTGTGCTGTGGGCCGTTCTGGCAGCCGGCGGTGCTACTACAGCCACAGACGGCCAACCGCCCGTGGCCACAGCCACGGTGGAACCCGTCGCCGTCTCGAGCCCCCAGACGCCCACGGGCGCGCCCGGCGTCTCCGCCGAGCGCGTGTTGTTCGGCCAGTCGGCCGCGTTCAGCGGTCCGGCCAGCGAGTTGGGCCTGAACATGCGACTCGGCATCCAAGCCGCGTTCGAGGAGGCGAATCAGGCGGGGGGCGTGCACGGACGCCGCCTGGAACTGACCACGCTTGACGACGCCTACGAACCCGAGGCGGCCGTGACGAATACCAAGCAACTCATTGAGCAAGAGAACGTCTTTGCCCTGATCGGCGCCGTGGGTACGCCGACCTCGCGCTCCGCCGTGCCGGTTGCCGTGGAAGCAAATACGCCGTACCTGGCGCCATTTACCGGCGCGGGGTTCCTGCGCGGCGAGGATCTCCACAACGTGGTGGTCAATCTGCGGGCTTCGTACAACCAGGAAACCGAGGAGATGGTGGATCGCCTGACGAAGGACCTGGGAATCACGCGTATCGCCTTGCTGTACCAGGACGATTCCTACGGGCGGGCCGGCTATAACGGCGTGCAGGCCGCCCTCGAGCGCCGGGGTATGACGCTGGCCGCGGTTGGCGTGTATCCGCGCAACACCACGGCCGTGAAGACCGCGCTGCTGGACTTACGTGAAGGTCAGCCGGAAGCCGTGATCATGGTCGGCGCCTATGAACCGGTGGCCGCCCTGGTGGCGTGGTCGCGGCACCTGGGGTTCATTCCCGTATTCATGACCATTTCCTTTGTTGGCAGCAACGCGCTGGCCCAGGAACTTGGGCCGGAAGGGGCCGGCGTTTTCGTCACGCAGGTCGTGCCCTTTCCCACGGACACATCGCTGCCGGTGGTGCAGGCCTACCATCGCGCGCTGGCCGCATTTGATTCGGACGCCGTGCCGGGTTTTGTCTCCTTTGAGGGGTATCTGGCCGGCCGCCTGACCATCCTGGGCCTGGAGCGGTGCGGAGCCGACCTGAGCCGTGACTGCTTTCTGAACAGCTTGCGCAGTGCGGAGGAGATCGATGGCTTCAAGCTGCGATTTGAGAGCGCGGACAACCAAGGATCGGACGCAGTGTTCCTGACGGTGATCGGCGCCGATGGTCGCTACCGTTCCGTCAGCAGCTTGTCGGGCAGGTGAGCGTGCTGGACCGATTGAAGCGCCTGCTGGAAGCGCGGTATCGGCTGTCCACGCAGTTGTATCTCGGCATTGGCGGCGCCGTTGCGCTGACGATGGCCGCCAGCGTCGTTGGGCTGGCATCGTTCACGCGGGTCGGAGAGGCGCAGAGCCGGGTCAACGAAGGCAGCGTGCCGGAATTGGCCGCCGCCTTTGGCGTGGCTCAATACAGCAGCACACTGGTGGCGGCCGCGCCTCGACTGGCGGCGGCCGCCGATGTGGCCGAAGTGAATGACCTGGCCCAGAGCATCGAGAGTTCGCGCCAGGATCTTGAGGTTCTGTTTACGGTCCTGAATCGCAGCAGCGCCGACCCGGAGCGAACTCAGCGCCTGCGACGCTTTGCCGACACCCTGCTATCCAACATCGACACCATCAGGCGCGAGCGGTTCGATCTCTTCGAGTTGAACGCGAGGCGGCAGGCCCTCCGCATTGAACTGGAAGATCTGCGGAGCAGCCTGGAGGGTGTGATCGTCCCCGCTCTCGACGACCAGCTGTTCTACACGATGACGGGCTTCCGGACGTTGGAGGAAGAACCGCCGATGCGCCGGGTGTACTTCTCCGAGTCCGAACTCAATCTCTACCGGCGCCTGGCGGAGTTGCAGTCGGACGTCAACATCGCGACTCAGCTGCTGGCCAGTGCGTTCACCTTGTCCAGTCCCGCGCTCATCGAGCCGTTGCGCGAGCGGTTCGAGGCCTCCAGTCGCCGCATCGAGCGGAATCTCAACGGGCTGGCCGCGTCCCCATTCCACGCCGATCTGGTCCCCTTGTTCGATCGACTCTTCGAAGTTGGCACGGGCGATCCCAGTGGCTTCGATGTGCTTGAACAGGAGCTGACGCTGCTGGAACGCCAGCAGGATCTGCTGGACGGGAACCGCGCCCAGGCCGTCGAACTGCTGGCCGAGGTCGACGGCCTCGTGAGCGCGGCCCGTGCCAGCGCGGATGAGGCGACCCAGAGTTCGACCGACACGATCGCCACTGGACGCTTCCTGTTGCTGGTCATCGGCGCCATCAGCATTGGCGGCGCGCTCCTGATTGCCTGGCTCTTCGTTGGCCGGTTCCTGTTGCGGCGGCTGCAGATGCTGTCCGACTGGATGCTCCAAATGGCCGGCGGCGATTTGGAGACGCGTGTCGAGATGAGCGGCCGCGACGAGGTGGCCGATATGGCCGCGGCCCTGGAGGTCTTTCGCCGTCACGCGCTGGAAGTTCAGCGCCTGAACCTGGTCGAAAAACTGGCGACGGAACTGCAGGACAAGAACGAGCAGCTGGAGAGCGTGTTGGGCGACCTGCAAAAGGCCCAGGATCAGATCGTGATGCGCGAGAAGCTAGCGGCGCTGGGCGAGTTGACCGCCGGCGTGGCCCACGAGATTCGCAATCCGCTCAACTTCGTGAAGAACTTCGCCGAGGCCTCGGAAGAGCTCCTGGAGGAGTTCCAGGAGGTCTTGGAAGAAAGCGGCGACAGCCTGCCGGAGGCGGACCGCGAGATTATCGAGGAGGTCTCCCAGGACCTGACCGACAACCTGCAGCGCATTCGATCGCACGGGGATCGCGCCAACCGGATCGTGCAAGACATGCTGTCGATGGGCCGCGGCTCCGGCGACCGATCGTCCACCGACATCAACCAGCTGGTGGACGAGTACGCCCGGTTGGCCTACCACAGCGCGCGGGGCACCGATCAGAACTTCCAACTCAGTATCGAGCGGGACTTTGACGAGGCCGTTGGGGAGCTCAACGTCGTGTCTCAGGATTTGGGCCGCGTCTTCCTGAACATGGTGGCCAATTCCTGCTACGCGACCGACGAGCGCCGCGAAGCGGCCAAGGCGGAGGACGGGCAGGAACCGTTCATGCCGATCGTTTGGCTTGCCACACGGCGGCATGAGGACCACATTGAAGTCCGCATCCGCGACAACGGCGGCGGCATGCCACCGGAGGTTGTGGAAAAGATCTTCAACCCGTTTTTTACGACCAAGCCGACGGGTCAGGGCACCGGGCTCGGCCTTGCCATGTGCAGCGACATCGTGCGCCAGCACGGCGGGCACATCAGGGTTGACGTCGAGGAAGGCGAGGGTACTGAGATGATCATTGACCTGCCGCTGGTACCGCCATCGGACACGGCCGAGCAGGAAGCGGACTCGCTGCTCACGCCATCGGCCTGAAAGAAGCCGGCCCCGGTGGCTAGCCCTGGCGGGTGGCCTGTCCGTTGAGCAGTCGCTCGATCGCCTGGGCCACGCCGTCGTCCTCGTAGCTGCCGGTAATCCAGTCGGCGGCCGCCAACACGCGCGGATCACCGTCGCCCATGGCCACGCCGATGCCCGCAGCTCGAACCAGATCGAGGTCGTTCAGGTTGTCGCCAATCCCCATCGTCTGCTCAAGGGGCACGTCGGCGACGCTGGCGACACGCGCGAGCGCCGTACCTTTGTTGACGTCGCGTCGGACGACTTCGGCGAAGCGCGGATGGGATCGGGTGGCCTGGACGGCTGGGCCGAAGCGGCCATCCATGTCGGCGACCGCGTCCAGCACACGGTCTTCGTCCATCACGAACACCAGCTTGGTGCTGCCGGCGGTTACGGCCACAGCCAGATCATCGACGAAGGTGATGGGAACGTTGGAACTGGCGGCGTAGAAGCGTCCCTCGGGCGTGTCGGCTTCCATGTACAACTCATCGTCGATGTAGGCGTTGACGTGCAGGCCGCGCGCGCGGGCAAACTCTACGGCCGCCCGCGCCGGCCCTGTCGGCAGCACCTCGTGCTGGTAGGTGATTCCGCTGACCGCGTCCCGAACCAGCGATCCCTGGTAGCAAATGATCGGCAACGTGACCTGCAGGTCGGCGGCAAAGCGCCGGGCCGAGCGGAACATTCGTCCCGTGGCGATGGTGATTTCGATCCCTGCGGCGCGTACATCGTCGATCGCCCGGCGAACACGCGGCGTAATGCCCTGCTGGCCCTTGACGAGCGTGCCGTCCAGGTCCATGGCGATGATGCGGATGTCTGCGGCCTCAGGCACGGTGCCCCGCCGGTCCGCATGCCGCCACGCGGGGATATACTTTCGGCCAATGCCTTACGGCTTCAGTCACGCACTTGGCTCGTCTTGGTATCCGCGCACACGGCGGGCCAATCTTGGCATGAGTTTCGGACGTCACGGCTTTTAGATGCGCTCCCGCCGCTGGCTGACGCTTGGAATCGGCGTCAAACGCTATCTGCTGCTGATCTTTCTCGGGACTGTCGTCCTGGCGCTGGCCATGGCCATGTTCCTGGCTTTCGTCTATCGCACGATCGATATTCCCGGACCGGCGGGGACGGTGGTCTACTACGTCACCCTTCAGTTCCTGGCCCACCCCGTGCGCGAACTGACCGTGGGTGCGCTGGGCCTGGTCATCGCGGCCTCGGGCGCATTCCTGCTCGGTCGCAGCGTTCTATCGGTCGTGGTGGATCCAAAGGATGACCTCGCGGAGATTCTGTATCAGAACAGGCGCCTGCAACGCGGACCGCGGGTCGTCGCCATTGGCGGCGGAACCGGTTTGGGTGTGTTGCTGCGCGGTCTGAAGGGCTACACCAACAACATAACGGCCGTAGTGACGGTGGCCGACGACGGTGGGAGTTCCGGGCGTTTGCGCGAGGAGTTGGGCCTAATGCCCCCTGGAGACATCCGCCAGTGCCTGGCCGCGCTCGCCGATTCCGAGTCGCTGATGCAGGACGTCATGGAATACCGCTTCAGCCGCGGTCAGGGGTTGCAGGGGCACAGTCTGGGGAACCTGCTGATAGCCGCCATGACCGATCTGAACCAGGGCAACTTCGAGCGCGGCGTCAACGACTTGAGCGGGGTGCTTCGGATACGCGGGCGCATCCTGCCGTCCACCCTCACCGATGTGCGATTGGCGGCCCAGATGACCGATGGGTCCATCGTGCGCGGCGAATCGCGCATTCGCTCCGCCGGCAAGCCGATTCGCCGGGTCCTGATCGAGCCCCGCTATGTGGCGGCCAACGAGGAAGCGGTCAAGGAATTGCTTGCCGCCGACATGATTGTGCTGGGGCCGGGAAGTGTGCACACCAGCGTGTTGCCCAATTTGCTCGTCGGCGACATCGCCGCCGCGGTGCGCGCGTCAAACGCGGTGAAGGTCTATGTCTGCAATGTCGCCACTGAACCTGGGGAAACCGACGGCTACAGCCTGGCTGACCACGTGACCTCGCTTACCTCAAACGTCGGGCCGGGCCTCTTTCAGTACACGCTGGTCAACAACAACACCAACCTCGGCGTGCAGCCGGGCAGCGGGTCGCGGATCGTTGAATGTGACCCGGCAGTGCAGGTTGAGTTGCTGGAAACGGGCGTGCAGGCCGTGATGGCCGACGTGGTTGACCACAACGATCCGCGCCACCACGACTCGAAGACTCTCGCCGATGCACTGGTGCAATTGTACGAGGAAGCCTCGCAGAAGACGCCGACGCCGCTGGCCGCGGCACGTTACTAACGAGGGGCACGAGCCCCTCGCACGAGTCCCGCTGTTGACCTAGCGGTCGCGTGCTGCGATGTAGGTTGCCACCGCCTCCAGGTTGCGGCGACCCCACGCGTTCACGGGGAGCCGCGCCAGCGCCTGGCTGGCCAGGTTCCCGTGTTTGCGAATCTGTTCCTCCGTGAAGTTTCGAGACCCGGCCCGTTCCAGAATCTCCATGGTTGATTTCACGTCGGGCGGTCTGCTGTCGTCGCTGAACATGGAACGGAGGCGGGCCCGGTCAGGTCCTGCGGACGATTCGAGTGCGTGAATGACGGGTAGGGTCTTCTTCCGCTTCTGAATGTCCGCCCCCACCGGTTTCCCGGTAACCGTGGGATCGCCCCAGATGCCCAACACGTCGTCGCGGATTTGGAAGACGATGCCCAGCTCCCGGCCGTAGGCGCGGCAGGCGTCCCGCGTGGCCGGGTCGTTGCCGGCAAAGATGGCCCCGAGTTCAAAAGCTACGGCGAGCAATGCCGCCGACTTGCGGGCAATCATGTCCAGGTAGTCGGCCACGCCGACGTTCGGGGCCGTCTCGAACGCGATGTCCAGGTGCTGACCTTCGGTTACCCGGCGGCATCCCTCCGTGACCACTTCGGCGGCGTCCTTGGCCAGCGTCGGCGAGGTGTTGTTGCCTCCGCTCCGCAGCACGCTGAGCGTCGCCAGCACGTGGAGAAGGTCGCCGGCGTCGATGGCTTGCGCGCGTCCCCAGACCACCCAGACGGTTGGACGGTGCCGGCGCGTCTCATCGTCATCCATCACGTCGTCATGGACCAACGTGAAGTTGTGCAGGAGTTCCAGCCCGGCCGCCGCCGGGAGCGCCGCCTCCAGATCGCCGCCCAGCGCCTCGCACATGAGCAGGCACAGCGTGGGGCGGACGGCCTTGCCCCGGTCGGTGGTGGCGGGGGATCCGTCAGCGTTGACTTGGCCCAGCTGATAGCGGGCCATGGTGTACAGGGGGAGGTTGGGCCCTGCGACGGCGCGGTGGAGTTCCGCGTCGATGCGCTCGCGATAGCGGTCGAGAACCGCTGGCGCCGGAATTGTCGCCGACGGCCGCGTGCTCAGCGGTCCCGTCTCACGATCCGACGATCAGTCGTCCCGCGTCGATGCGAACCGCGACGGCATGGTCGGTGAGGGCGCAGGCCGCATCCACGATGCCGGACGCACTGACGCCGTGCGCGGCCCGAATGCTGTCGGCCGGCCCGTGCTCGTGGAACATGTCGGGCATGGCGATCCGGCGAACCTGCACGTCGCCCAGATCGTTGTCGGCCAGCAACTCGACGACGGCGCTGCCGAAGCCACCCATCAAGTTGTGATCTTCGACCGTGATGACGGACCGGGTGCGCGCGGCAAGCTCGCAGATCAGCTCTCGGTCCAGTGGCTTCACGAAGCGGGCGTTGACGACCGCGGCCTGCACGCCCAGCTGTTCGAGCCGCTCGGCAGCTTCGAGAGCGGGGGCCACGCCCCACCCCAGGGCAATGATGGCGAGATCCGACCCATCGCGCAGCATCTCGGATCGGCCGATGGGCAAGACGCGTGGGGGGCCTGACAGCGGAACTCCGACGCCGGAGCCTCGCGAATAGCGGACCGCGAACGGCCGATCGCTGGCCAGCGCCGTGCGGAACAGGTGGCGCAGCTCGTCCTCGTCTTTGGGCGCCGCCACGACGAAATTGGGAATCGCCCGCAAATAGGCCAAGTCCAGCACGCCGTGGTGCGTACGCCCATCGTCGCCAACGATTCCCGCGCGGTCCACGCCCAGGATCACCGGCAGGTTCTGGATCGCAACGTCATGCACGATCTGGTCGAAGGCCCGCTGCAGGAAGGTACTGTAGATGCAGACCACGGGCCGCAGCCCCTGGGTGGCCAGGCCGGCCGCCATGGCCACGGCGTGGCCCTCGGCGATGCCGACATCAAAGACCCGCTCCGGCAGCTCGCGCTGCATGTCGGCCAGGGCGGTGCCCTCGCACATCGCCGCGCTGATGGTCACGATGCGGTCATCCTCGCGGGCCAGGTCGGTCAGCGTGCGGGCCAATACCTTGCTATAGCTGGTGGCGTTGGCGGCCCCAACCGCCTGCGCGGTGCCGGGTTGGTGCAGCGTGACCGGATCGTCTTCGGCCGCCGGCAGACCCTTGCCCTTGCGCGTGAAGGCGTGGATCAGCACGGGCCGCCGGCGTTCGACGGCGGTGCGAATGACGTTTTCCAGTTCCGGTCGGTCATGGCCGTCCACCGGTCCGACGTATTCGAATCCGAACGCCGCGCAGAAGTCGGCCGCGTCGGCGTAGGGTTCGGTCGGATTCGAAGCCATCTGCGTTGCGGTAAAGCGTGCCTGGGCGTCGGGGTCGCCCGGCTGCCAGGTGTGGCGTCCACGACCCATGTTGCGGCTTAGCGCTCCGACGTTGGGCGAGATCGACATGCCGTTGTCGTTGAGGAGCACGACGAACGGCAGCCCAAGGTCGCCGGCCTGGTTGAGGGCTTCAAAGACCACGCCTGACGTAAAGGATCCATCGCCGATAACGGCGACTGTGGCTGACGCTTCGTCTCGAAGCTGGGCGGCGACGGCAATCCCAACACCCGCCGACACGCCCGTACCGGCATGCCCGGCCCCCATCACGTCGTGCGGGCTCTCTTCGCGCGCGGCGAACCCGGACAGGCCGCCGGGCTGCCGCAGCGTTGGGAAGTCGTTGGCGCGGCCCGTCACCAGCTTGTGCGGGTAGGTCTGATTACTGGTGTCCCAGACGATTTTGTCGCTGGGACTCTCGAGCACACGGTGCAGCGCCAGGGTGATCTCGACCACACCGAGATTGCTGGCCAAGTGGCCGCCGTTCGCGTCGACCGTTTCAATGATGACCTGGCGAATCTCGTCGCCCAGGCGGTCGAGCTCCGCGTCCGTCATTGCACGCAGATCCGATGGATCCGCAATCCGATCAAGCATGCGGTCCACCACACTCCCCCTTTGCAAACACCCGAGCCGCGGGTGTTCTTCGATAGTGCCCGTTAGACGGTGATTCGCGCAATACTTGCGCCCCCGTCCCACGAGCTGCCTGACGTCGATCTGGCATGAATATCGCCGGTTCCACCGCCCTCGTTACGGGCGCCAGCAGCGGGATCGGACGCGCCGTGGCTATCGCCCTGAGCCAAGCCGGCGCCCAGGTCGTCGGACTTGGCCGGGACGTGCCGGCCCTTCGCTCGCTCGCCGAAACCAACGGCATCACCATGCTGCCAGTAGACCTTGAGCCCGCGGATGAGTTGCAGCACTTCGTCGAACACTCGCTGCCGGACCTTCCGCCGGTCGACATCCTGGTGAACTGCGCCGGGTCCGGACGCTTCGCGCCGCTGGCCGAGCACAGCGCGAGGGACATCGACCGGCTGCTGGATGTGAACGTGCGCGCTCCGATTGCGCTGGCGAAGGCGGTGCTGCCCGGTATGCGGCAACGCGGTCGCGGTCGCGTGGTGAATGTGGCCTCGATCGCGGGTCGCCTGGGTGTACCGAACGAGACGGTCTACAGCGCGACCAAGGGCGCGTTGGCGGTGTTCAGCCGGGCCCTGGATGCGGAACTGGCGGGAACTGGCGTTGGTGTGACTGTGGTGATTCCCGGTGTCGTGCAGACGTCCTTCTTCGAACGTCGGGGCGCGCCCTACGACCGGGGCTGGCCGCGGCCTCTGCCGCCGGAGCGCGTGGCGCGGGCCATCATGCGGGCCATAGCCCGAGATCGGTCGGAGGTCGTGGTTCCAGGCTGGCTGCGGATTCCGATCTGGCTGCAGTCCACGCTGCCAGGGTTGTACGGACGCCTGGAGCGTTGGTTTGGCTAGGCGGGCGCGCTAGCGCAGCGCGCCGGCGAGGGCGCGAACCGACTCCCTGGCTGACGACGCCGTATCCAGCACCGCCGTCGGCTCATATCCGCAGTGCGCCATGCAGTTGGCGCAGCGAGGGTCCCTGCCGCGGCCATAGGCTTCCCAGTCCGTCGTTTCCAGCAACTCCGCGTACGACGCCGCATAGCCGTCGGCCATCAGGTAGCAGGGCCGCTGCCAGCCGAAGATCGAGTAGCTGGGGATTCCCCAGGCGGTGCACTGGTAGTCGACCTTGCCTTCGAGGAAGTCCAGGAACCTCGGGCTGTGGTTCAGGCGCCAGCGATCGCGCCGCCCGTCGGCAAAGGCCTCGCTGAAGACGGCGCGCGTTCGATCCACGGGAAGAAAGTGGTCCTGGTCGGGCGCCTTCTCGTAGGCGTAGCCCGGCGAGATCATCATGCTGTCGACTTCCAACTCGTCGTTCAGGAAGTCCAGCACCGCCCGCACGTCCTTGGCTGAATCGTGGGTGAAGAACGTCGTGTTCGTTGTGACCCGAAAGCCGGCCCTTTGCGCCGCCTTGATGGCCGCGACAGCCACCTCAAACACGCCCTCGCGAGCCACGGACTGGTCGTGCCGCTCCTGAAGGCCGTCAAGGTGTATGGCGAAGGCGAAGTAGGGCGAGGGCGTGAACAGGTGCAGCTTCTGCTCCAGCATGATTGCGTTGGTGCACAGATACACGAACTTGCGCCGGCGCACCAGTTCCTCGGCGATGCGGTCGATCTCGGGGTGGATCAGCGGCTCGCCGCCGGCGATGGAGACCATCGGCGCGCCGCTCTCCTCGATCGCCGCCACCGCCTGCTCCACCGGCATGCGCCGTCGCAGCGTTTCGGTGGGGTGCTGGATCTTGCCGCAGCCCTCGCAGGCCAGGTTGCAGGCGTAGAGCGGCTCGAGTTCCACGATCAGCGGGAACTTGTCCCGCCCCTGCAGCCGCTGACGGAACAGGTACCACCCCACCGCCAGGCTCTGACGCAGCGGAACGCCCATGAAAAACCGTTCACCTTCGAGCGGCGGCCGCCAAACCTACGACGGGAGCCAGCGGGCGTCCAGAGACCTATTGGCCGAGGAGCACAAGGACCTCTCGACAGAATCGGGCTAAACGAATTGACGCCAACGCCGGATGCTGCGCGGACCTGTCAACGACCCTGCTGGCGGATGAGATTCGGAGTTGTGGCTAGGCGCCGGAAAGCCCGGCTACCACTCGGCCGCTGAGAGGCTGCGTCCCTGTATCCAGCGCAACCTCGGATCCAGCCCGCTCGGGTGCCGACGATAGACGTCGTCCAGCTTGGCCGTGATCTGTTCGTCGCGGCGCCGGGCGCGGCACTCGGATACCGCCCGCGGACGTTCGCTCCCGCGCGAATTGCCCAGATTACCGGCTGGCTCATCGGCCGTCGGGAACTGAGCGTCAGGCGGCAACCCAGCGCAGGTCAATTGCCGGTCCGGTCTTTGGTTCCCATGCGCGCTCGAATCAAGCCGTGCCTTCCATCGGCTCGAAGCTGATCTTGAGTTGGGTGCCGGCGGCCTCTGCGAACTTTTCAAGGGTGCGGGTGGACGGATGCGCGCGGCCGCTCTCGAGACGGGCCACGACCGACTGGGTGGTCTGCATGCGTTCGGCCATCTGCGCCTGGGTCAGTCCCGCGTTGACACGCGCCTCGATCAGGGCCCGGGCAAGCCGGAATCCTGGCGCGAGTTCAGCATAGGCCTCTCGATAGGCCGGATCGCGGAGCCATCTGGTGTGCAGGGATTGAACGTTGCTCATGCCACTAGCTTACGGGCGATTCGCGACGCCAACTTGATCTCTGAACTGGGTCTCCGGCGCGGTGACGCTGTCACATGCCGTCCTCGTCCCGCCCCGCTTTCCTGGCGTACCGCCCGAGTGCCATTAACGGAAATAGCAGCCGATAGAGGTGATAGTTGATGTAGAAGGCGCCCGGGAAGCCGGTGCCGGTGTAGAGGTCTTCGTTCCAGTTCCCGTCTTCGCGTTGGGTGCGAACCAGGAACTCGATGCCGGGTTGGATGGCCGGCGATTCGTCGTCCGCCTCCAGCAGGGCCAGCAGGGCCCAGGCGGTCTGGGAGGCGGTGCTGGCGCCGCGACCGATCCAGGCCGGGTCGCTGTACGAGCGCAAGTCCTCGCCCCAGCCGCCGTCGGCGTTCTGGTGGGCTTCCAGCCAGGCCACGGCTCGACGGAGCGCGGGATCCTCGGTTGATGTACCGGCGGCAACCAGCGCCGGAACTACGACGCTTATCCCGTAGATGTGATTGGCGCCCCAGCGGCCGAACCACGAGCCGTCGGTTTCCTGCTCGGCTCGCACCCAGGCCAGTCCTCGTCGCCCCGTTTCGGTGTCCAGGGCGTCTTCCTGCGCCAAGAAGTGCAGCGCACGTGCGGACACGTCCGCCGCCGGCGGGTCGATGACCTCGCCGAAGTCGCGAAACGAAGGCTGGCGGCACAGCGTGTTGGTGTTGTCGGCGTCAAAGGCGCCCCAGCCACCGTTGCGCGATTGCATGCCTTCCAGCCAACCCCGAGCGCGGACCAGGGCGGCGTCGACACGGTCGGGATCGGGATGAACGACCCGCCGCAGCGCCAGCCCCACTTCGGCGGTGTCATCCACGTCGGGATAATTGTCGTTGGCGAACTCGAAGGCCCAGCCGCCCGGCGCGAGGTGGGGCCGGCGGACGCTCCAATCCCCTTGCACGCGGATTTCCTGGTCCAGGAGCCAGTCCGCCGCTTGAACGAGCCGGGCATCGTCGCCCGGCGTGCCGGAGTCGGTGAGCGCCTCGATGGCCATTGCGGTGTCCCATACCGGTGACTGGCAGGCTTCCAGGCGACGCGTGTGCCCATCGTCAATGGTGAACGTGTCAAGTCCATCCAGGGCCCGCGCGATCATCGGATGGTCCAACGCATAGCCGCGCAGCGTCAGCGCAATGATCGAGTTGACCCACGCCGGCTGGATGCCGCCCCAGGACCCATCACGCTCCTGTCGCCGCACGATCCAGGCTTCGGCGCGGCTCAGCGCGGCCTTGCGCAACCAGCCAATTGGACGCTTCTGGTACCAGCGCAACAATCGGTCGACCTGGTTGAAGATCCCCGTCCAGCTCCGGAGCGATTGGTCCATCTGCGGCGCGCGGTACGTACGGATTTCGTCAATCGGAAATGGCGCGGGGCACACGGGCTCATGGGAGCGGACGATCGTCAGCGCCACGTAGGTCTGGCGCGCCCAGCAGGCGAAGTCGTAGATGTTCAGCGGCCACCAGGGCGGCAGCAGCATGACCTCCGGCGGCATGGCCGGCACGTCGTCCCACGACCACCAGCCGTTGAGCGCAAGCCAGAAGCGCGTGAACGTGCGGGTTGCCTCCACGCCGCCCTGCTCCCGGATCCAGGCGGCGGTCTGTTGCATGAGCGCGTCGTCGGGCTGGTCGCCGGCCAGCCGCAGCGCCACGTAGGCCTCGGTGGTGGTGTGCAGGTCGGGCGGCCCGCCGTGAAAGTTGGCCCAGGTCCCGTCGGGCTGTCGACGCGAGCGAATCCAGCGCGCGGTTCGCTCGGTTGTCCCGGCATCCAGGATGCCCAGGAAGCGCCGTAGGAACAGGTCCTCGGCCTCGATGGTGACGTTGCTTTCCAGCTCGCCCTTCCACCAGCCCTCGGGGTGCTGCAGGCCAATGAGGTGGCGACGCGCCCGTTCGATGGCGCTGGCCAGCGCGTTCGGGCGCGCGGAGACTTCAACGCTCATGCGGCCGTCGGCAGATCCCGTTCGCGGCCGAGGGCCAGCAGCAGGCTACGGGCCGCCTGGCGGCCGCTGCGCACCGCGCCTTCCATCGTGGCCGGCCAGCCGGTATCGGTCCACGCGCCGGCCAGGGCGATGCGCGGGTCGGACGTGGTCGCGCGCGGACGCAGCCGCAGCGTGCCGGGAGATGGTCGGAAGGTAGCGCCGTGCTCTCGAGTGACGTAGAACGCGGTCACGCGCGCCTCGGCAGCCCTGGGGAACAGCCGCGCGAGTTCAGGAACGAACATCGCGCGCAACTCCTCCGTCGGGCGCGCGGCGTACGCCGTGGCGCCCGAAAGCGAAACGGCCAGACACTGGCCCATAGTCAAACCCGCCGCGGCGCTGCGGTCAAACACCCACTGCACCGGCGTGCCCACGCCGGCGGCGAAGGCGTGGTCCATGACGGGCTGGTCGTAGATCACGTGCAGGTTGACGATCGGGCTGTGCCCCAGGTGGGCGAAGCTCTCTGCGTTCGCATGAATCTCGGTCGGCACCAGTCGGGCCGCCGGTTCGTGCGGGACGGCCAGGACCAGGGCCGACGCCCGGAGGCACTCACCGCCTACCCGCACATGGACATCCGCACCATCCCGCCGCTCGATACCGGATACCGCGGCGTTGAGTCGCACGTCGACGCCGGCCGCCGCCAGCGCGGCCGCCGCTCGGGCGCCGTGCGCCTCGCCCAGCGGCACCGTGGTGTAGCCGAGGTCCGCGGCCGGCGCGTCGGTCAGCAGCCCAACCTGGAACACCATGGCGCTCTGCCAGAGCGAGGCCTCGTCGGAGGTCAGATTCAAGGTGGGGAGGACGATCAGGTCCCAGAGCGCTTCCAGCGCTCGCGGCGACGTGCCGAACTTGCGCAGCCAGCCGCCGAAGGTCTGCTGGTCCAGGCTGCGGTCGCCGAGGTCCAACCGCGCCAGCGCCGCCGCCGTGCGCGCGATGCGCAGCTTGTCCCAACGGCTGAGGTGCCGGTAGGCCGCCAGGCGCGGTCCCAGGTGCAGGGGCGCCGGCAGATCTGAGCGAGCCAGCCGGCTGACCCCGCGGTCTGGGTGAATCACGGGGATGTCGAGCCGGCGTTGGAGCGTTACCAGGTCGCCGGACCCGATGCGCTCGATGAACGCTCGATAGGCCGTGCAGCAACGTAGAAAGACGTGCTGGCCGTTGTCGAGCCAGAGCCCGTCGCGCTGAAATGAGTAGGTGGCCCCGCCCAGGCGTCCGCGCGCTTCCAGCAGTGTGACCCGCAGGCCCGCGTCCGCCAGCGCCAGGGCCGCGCTGATCCCGGCCAGCCCGCCGCCAGCCACCACGACCGGCGAGCCGCTCACCCGCCCGCCAGGCTTTGCGCGGCGACCAGCGCCTTCTCCCAGGCCGGCAGCGCCACCCGGCCGCGCAAGACGGCGGCCGGGTCGCGTTCGATGCGCCGCAGCAGTCGCCGGTAGATGCCCGCCATTGCCCCGGCGCAGGCGGAACTGCGCGGGTCCAGCATCGGCCGCAGCCGCAGGCCCTCGTCGAACCACTCGGCGGCGCGGCCGGTCTGGAAGCGAATCATCTCCGGAAACCTTTGCGCGGGCGGAGCGTCCGGGTCCAGCGTGCAGTCGAAGCGGCGCAGATCCTCCTGCGGCAGGTAGATGCGGCCGTTCAGAAAGTCCTCCCGCACGTCCCGCAGGATGTTGGTGAGCTGCAGCGCCACGCCCAGGGCGTCGGCCAGGGGGGACGCCCGCTGCATGTTCTCGGCGCCGAACACGCCCAGCGACAGCCGGCCGATGGTGCCCGCCACGCGGCGGCAGTAGATCACCAGGTCGTCGAAGGTCTCGTAGTCCGTGCCTCGTACGTCCATCTCCACGCCATCGATCAGTTCGCCGAAGGCCTCCAGCGGAATCGGCAATTGGCGAGACGCGTGCCCAAGGGCGGCGAGCACGGGTTGGTCCGCATCCGGACTGATGTCCGCCAGGCGTTCTCGGGCCTCGCCCAGCGCGTTCGCCTTGGCTTCGGTTGGCAGGTCGCCGTCGCCGATGTCGTCGATCTCGCGCGCCAGCGCATAGACGGCGCAGAGCGCCCGTCGCTTCGGCCCGGGCAGCAGCCGGATGCCCCAGTAGAAGTTGCCGGCCTGCGTGCGCGTGATGTGCTCGCAGTGGGCGTAGGCCGCGGCCGCGTCCATCGGTTACCAGTCCAGCGCCAGTCGCAATACCCGCAGCGCCGCGCGAGCCTTCGCGCGGGCGTTTGGCCGAGGACTGTCGGTCAGCACGTTGTAGTCCGCGAGGCGGATCGCGTGCAAGGCCGCCCGCCCGCCCTCGATGAAGGCCGCGATGGCCATGCCGCGCACGCCGGGCAGCGTCCGCACCAGCGTTGCGCCCTCATCGAACAGGTCCCAGGCGCGGTCCACCTCGAACTGCATCAACGCCCGAAACTCGCTGGTCGGCTGGCGCTGGGCGATCGTGTCGACCGAGCAGTCGAAGCGGTCCAGGTCCTCCAGCGGCAGGTACACCCGGTCCATCTGGTAGTCCTCGGCCACGTCCTGCCAATGCTCGGTCAGTTGCAAGGCCGTGCAGATCAGGTCCGAAAGCCAGAACCGCTCCGGCGTCGCCGCCTCGAAGACGTAGAGCACCAGGTGGCCGACGGGGTCGGCGGAGAGTGCGCAGTAGGCGGCCAGTTCCTCGTAGGTCGCGTAGCGCGTGACGCGTTGGTCCTGGCGGTTGGCGTTGATGAGCGCCCGGAAGGGCGCCTCCGGAATCGAGTACCGCAGCACCGTGGGCACGATGCGCCGCATCACGTCATGGCTGGGCAAGCCGCCGCAATAGACCGCGTCGACCTCGCCATCCAGCCAGTCCAGCAACGCCAGCCGGTCCCCTTCGGCGTAGTCGCCAAGTTGATCGGTTAGGCGCGCGAAGCCGTAGATGTTGTGCAGGTGTCGCCGCAGGTGACCGGGTAACAGCCGCGACGCCACGGGAAAATTCTCGCCGCCCGCCCGTTGCATGACCGCGGCAAGGGAGGGTACGGACGTGGGCGGCGACGTGGTGGTCATGGGTTCATGGCCGAAGAGACGCGGGCGTTGCAGAGGTCATCGCACGCACGCTCCAGTCTTTTGATTCAGGGGCCGCCGCCACGCGCCCCGCCACCGTGAAGTTTAGGCCACGCCGCGATTGGGAGACTGTCCGCATCCGCTGCAACTCCTTCGAACGAACCGGCGTCCGCCCAACGCCAACGCCCGTCGCGTAAGATCAGCGCCCGGCTGCGTCGTCCCGATACCCCGCCCGCGCGGCGACGGCCAGTTACGTCGACCGTCGTCGCCGCAAATCGACGGTGATCGGAAGCGGTCGGGCCGGCCATGACGGCCAGTCAATCTCTACGCCATGACACCGAGGAGAGCCATCGTGCGAATTGGAATCAATGGGTTTGGGCGGATCGGACGCCTGGCCCTGCGGGCGCTGCTGGAGCGCCATCCCCAGGCCGAGGTTGTCGGGATCAACGATCTGGCCGAGCTACGCGCCTCCGCGCATCTGCTGCAGTACGACAGCAACTACGGCCGCTTCGGTCAAAGCGTGGAGGCCACGGCCGGCGGGCTGGTTGTGGGCGGGACGTCGATCCCGTACTACTCCGTCCGTGACTGGGCAACCATGCCCTGGGGTGATCTGGGCGCTGACCTTGTCGTAGAGTCGACCGGCGTGGGCACCGAGCGCGCCCGGGCCGCGGCGCACCTGGACGGCGGCGCTGAGCGAGTCCTGATTTCGGCGCCATCCAGCGATGCCGACCTCACCGTGGTCCTGGGCGTCAACGACGACCAGTTCGACCCGGCCGCGCACTACGTTGTCAGCAACGCCTCCTGCACCACCAACGGCCTGGCGCCGCCATTGGACGTGGTGCATCGCGAGTTCGGCGTGCGCAAAGGGCTCATGTCCACCATCCACGCCTACACGGCCTCGCAGAGCCTGGTGGACACCGCCATCGGCGATCTGCGCGAAGCTCGTGCCAGCGCCCTCAGCATCGTGCCGGCCAGCACCGGCGCCGCTCGCGCGATTGGGCTGGCGATCCCGGAGTTGGACGGGCGCATGCACGGCGCGGCCTACCGCGTGCCGGTGGCCACCGTCTCCATCGTTGAGTTCGTCGCGCACCTGGAGCGACCGGTGGACGAGGGCGAGGTCACCGACGCACTGCGCGCCGCGGCGGCCGGGCGGTTGGACGGCATTTTGGGCGTGTCGGACGAGCCGCTGGTCTCGATTGATCTCAAGGGCGACACCCGCTCGTCCATCGTGGACGCCGGCTCGACCATGGTGATTGGCGGCGACCTTGTGAAGGTTGCGGCCTGGTACGACAACGAGTGGGGCTATGCCTGCCGGATCGGCGACGTGGCGATGGCCATAGGCGAGCGTGTCGGAGCGCCTGCCGGGGTTTGAGCCGGTTGCGGTTGCCCAGTGTTTCACGTGAAGCATCCGCGGCGGCCGACCAGTCGAGTGTCTGATGGACGGACGTGGTGGCTGATCTTGGCGTCGTCGCATAAAGACGCTGCCGCAGGTGTAGCGCTGTGAAACGCGGCAGCCAGGGGCTGGACGTCCGCGGCCGGCGCGTGTTCGTGCGAGTCGACGCCAACGTGCCGTTGAAGGGCGGCGCGATTCGTGATGACACCCGCCTTCGGGCCGTCGCGCCCACGCTGGCCGACCTGCGAGCCAGGGGCGCGCGCCTGGTCGTGGCCTCGCACCTCGGACGGCCGAAGGGGCAGGCCGATCCGGCGCTATCCCTGGCCCCGGTGGCCGAGCGCCTGAGCGAGTTGCTGGGCTGCGTCGTGGCGCTGGCCCCGGATAGCGTTGGCCCCGACGTGGAAGCCCGGTCACGGCGTCTGGCCGACGGCGAGGTGCTGCTGCTGGAGAACCTCCGTTTCCACCCCGGCGAGGAGCAAAACGACCCCTCGCATGCCGCCGCGCTGGCCAGGCTGGCGGACGTCTACATCAACGACGCCTTCGGTACGGCTCACCGGGCCCATGCCAGCACGGTGGGCGTCGCGCAGATGCTGCCGGCGGCCGCCGGGCCGTTGATGCACGCTGAGATACAGGCTCTGGACAGATTGACCCGCGACCCGGCCCGTCCCTACGTGGCCGTCCTGGGCGGGGCCAAGGTCTCGGACAAGATCGGCGTGCTACGCCAGTTGACGACGCAGGTGGACGCGCTGCTGCTGGGTGGCGGCATCGCCAACACATTCGTGGCCAACGCGGGCGGCGCATTGGGACGTTCGCTCGTCGAGCCCGGGCAGGGCGAGACTGTAGGCGCCGTGCGGGCGGCCGCAGCGGCTTCGGGCTGTCGAATCCTGCTACCGGCTGACGCGGTAACCGCCGCCACAATCGACCCCGACGCCGCCACATCCGTCATTCAGGCCGGTCAGGTTCCCGACGACCAGATGGCGCTGGACATCGGTCCCGCCACGACGGCCACTTACCTGGAGGTGCTGGCCGAGGCGCGCACTGTGGTCTGGAATGGGCCGTTGGGTGTCTACGAATACGCACCGTTCGCGCGGGGCACGCTGGCCGTCGCACGTGGGCTGGCTGAGTCCCCCGCCTTCGTGGTGATCGCGGGCGGGGATGCGCTGGCCGCGGTACAGGCCGCCGGGGTGGCGGATCGGATGGGCCACCTCAGCACCGGCGGGGGCGCCACGCTGGAGTTCCTGGAAGGCCGCGATCTCCCTGGGCTGGCCGCGCTGCCCGAGGCCTGAGGCTAGTCGCGCTCCGAGTCCTCACCCAGCCAGAGGCGGGCATCGCCCACGCGCCGAGTGATTGCGCGACTGTCCAGGTATTCCAGCAGCGCCAGCGCGAACTTGCGGCTGGTGCCCAGCGCGTCCCGCACCTCGCGAACCGTCACGGTGGGTCCTGCGTCAAATAGGCCGTGTACGGCGCTCAGCCACGCGTCATAGGTGCCGCGCGAGAGCGCGATATCGGGCGCCAGCATTACCAGCCGCCCGTCCTGCGCCAGCGCCGCGGTCAGGCGGCGGCTCCCACCTGTGGCCGTCAGGGCTTCGCTGAGCGACGGCGGCGTCGATCCGCCCTGGTCGAGGCACGCGAGTAGTCGAGGCGCCGCGTGTCTCTCGGCCTCGGTGAGTTCGACCGTGTGTCCGGCCAGAACAATGCGGGGCCCCTCCAGGCGAACCAATCCCCGGGTAGCCGCAGCGGCCGCTAGCTCACCGATCGCATCGGCTGGCGCGTCCAGCGAGTGGGCAAGGTCCGACGTCCTGAGGCCCAGCGCTCCAGGATCGGACCCGTGGTGTGCCCGGAGAGCGCTAAGGAGATCCGAGGTCAGACGTTCGATTTCTTGCACGCTGCCCACATAGCTGCGGAGCGTCCGCGCCTCGTGGGCAGCGGCGAGGTCGGCGATCGCCTGTTCCGTCGTCGCATTGTCCAGCTCGGTTCGCCGCGCCAGTTGGGCCAGCGTCACCAGCCCGTCGGTGAGGGCGTCACGGACAAGGCTGGCGGGATCGCCGGCTGCCGCTCGCGCCAGGGCGTCCAGCACCGCTCGGTCGCCCCGTGGCGCATGCCGCGCCAGGGCGCGGGCCACGCGGCCGCCGCCAATTGTGGCTGCCGGCGAGAGCCTCCGGATCACATAACGGTCGCCGCGGCGCGCCGCGATTGGGGCGTCCAGACGCCATTGAACCCAGCCCGAGCCGCTCGGCGGGATGGGATCCGCCTCCAGCAGCCGGAGCCTGGCAACACGCGCCGCCGCGCCGATGTGCAGCGCCACGTCCTCGCCTGGTTTCAGCGCCCGCGCGGCCGAGGGCAACATGCGCAGCCGGGCGTCGATGCGGCGGGTTTCGAACACGGCCCCCTCTACCGCCAGCACGTCACCGCGGCGCGTCTGCGAGGGGTTCGCGCCGCCAAGGTTTACCGCCACCCGGCATCCGGGTTGCGCGGCGTCGATGGTCGCTTGATGCGACTGCAAGCCCCGGATCCGAACGCCACGTCCACTCGGATAGAGGTTAGGCCGATCGCCCACGTGTAGCGGCCCGCCCGTGAGCGTGCCGGTGATGACGGTGCCGAAGCCCGGCATCGTGAACACGCGGTCGATCGGTATGCGCGCGCCTCCGCTGTCGGGGCGCCCGGAGCGGCGGGCCAGTAACCGGTCGAGAGTCTCAACCAGCCTGTCCAACCCGGTTCGGTCCTGCGCCGACACAGGCACGATCGGCGCAGCGGCCAGCGCACTGCCCGCCAGGGCATCGCGCACGTCTTCCTCGACCAGCTCCACCCACTCGTCGTCGACAAGGTCGGACTTCGTCAGCGCTACCACACCGGTGTCGATTTCCAGCAGATCGATAATGTCCAGGTGCTCGCGCGTCTGCGGCATCACGCCTTCGTCGGCCGCGATGACCAGCAGCACCGCGTCGATGCCGCCGACGCCGGCCAGCATGTTGGACACAAAGCGCTCGTGCCCCGGCACGTCGACCACGGAAACCTTGCGCCCGTTGGGCAGCGTGAACCAGGCGAAGCCGAGATCGATGGTCAGACCGCGTTCGCGCTCCTCGGCCAGCCGATCCGGGAAGATCGAGGTCAGCGCTTCCACCAGCGTGGACTTGCCATGGTCCACGTGACCGGCCGTGCCCACCGTCATGGGGGCCAGCGCGTCAGAGGAGATGGTCAGAAGTGTTCCATGTCTTCGCGGGTCATCGTCGGCCAGGAGCCGTCGCGGGGCAGCGGCCGCGGCTCGCGCACCAGGTCGCCGTCGTCATCGGCGTGCAGGACCACAAAGACCGGCAGCAGACTCCAGCGAAGATCCTCGGCGCCACCCTGCAGATAGGCCTGGCGCACCGGGGCAAAGTCCGCCAACTGTAGGGACTCGTGCGATTCCCCCTCGTCCCGCAGCCGATCAAAGAAGATCTTGCACAACATTGGAAGATTGACGGTGTGCGCGACGCGTCCGAATGCCCGGCAGATCATGGGTCGGCCTTCGTATCCGGCGCAGCGGTTGTCGCTGGTCAGGAGCACGCAGCGCTGGACGCGTCGCCGATCGACGTTTTGCATCAGTCGGCTCAGTTCCTCCAGGTTGCGCGCACGCAAGGCCCGGCGAAACGGACCGCGCTTGCGGTCCAGCAGGCGGCGGGCGCGTCGGACGATTCGGCGCCGCTCGTCGGCCGTGGAGCCCCGGTGCAGGGCCGGGAGCAGGATGGCCCACTCCTCCTCGCTGATATACACCTGCTGATGACAGCAACGGGCGCAGCCGCTGGGGCAGCGCAGGATGGGATGCGCGCCCTCGACCATCACGTTGAGCGTGTCGACGACCTCTAGCGTGGCAATCAGATTGGGGTTGTCTCCGAGGTCGCTCGTCACTCGCGTGAAGGCGACCGAAAGATCAGCGGCCACGATGAGGCTCCGTCAACGAGGTCGTACGCCCTTCGCGGAATCCAGCGGCTGCGCTATGCATGACGTCCCGCGACCTAACCGAACGCGCCAAGTAGGGCGAGCACCACCGCCGTGCCAAGGCCAATGCCATAGGCCACGACGGCTGTGGCAAACGTCAGCGCGGTTCGCCGCCACCGGGTCTGCTGCTCCAGACGAGTCATGCGGGCTTCCAGGCGGTCCAGGCGGGCGGCGTCGCGCTCGGTATTGGCCCGGGCCTGGCCGACCTCGGCGCGCAGTTCGCCAATCGCCAGCGCGTTCATGCGTGAGATATCTGAAATCGGCGCCTGCTGCGGCGAGCCGGGCTGGGTCCGTGCCATGAGCTCGGGCAGTTGCTGGAGCACCCGCGGCAGAACCTGCTGCGTGACCTGCTGCAGGACCACGCGGCTCAGTAGTTGGGTTGCCATGTCACGTCTTCCCTCCGCATCGGCGCTGCCGCATCCGTCATCCGGCAGGCAGGGACAGGCTGCTGGGGTCTACGCGATAGATCACCGTATCACCGTCCCGATAGATCTCGCGTACGCCCAGAGCCTGCATGCGGTCGAACTTGGCCAGTGACTCAGCCGCATAGATGCTCCGTTCCAGTTCGCCAACGTAGATCAGACCGACGTTGAAGGTCGAGAGCAAGGCCCGCGCGCGCCGGATGTCCCGGGTTGCAAACAGCTCGCGGGCGTCGTCAAACCGGGCCTCGACCTCGTGCACATAGCCCCAGTGCTGCTGCTTGGCATGCCAGTCCCAGGCCATAACGGTTGGCAGGCCGGTATACACGGAGATTCGACCGCCCCAGCGGTAGATGGTCGTGGGCGTCTCCGCCACCACGGGCGCCCCGTCCACATGAGTGCGCAGCCACTCGATAGCTCGACGGTCGGCGCTGAGGTCAATCGGCACACCCTGGTCGTAGATGACGCCGCCGTCCATGAAGGCTTCGCCGTCCAGCGTTGCCGGCAGCGCCTGGATGCGCAGATCCAGCTTGTGCGGCGTGGCCAGCAGCGGATACGACAGGGCGGTGGCGGCGAGCAGCGCCAGACCAGCGGCCCAGGCCACGCGCGCCGTCTTGAATCGCCTGCCGCGTCGAGGCCGAAGCACCCGAACCAGGTACGGCACAGCCAGCGCCGCACCGAGACCTAGCAGGGTCCACGCTTGCAGGTAGGACTTGAAGATGGTGTTGAGCCGCCCGATGTCGTCGCGCACCACGATGAACTCAGGCGCCGCGGTAAGTCCCACGCCCGCCAGCAGCAGGGCCAGGGGCGCTAACTTCTTCGGCTCGCTTCGAAGCGGCCTGGCCGCGGCGGCGCCAAGGATGAGCAGGCCGACGATAAGCGCGCGGGTCGACCAGTCGGCCCCGGCGCCAAGCACGCCCGCCAGCAACAGCGCGCCGGCAACGACGGCGGCAGCTTGCAACGCGAGCCGCGGCGGCTGTTCCCTCAAACTCTCACGCAGGCGCAGCGCGGCGTACGTGGTCAGCACGGCCACGGGCAGCCCGAAGATGAGCAGCCACTGCGCGGCGGGCGTCGTTCCCGGCGTGGGGTTCAGACCTCCGTAGAAGTCCACGTAGGCCGCGTGGAACGGCTGGAAGAGCAGCTGCGATGCAGCCGTCAGGGCCGCGCCAATGCCCAGCAAGGTCGCGGCCAGCGCTCGCGTCTCGAGCCGGCCGCTGCGCCAGAGCGCGTAGGCGAGCGCCGACAGGGTGATCACGGCATACGTCGGGTAGTCCCAGGGGTTGACGACCCGGTGCAGTGCCAGCACGAAGGTCTGAAACACCAGTGCGGCGGCCCAGGGACGCCACCCGATCTCGGGCCGCCGTTTTGTCGCCTCGCCGAGCCCAAGGATGGCCGCAGCCCCGATCAGCGCCGCCCCGGTGTTGGCGAAGTTCAGCAGATGTGGGTGCAGATCGCCATACATGAAGGTGAACCAGGGGAACTCGTTGACCGTTCGCGGGATCACGCGAGTCGCAGCCCAGAAGTCGAAGGACTGGCTCAGGCCGCCGCCCAGGAGAAGTCCTGGTACTTCCAGCAGGGCAATCCCGGTATCGCCTGCCTTGAGTTGCGCGAACACCACGAGTTGCAGGGCCACGTGCAGGTTGCCGGCCAGCAACACCAGCGCCACGGCCGCAAGGCCGACGGCCACCGCCTCGGGCCAGCGCCGGCCCAGCAAGGACCAGAAACCCGAGGCCGCGCTAAAGACGGCCGCCACCGCCGCCGCGAACGCGCCGGTCACCGCCAGGTTGTAGGCCGTGGCCGGAACTACGCCCAGCGTCTTAGCCAGCGCGGCCGTGGGCACGTGGCCCAGGTAGTAGTAGTTCAGCCGGCTGCCCGCGTACCAGGGATCGTGCGGCGGGAACTCCGGGGCGCGAATCACGGCGTTGAGGTGCGCGAAGTCCATGGGCTTTTCGCCGCCGAAGACCGGGTGCCAGAGGTCCGGGTTGCGCATCCGCAGCATCAGCATGGCGCCAAAGGCCAGGAGAATCAGCGCCTCGGTTCCCAGGATCGGCGCCACGGCCCCCGCCAACGAGCGACGCAGCTTGGCCCGTCGGCGCCACAGCACCGCGCTTGAAGCGGCTGCCAGAAGACCCGCCCCGGCCAGAATCGCCGGTACGTCAAAGCGCGTCGCCCCCGTACTGGCCAGCCACCAGGCCGGAAACACCACCGCGGCCGGTCCCAGCACCCGCGCCGCCGCATATCCGCGGTCGGGCAGCCCCTGTAGTGCCGGCCAGATCAGCGGCCAGGCCAGCAGCCCAGCCAGCCACACCGCCGCGAACCAGGCCACGACGGAGCCCGCGCCACCCAGCGGCCGCTCCTGGAACTGAGCGGGCCAGCCTGCGTCCGCTTCGACGCGGGCCGCCTCGGCCGTCCCAAGGTCGGTGCGGCGCGTGACGGCGTCCTTGGGCAGCACCTGAATGACGCCGCGCAGGTCAACGGCGCTGAGCTCCCGCTGGATGGCGATCGACGTCTCGAGGCCTCGCCGTGCGTAGATCGAGACCGTGGGATGGTCGTAGACGCTAAACGCCTCTTCGGCCGCCCGGTCGTCAATGGTCCAGGGACCGAGAGAGGGGCGCGACTCGAACCGCGCCAGCAGGTCGAACCCGAGCGAGCCGTCATTCAGGGCCGCGTAGTACCGGCCGGTCAACGGGTAGCGCTGCGGCATGCGGGGAATGGTGGTCGCGCCCCGGTCGCTGGCCAGGACCACCAGGTCCGTCCGGCTCAGGGTCTCAATCAGGCGCGCGCGTTTCGCCTCGCGGTCCGGGTCGTAGACCCGCAATTGCACGCGCTCGAACAGCTGCGGATTTCGTCCATCGAGCGGCAGGGGCAGCGCGTCGTCCCAGTGCTCCACGGCAATCGTGGATCCGGGCGCCACGTTTTCATAGATGAAGTCGGACGCTGCAACCCGGGTGTGGTCGCGGCCGTAGATCTGCGCGAAGGCCAGCGCCCACAGCAACGTCGCGCCCAGCACCGCCGCCAGCCCCCCGG
>WTFW01000086.1 GCA_011523785.1 Chloroflexota bacterium | reverse complement strand
GGCGTGGGTGGCGCGGCGGCAGGCGGGACGGCTGGGGCTTGATGTGAGGCACGTGTTGCCGTTACTGGTGGCAGCGGTTGCGGCGGGGATTCTGGGCGCGCGGGTTTACTACCTGGTGTTCGAGTGGGAGCGACGCTTCGCGGACGAGCCGGAACTGGCGTGGCAGATCTGGGAGGGCGGGGTGGCGCTGCACGGAGCGCTGGCCGGCGGACTGCTGGCCGTGGCGGTCTATTCGTGGCTGGCGCGACTGGACTTTGCGCGCTGGGTGGATGCGGCGGCGCTGGGGTTGCCGCTGGGGATCGCCATCGCGCGCTGGGGCGACTACTTCAACCAGCAATCGTTCGGCGTACCGACGGAGTTGCCGTGGGCACTATCTGTCGATGAGCTGTACCGGCCGTTGTTGTACCTGGAACAAAACGGATTCCATCCAACGTTTATCTATGAGTCGATTTGGGCACTGGCCGTGTTCTTGGGAGCCCTGGCGGTCACTACGCGTGGGTTGCGGCCCGGGGATATGGCGCTGGGGGTGCTGGCGGCGTATTCGGTGGGGCGGTTTTGGATCGAGTCGATTCGGGCCGATCCCATCATCGTGGGCGAGGGGCTGCGGCTGGCGATGATCGTAAGCGCGGGTATTGCGACCTTTGGGATTGGTGCGCTGGTGCTGCGGCGATGGCCCGGGCGAATGTTTCACGTGAAACATTCGGGCTAGCGTCAGGCCGCAGATTCGGCGCTGAGGGCCTCGAAGGTGGGGTGGAGCCAGAGGGATTCGAGAGCCAGTTCGAGGGCTGAGGCCGTTTCGAGGATGGGGTCGACGATTGCCACGCCCGAGGCCTGGCGGGTAACGGAGCGGGCGAAGAGCGGGACGGCGTTGATTGGTACGGCGGGGTGGCGGTAGGCCGCGTCGTCCAGATGCTGCTCCCAGGGTTGGGCCACGCCTTCGGCGCGGCCGGACGGCGCCCCGCGCATGAGGCCGACGCGGTTGACCAGGGAGTCCCAGACGGTCACGAGCAGATCGCGGGCATAGCGGCGTTCGATGGGCGGGCGGCCGTGGATGCCGGCCAAACGGAGGGCGCGCAGGAGGGCTGCGACGTCGGCGGCGGTGTAGGTGGTCCGGTCGCGGAGCCAGCCGTTGTCCCGGTCGAAGGAGGTGGCCAGGTCCAGGAACAGGTCGCCGGCGCGGTCCTGGACGCCGCTGTTGGTCGGCATCAGGGGAGTCAGCCGGATGAGGGCGGCGAGGGCGTTGGCGGTTTCGAGGATGTCGGCGGGTTGCCGGTCGCGGAGCCAGTAGGCGATGCGGCGTTGCTGGACGGGGATGAAGGCGCGGAATTCGTCGCGATCCGTGACCGGCTGGAGGCGGGCCTGGGCGCGGACGATGCGGTGGGCCTCCGGGATGGTGCGAGCGAAACTCTTCCGGTAGAAGGCATAGAGTTGATCGGCGGCGGATTGCAGCGGGGCTGCGATTTCCCTGGTGCCGGAAGCGAACGCCAGACGGGCTGCGTCGGCAATGGCCCAGATGAGGTCGACGTTGCCGAGGGGATCGTAGGCGCCGTCCGAGTCGAACAGGACGCCGAGCCTGGGGCGGAAGAGGTGGGCGTGGACGCGGCCGGCGGTTTCGACTGCGAGCGCGGCATAGGCGGATGCGAGCCAGAGTTCGTGGCTACGGGCTTCGCCGGACGGCGCCTGGGGCGCGCGCAACCGGTGGGCGCGGGCGAGGGCATGGACGACGCGCATGTAGAGGGCAGCGGTGCGCACGCGGATAACACCGTCGGCGCTGTGGACGCGAAGGGGCTCGCCCTGCGCCGCCGGCGCGTCCACGGTGGCAGTGGCGAACGGCAGGGCGATCGGGACGGCGCCTGGTCGGGCGGTAGCGAAGGCCGCATGGCTCCGGGGATCGAGGGTGGTGGCGGGCAGGCCGAGGCCGGGCTGGGTTGCAATGAGACCGCCGACGTAGCGGGCGTACCAGTAGCCCTGCCAGCCGGCCGTGGCCAGGTTGGCGGCGCGGTCCGTCGAGGGCTCGGGCCAGAGCTGCGAGAGGCGTTGCGGAGCAGTGGTTTCGCCGCAGGCCGCTAGCACGGGAGAAACCGCCGCCAGCGCCAGGAGGCGGCGTCGCGTTAGCGACATACGTCTACACATAGCCACGTCATACCGGACCGATTTCTCCTTCCATCCGTCGCCGTGGCGCCTAGGTCGACGCGTGCGGTCGCAACGCCCGATTAGGATCGTGGCATGACAGGACGACGCGTGCTGGGCGCGCTGGCCGTAGCGGCGGTGGTTGGGGCGCTGCTGTTTCTGCCGCAGCAGTCAACGGCGTATGAGCTGCGCTGGGACGTGCGGGTACTACGGGACGGGATTCCGCCGATCTATGACCCGCGCCTGACAACGCCGGACAACATTAACCTGAAGCCGCACGAGATGGTGCTGGCGGTGGAGATCAACGGCGACGCCCGCGCGTATCCGATCGAACCGCTGGTGAGCTACGAGATCGTGAACGACGTCGTGGGCGGGGTTCCGCTGGCGATTACCTGGTGTCCGCTGTGCTACTCGGGGCTGGTCTACGAGCGGGTATGGGACGGGCAAACACTGACGCTGGGCGTCCAGGGGGCGCTGTATAAGGGCGCGCAGACCTGGTGGGATCACGAGACGGGCAGCATCTGGAGCCAGGTGTTCGGGGAGGCGCTGGACGGTCCGCTGGATGGGGCGCAGCTACGGCCGGTGGTGGCGTCGCTGACGCTCTGGGGCTCGTGGCTCAAGCAACACCCCACCACGCTGGTCCTGAAGCAGCGGCTGTCGCTGGGCGCCCCCAACAGCGCCTTTCACCTACAAAGCCTGCCAAAGGACATCTGGGTGATCGGGGTGGACATCGACGGCGCTGGGGCCGGCTTCTACTTCGATGAAACGGCGCGCCTGGGGGTGCAGCAGGCCGTGATCGGCGATACGCCGGTTGTGGCGTTTGCGGAGGCGGAGAGCCGGATCGTCCGCACGTACGAGGCTCGGGTGGACGGGCGCGAGCTCAGCTTTGATGTTGACGGATCAGAACTCACCGACCGTGAGACGGGTACGCGATGGGATGCGCTGAGCGGGGCAGCGGTTTCAGGTCCAATGGCGGGCACGCGATTGAGGCCGGTGCCGTATTTCAGTATTTGGGATTGGGCGTTACGGTTGCATTACGGGAGGGAGACGCCGATATATCCGATTCAGGGACCCGTCCCGCCATAGTGTCCGGTCTCACACCCAAACCGAACAGCACGCCCATCCCACGTCCTTCCACACCCAGCCAAGAATTCCTAATGCAAGAACCGCACGGCACAACTCAGCCTCCACTCAGCCGAAGTCACCACCGGACGTCCCAATTTGATTAACGTAAGTAGTCCAATCAATGTCGATGACACTGCGAAAGTCGAATCCCGAATCCTCGAGAGTTCTGCATAGGCCCATATACTTTCCACGATATATCTCCCAGGTTGTCAAGTATTTCGACCGAATCGATGGCGACAATGTCTCATCGTGACCGTGCTCGAACAGACGCTTGAGATATAACAGATCATAAGCTATCAGAGATTCGATGCCGCTCGAGGTCACGTCAAAGTGAGCATATGAGAAATCTGTGCCTTCAAAGAACTTGTTTCTGAGATAAGTTGCGGTATCAGCGAACCAGATGCCTTTATGTTCATCATATATGTGGGTATCAAATATGTTCATATATGGCTTAACTCCACTGTCAACAAAAAGCCCAATTGCCTTAATCTCCTGTTGGCGAGTATGGGCGTGTATAAGGGCATTGCCCCAAAATGCCCGTACATGACAAAAGCTCTCATTTGGCGTTGGACCTGTATCATTGAATTGACCATAGGTGACTAGCCCCCGCAAAAACACATCTCTACCCAGAAGCATGTTCTGAATTTCCTGTGCAAATTCACAGAGATACATGGCACAGTACTGCTTATCGTGTGTAGAGTGGACTTCTGGCTTGTTGTAAATGAGCAGTGTGTCGGAGAACTGGATCACTCCGAAGTCGCCATGTCGGTGTGCATTAGACCTATCCATCACACCAAAGAGTTCAGGTAACAGCTCTGGCTGCTCTCGTACGAGGTCCGAGAATCCCAAGAGATCGACGTAGAGAAGGAAGCGTTCAGCCATTCGTAGCTCGATAGGGATGCATCGTCTCGGCCCGGTTTTCGTTCGGCACCTTGTCGTTGATCCCGATCTCGACGCCGATGCGGACTGCTGCTCGCAAGGCGCTAAGGGCGGTAGTGTAGTCCCGATGGGCGTTCATCAAACTTGGTGGGGCCTCGTCTTGGCGTTCGCACTCATCGCTCGCGACGGAATCTCTCTGGGACTGCCCTCTGTAACCCGTCGTGGTCGCGCTCACCTTTACCGGCGAGCAGAGCCGGTGCGTCAATGAACGTCCGCCCGTAGAGAATCTGAGAAGGGATGAGTCGTGGTGGTTGCGGGGGTCGGATTCGAACCGACGACCTCCGGGTTATGAGCCCGACGAGCTACCACTGCTCCACCCCGCTCGTCATTGTAGCGAACCGGCGATGCCGATCCGACTAATGTGTGGACGGCCGACGACCAGGCCTAGGTCGCGAACCGAGAAGAAGCCAGAAGTGTGGAGCGAAGACGGCCGCCTGGGGTTGCCGGTGAGCGCCGGACCGGTCGATAAGCCGCATTCTGTCGTGGGCGGCCATCTATCTGGGACCGGCGTTGCCGCCGGCCTCGTGCAGCCTACCTGGGACTGGGCGAGCAGCCTGGTGGCGTCCCCGCTTGGCCTTGCTTCCGGTAGAGGTTAGCCGTTTCACTCCCACGCCCCCGAGGGGACGTGGGCATCGTCACTGTGCCCCTGTTCCGGCCCTTGCCGGCGCGAACCGATTCGGGCGACGGGAGTTACCCGCTACCGCGCTCTGTGAAGTGCGGACTTTCCTCTCCGGCCGGAGCCGGAGCGGCCGCCTGACCGGCCCGACGCTCGCGCCCATGGTCACACAGCCGGGGTGGTTTTGGGGCCAGGGGCGCAGGCACGGTACGCCCCTATGGGGAACAGGAGAACCGTGTAGCGACGGGGGGCCTTAGCAGGGCAAGAGTGAGTGCGAGGTCGGGCCATTCCGGTCGACTCGATGGGTTTGGGTCTGGCGCGGCTGCCGGTTGGTATACCGGCGATCCGCGTGATCGCTCAACCTGGGTGACCTCTCGGCCGAGGCCGGGAGGTGTCATCCCTAGAAAGGAGGTGATCCAGCCGCAGCTTCCGCTACGGCTACCTTGTTACGACTTCGCCCCAATCGCCAACCCCACCCTCGACGGCTGCTTCCCAAGGGTTAGCTCACCGGCTTCAGGTGTTGCCGACTTTCATGGCGTGACGGGCGGTGTGTACAACGCCCGGGAACGTATTCACCGCAGTGTGCTGACCTGCGGTTACTAGCAACTCCGACTTCATGCAGGCGAGTTGCAGCCTGCA
>WTFW01000077.1 GCA_011523785.1 Chloroflexota bacterium | reverse complement strand
CAGGCCCGGGCCACCGACTTTCGGCTCATCCAGGGGACGTTGTACGCGGGTGGTCTGGGCATGCTGCTCTCGGGACTGGCCGGAACGCCGCCAACAACCGCCTATTCGTCGTCCAGCGTGTCGCTTATCTCGCTTACCGGCGTAGCGGCGCGTCGTGTCGGATACGCCATGGGGGCGATTCTGATCCTGCTGGCCGTATTTCCGAAGCTTGCGGGCTTGCTGCTCACGATTCCCAAACCGGTGATGGGGGCATTCTTGCTGCTGGCAACCGGGATGCTATTCGTTGAGGGACTTCGCACGGTTACGCGGGGTGGCATGGACGCTCAGACAGCCCTCATTGTCGGACTCGGCTTTGCAATGGGCGTCGGCTTCGATCAGAACGACGTGTTCGGCGGAATCGTGGGTCCTCCATGGAGTCTGCTGCTCGGCAACGGAATCACCGCCGGCGCTGCCACCGCAATTGGTCTCACCGTGTTTCTCAATTTCACGAAGCCCAAGCGTCAACGACTGGAAGCGCGACTGGATACCTCGGACCTTCCGCGAATCGACTCCTTCCTGTACGCCGTTGCCACATCGATGAAGTGGGATGACGCCTCGACCGAACGCCTGCGCTCGGCGGGCGAGGAGACCGTGTCGAGCTTGCTCCAACCAGCAGGCGACGAGACTACGACTCCAGCATCGCGCCTGGTGCTTAGCGCGAGCCCGGAGGGCAGGTCAGTCGAGCTGGAGTTTGTGGCGACTTCGGACGAAGAGAACCTGGCAGATCGGCTCGCATACCTGGCCGAGCAAAATGAACTGCCAGATGCAGAAGAGATATCGTTCCGGCTGCTACGACACTTCGCGTCGTCGGTGCGACACCAGAAGTATCACGGCCTGGACATCGTTACCGTCAGGGTCGACGCCTTGCCGTAATTCGCGCGCGAGGGTCAGTCAGAGCCAAGCTGGTCAAGGAACTCACGCACCGATTCGGCGCAGGCTTCAGGCTGTTCGAGCTGCAGGAAGTGGGTGGTCTCCGGAAGAAAGTCATAGTCCACCGTGAGTACGTGGCTCAGATCGAAGGTTGGCAGGTATGAGTAGGGCAAGGTCGGATCGGCTCCAACAACCTTGATCGGGCAGCGAAAAGCGTCGAAGTCCACGAGCACGGCAAAGGCGCTGGCGTAGTCAACGATCTGCGCTTCGTAATCGCGCGGACAGCGCAGTTCGTAGCCGTCCCGCTGTTTGCGCTCTCGAAGCGTCGTGCGGGCGGCAAGATCGAAGGTGCCGGGAACCGAACGGTAAAAGGTCGGCACGAAGCTCAGGAGGTCAGCGAACTGGTCGACCGACTGAAACAGCTCGGTGCGCCGCCTGGTCATAGCTGCGGTTCGCATGGCGGCGGCATCGAATTCCTCATAGCTGGCGCCGGGTCTGCACAGCGGAGGATCAAACAGGACAAGCGCTGAAAGACCACTACCTTTCGCCGGCGAGAGCAGCGTTGTCAACGCCGACACCGAATGAAAGACGCCGGTCTTAGGCTTGTCCCCGAAATGCGTGTCAATTGCCTCGAGGATCCGGTCATGGTCGCGGACGAGGGTGGGAACATTGTGATCTTCGAGCGGACTGAGGGCATTCCAGCCGTGATTCCGGAGGTCGTAAACGACGAGGTCGAAGTCGTCGGCCAGAAGTGACCAAAACGGGTAGTAAAGGTCGATCGCGAGGCCATTCCCGTGGCTGAGGACAAGGCGCGGGCCCGATGGATTGCCGTGGCGCCGCAGGATCACGGCGGTGTCGTCGTCGACGTTTACCTGGCGGATTGCAAGGGGCTCGGGGATTTCCCACAAGGGCTGCGAGTTCGTGGTCACAGCCTGGACTTCTTTCGGCCGGAGACCTGTGAACGAGCGTAAGTGCGCGAATGCATGACGACTGGTCCACGAAACGTCAATGATGGGCGCGGAGAGTCTAGTTCGCGTCTACTCACTCGACATCTGGCTGCGCCGCGGGCTCGCTTCAATTGCGACGGCGGCCGCGAAGTCACCGGTTCCCAGGTCGTCGACGCGCCACTCGGTCTGTGGAAGGTTGGGAAACCTATGCATTCCAGTTTTGGCGCCTCGACGAACTGCCAATGGCACTTCGAACTTCGCCGGATCCTGCGAAAAGCCTACACCGAGCGCCTTAATGAGGGCTTCCTTCAGCGTCCACATGCGGAAGAAGAAATGGGTTCTTCGATAGCCGCGAAGCAACGCGAATTCGCGTTCTTCGCTCGGGCCCAACACGGCATCCGTGAGACTGCTGAGGTCGTCGCGCGTGCTGCGTTCCTCAATGTCCACGCCGAGGCGCCCGTGCGGGGCGACGGCGATCAACCCGTGGCTGCCGCCGTGGCTGACGTTGAAACTGATTCGATTCGGCATCTCATCGACTCGGGCAAACGGTTTGCCATAGCTGGACGTGCCGAACGTGAGCTGCTGGCCGCTACACGCGAGCCGACTGCAGAGGACGGCTCGCAGAGCCGCGCGGCACAGGGTAAACCGGCGTCGCGATCCGGCATGCAGATAGCGATCCGAACGTACCCGTTCCTCGGCGTTCAGCCACTCCGAGGCTCTGGCCTCATGCGCGGCATGGGGCGCAAGGTCAACATGAAAAACCGTAGCCTCGCCGACTATGCCGAACGGCCGCCACCAGCGCCCGACGGCGGAGGAGCACATGGTGTTGGCGCGCGCTCCCTTGCTAGCCCGACACGAGCGAGAGTCGGAGGCTCTCGCTAGATTGTGCGGCTAGGCGGCTTGCGAGTCGATGTACGCGGCCAAGTCCTTCAAGGTGCTGAAGTCCGCGCACTCGTCCGGGGTCAGCGGGACGTCGAACTCCCGTACGATCACCTTCGCAAACGCAACAAAGTCCATGGAGGGAACGCCGGCGTCGGTGAGGCTGACGTTCAAGTCGGCCGGCACGTTCACGGGCTGACCGTCCACTTCAAGGTTTTCGGCGACGAGAGTTCTGAGGCGGTCTTCAGTCGAGGCCATGAGGGCAATTCCATCCTGCAGGGGCCGTAGGGCCGGAGAATCGGCAAGTGTAGCAGCGGGGCGCGTAGTCGTTTGCGAGAAAACAAGCGCTGTGGACTGCAGCGCTCGTATCGAGGCCGCGACGCCTCCTGGCACGTCCCAATAGCATCAAGTTGAGGAGGTGGCGGGCAGAAGCCGGTGCGGCCCGTGAAGCGAGTTACCCGGCCGGGTCTGCGGCCGTGGCAGGACAAAGTCTCGGCGACGACGATGCCCTATGCCGGCAGTACGGATTCCCGGGGTGCGCATGATGAGCCCAATGCGCCTGGTGCTTCGAGGCCTAGACCCAGTGGTGCCGGCGCTGGAAGGGGTACATGGGCAGTGCGACCCGTCGTCTCGCTTCGCCAGCGAAGAGGCTGGAGAACCTGGGCGTGAGTCCCGCCTGATAGGCGGCCACAATGGCGTCGACGAATCCGAGCTCAGGCGATGCATCGTTCGGGGAAGGCCTGCGCAGCGACGATATCGCGACGGGAGCGCGGACCGGCTCGGCGGCTGTGGATGTGTCAGGCCAGCACTCGATCACCAGCGGTTTGAGCGCGACATCCGGACCAATCTCCACGACGACCGCGCTGGCGAGGGCGGCGAGCGTCTGAACGCAGCGCGCGAAGTCAACCGGCTCGCGAATCTGCCGATGCCAGTAGGTGGCATCAAGCGCCTGATCCGATGCAACGACACGTCCGGTCACGCTGCTGACCAAGTTCAGCGTGGGTGAGACGATCGCAACATCGCGCAGGGCGGCTTCAAGGCTGCCTTCCAGGGCGAGTCCCGCACCAGGAAGCGCCGCCAATAGCGCGCCTCGGGCCGACGCAAAGCGGAGGCCGTCTTCCAGGCTGATGACTCCTGCCGCCTGGGCAGCGGCGACCTCGCCCACACCCTCGCCAGCGACCGCCGTTGGGCGGATTCCAATGCTTGCCCATAGCGCTGTCAGCGCGCACTCGAGCGCATAGACTGCCGGCTGAGCCCAGCTCGGGTCGTCCAGGCTGCTGGCGGCGGTTTCCCGACCAAACATGATGTCCAGCAAGGAAGCGCCGCGCTCATCGCGCAGGACCGCGTCGCAGTGATCAAGTACCGCCCGTGCCACGGGCTCGGTCCGGTAGACATCTTCGCCCATACCAAGCCACTGGCTGCCATGTCCGGAATACACGAAGGCCACTCTGGGGGGCGACTGAGGTACGGGTTCCACCGTGGACTGAGCCAGCTTGCGCAGCCCTTCGCGCATGGAGTCGGTGTCGCCAAAGGCCAGGCCCGCCCGGAAGTCAAAGTGGCTGCGCCCCACGCTCGCCGTCCATGCCAAGTCCGCGAGGTCGGCGTGAGCCACGGTGCCCGCAGGCTGACCGTCGAGCCACGACAGATAGCGCCTTGCAAGTTGGCGCAGCGCGACGTCTGATTTCGCGGACAAGGGCAACAGTCGCGTCTCGCGCTCGCTAAGTTGTGATGTTGGCTGGGGAATCCGGGCAACGACTTCTGGCATCGACACCTCGACCCGACGGGACGTGCCGGCCGGAACGCGTAGATCACCCTGTCGAACCGCCGAATCCTCCTGAGAGTCGTAGCCCTGAACCACGACGTTCGCATTCGTTCCGGACATACCGAATGCACTCACGGCCGCTACGGGTGGCCGGTCAGGAGCGGTCGGCCACGGCGTGTCGCTCGATGCCACCCGTACGGGCAGCTGATCCCAGTCGAGCTGTGGGCTCGGGGTGCTGTAGTGCAGCTGCCTGGGAATCATCCGCTGGTGCATGGCCAGCACGGTCTTGATCAGACTGGCGATACCGGCCGCCCACTCCAGGTGGCCGATGTTGGCTTTCACCGAGCCGATGAGCAGCGGCCGGTCGGGGTCACGGCCCTGGCCGTAGACGGACGCCGCAGCCTGGACTTCGATTGGATCGCCGAGAGCCGAGCCGGCGCTGTGGGCTTCAAGATAGTCAACGTCGGCCGGATCGATACGGGCCCTCGACAGCGCGTCTCTGAGCACCTGCTCCTGGGCCGGCCCATTTGGCACGGTGAGGCCGGCGCTCGCGCCGTTCTGATTGATGGCGGAGCCGCGAAGCACAGCCCAGATCCGGTCACCGTCCGCTTCCGCGTCGCGCAGGCGCTTCAGCACGACCATGCCGCAGCCGTCGCCGCGCACAAAGCCGTCGGCCGAGGCGTCGAAGGTTCGGGAACAGCCACTCTCCGACAACATGCCGAGATCGTCCAGGAAGCGCGTGATTCCACGGGACAAAGGAACATTGACCCCGCCAACCAGTGCCATATCGGCTTCGCCCCGTTGCAAACCCGCGATGGCCTGGTGTACTGCGACCAGCGACGACGCGCACACCATGTCCAGCGGCATGGCCGGTCCCTCCAGGCCGAGCACATAGGACACGCGCCCAACGGTCATGCTGCCGGCGGTGCCGACGAAACTGTCCTCTTCACCGCTGGCGAGGATCAAGTCTCTGTACTCGTTGCCGCCAACGCCGATGTAGACACCTGTTTTGCTTCCCCGCAGCCCGTCGGGATCAATGCCGGCATCCTCAAGGGCGTGCCAGGTCGTTTCCAGCAGCAAGCGCTGGCGTGGATCCATCAGTCGCGCTTCAATCGGCGCGATTCGGAAAAACCTCGAGTCGAATTGCTCGATGTCGTCGAGAAAGGCGCCGCGCCGGAAGATGGGGTCTTCGCTCGCAGGGTCGCCAAAGGCTCGATACCAGGTCCCTGTTTCCTGGCGTCCCTCCCTGACCGAGTCGACGCCAGCTTCCAGCTGTCGCCAGAAGGCCAACGGGTCATCCGCACCCGGGAAGCGACAGCCCATGCCGATTATTGCAATGCCGTCGTCCGCCTGTGCGGCCTGGGCTTGGGGCTCCGGGGCGACCACCGCTGGCAGCGCCGGGGACTCCTCCGCCTGGCCGAGTTCGCCGACCAGGTGTTCGGCAAGGGTCTCGATGTCCGGATAGTCGAAGACCATCGTGTTGGACGCGGTGTACTCGCCGGCGAACGCACGGTTGAGGCGATTGCGAAGCTCAACCGCCATCAATGAGTCCATCCCGAGATCGAAGAATCCGACCGTGGGCGCCGGTGCCGTGGATAGACGCAGGACGGCCTGCACCTCCTGCTGTAGAAAGGACGCCAGCACCTCCTGGTGCTCGGCCGCAGGTGCGCTCCGCAACCGGGTCAGCAGGTCTTCGGACGCGGCCGCGGCATCGGTGCCGTCGTCGGCGGCGGACGACAGCAGATCTTCGAGGAAGGCCGGACGTTCTTCGACGGCTTCTTCGAAGACCGACCAGTCCATGGACATTACGACGGACGCCGTGGCGTCCTGGCGCACCAGCCGTTCAAGGGCCCTGATGCCTTGCTGTGGGGTGAACCAGCGGCCCCCGAGTGCCGCCCGGCGCCGCTCGATTCGCTCCCGCTGTTCGGCGGCTTCACCGATCTCCGACCAGGCGCCCCAGGCAATGGCCTGGCCTGGGAGTCCTAGGGCACGCCGGTGCCCGGCAAGCTGATCGAGAAAGGCATTGGCGGCGGCGTGGTTGGCCTGGCCGGGATTGCCCATGACGCCGACGCGGCTGGAAAAGAGGATGAAGAGATCCAGGTCGCGGTTCTGCGTCGCACGGTGCAGGTGCCATGCCCCCAGGATCTTGGGCCAGAGCACCTGCTCGAAGCTTGCCCAGGTCTGATTGGTGAGCGCGGCGTCCGATAGCACGCCGACGCTGTGGATGACGCCACCGAGCGGTGGCAGCGTCGCGTCGATTCGCTCCAACATCCGATCGATCGCCGCGGAGTCGGTGGCATCCGCGAGCTCAACTTCAACCCGGACTCCGCGCCGGCGCAACGCATCAATGGATGCCTGAGCCTCAGTATCCGGGTCGCGTCGGCCGTTCAGCACGATGGCGCCGGCGCCGTGATCAGCCAGCCAGCCGGCCACAGCACATCCGATGCCGCCGAGTCCGCCGGTCACCAGGTAGGTGCGATCCTGCCGAAGGCGTCCGCTCACAATTGGCGGCGCCGTCAACACGATCTTGCCCACGTGCCGAGCCGACCGCATGAAGTCCAAGGCGGCTCCGGCCTCGGCCAGGGGCCATCGACTATGGATTATGGGCTTGAGGACTCCGGCCGAGAGCTGGGCCATCACCTCGCGCAGGACCTCGCCGACCCAGGCCGGATCGGTTTTTTTCAGGACGTCCAGTTCCAGAATGTCGTAGGCGACATCCGGACGCACGGCTGCCATCTCGTCCTCGGTCAGGATGTCGCGCCTTGCCAGTTCGACGAATCGTCCACCATGGGCCAGGCACGACAGGCTGGCCTCGATGAAGCCCTCGCTGGTCAGGCTGTTCAGCACCACGTGTACACCTTTGCCGCCGGTGGCTTCGAGGATTTCCTGGCCAAAGCTGGTTTGGCGGCTATCGAATACGTGCTCGACGCCGAGCGAGCGCAGAAGTGCCTGCTTGGGAGCGCTGGCCGTGGCATACACCTCCGCCCCTGCCGCTTGAGCCAACTGAATGGCCGCCAGACCGACCCCGCCGGCGCCAGCGTGAATCAGTACTCGCTCGCCGGCTTCCAGCCCTGAGTACGCGTAGGAGAGGGCCGCCGAGACGAACGCGCTCGGAATCGTGGCCAAATCCGAGACCGACAGCCCCGCGGGAGCCGGCGCCACCAATTCCTCGCGGGTGACCATTTCCCGGCCGAAGGCTCCAAAGCCAAGTCCAACCACGCGTTCGCCTACGGTGACGGAGGAGACATCTGAGCCGACATCGACGACGTGGCCGCACATTTCGCGGCCGAGATCGCCCTCCTCGATGAACCCGAGCGATCGGAACACGTCCCAGAAGTTGAGGCCGGCTGCCTGGACGGAGATGCGAACTTCCTTCGACTCAAGGGTGCGTCCAGGAAGTTGCTTGATCTCCGGCTGGTCGAAGATGCCGCTGCGGTCCGGTGCGAGGACCCACGATGAGTCGTCCGGCAGCGTTAGCCGCCGGGCCGCGGCCTCAGGCCGTACCAAGCGTGCTCCAAGGCGGCGCCCTGAGCGGTAGGCAATGTGGTTTTCCTGGTCGGGATACATCAGCTCGTTCACGAGGTCAGCCAGCAGGGGTGGAGCATTGGGTTCCAGGTCGATCATTCGCGGCTGCAGCTGGGGGGCCTCAAGGGCGACGACCTTGCCCAGTCCCCAAAGGACGGCGCCGGAGATCTCTCCGATGCGCTCCCGCTCCAGAATCTGCGCTCCACTGGTTACGAACCAAAGGCCGTTGGCGGGAAGGACGTCAGCGTCGGCCACGCCCTGCACCAGGGCCAGGGCGCTGGCGCCGGCGTGGCGAACGTCCGCTCCTATTTCCACGGTGGTTGCCTGAGGGCCGTGGCCGTCAAGAGCTTGTAGGTGTACGACCCCGTTGAAGGGGATATCCCGAGGCAGTGCCTCGATCAGCGATTGCCACGAGTCGCGACTCTCGGTGTCCAGCGCGGGTCGAAGAATCGCGGGGCTTTCTGTCGCAGGCTTGCCGGCGGCCGACGATTCGGCGTTTGCCAACACCACCGTCTGATTGCGCGCGGTCAACTCCGCTGCGAGTTCCTCCGCCACGCCACATCTGTCGGCTGTAAGCACCCAGACGCCCGCAGGCTCCGCGACCTGCGCCGGTCCCCGCGCCACGATGACGCCTTTGTCCAGGGTCTGGGTCGAGTCAGACTCGTCGACTCCGAGGACTTCAACTTCCTCAAAACCCGAATCGCCGAGCGCCTGCCGCCAGACCGGGGGACCGGCCAGGGCGTGGTGCGGGCGGTAGTCGTCGGCGAATCGCCACCAGCCGTCCAGCTGGCCGAATGTCAGGTCCATCCAGCCGACGCCGCTGAGGTTCTCGAGCGCGATCAGTTGCCCGGACGGCGCAAGTAGATCTCGGCAATGCCCAAGTGTCTCCTCCAGGTAGCGCGTGGCGTGAAGCACGTTGGAGGCAATGAGTAGGTCGTAGCCGTGGCGGTCGAAGCCCTGGGCGATAGGATCCCGTTCGATGTCCAGCGGACGGTACTCAATGCATCCGTCGCCATCGCCGAAGCGCCCCTCGGCCTCGGCGAAGAAGCCCGCCGAAATGTCGGTGTAGGTGTAGTTGAATCGACCATCTGGAAGCTCGGGAAGCACGGATGCGGTTGCGGACCCCGTACCGGCCCCGACTTCAATCACTCGAAGTCGTCGATCGTCGGGCAAGGCGGCGACGAGGGGCTGGACCGCGTCGGCCAGCATTCGGTTGGCGGCGCGGGCAACGGGGGCCTTCAAGTAAAGATCGGCCGCCGTTGGTTCGCCGCTGCTGAATAGCAGCGTCAGCGGATCGGCCTGGCCACGGAGGACCTCGGCCAGCGCCCGGCCAGACCGACGGAACAATCCGATCTCGGTCTGGCCATCCGGGTAGAGGTCCAGCATCCGGTCGGCAAACTCTTCGAGATCGCCCGGCATGCGGTCCGGCAGCGGATCGTCCGGTCCCACGATCACCGTGAAGCCGCTATCCGTCTCCTCCACCACGCCTGACCTGGCGAGCATTTCGAACATGCGGCGGAAGACGCGTCGGTGCTCTGGAAGAACGTTGAGCTGTGACCGCAGGGCTTCGGGATCCACGGTTTCGCCGACGATCCGCTGCCACCCAAGATCCTCCAACGTGGCCAGCGCGCGTGAGCGCGACCACCGCTCCAGGTCGGCCAGCAGCGCGTTTCGGCCCTGAGGATCGACTCCCGCGTCGGTCAGATAGCCGGTGAATAGCTGCGACCTGGCGGCTATTTCGGTAGGACCTGGGAAAAAGTCCGCTGACTCGATCCCGGACGGCAGTTCGCATTCGCGCCACGCCACTTCATATAGCAGGTCGTCAATGCCCTCGACCGCCGACAGGAGCGCCGCCCGGGTGGCCCGCTTGACCGTGTATCCGGTCAGGCCACCGAGGAACACGCCGTTGGGATCGTAGATGCGGAGTTCGCCGCTCAGGACTTCCGGTGGCTCAGGTGACTCTGACTCCTGCGAGGCCTCATCCATGACTACGTGGCAGACGACTCGATCTGGCAGACGTCGCGTCAGCCACAGCCGCTCCCAGCCAAACGGCAGGTAGGTTGCCTCGCCGGGAGCGCCGGACATGTTGCGAGCCAGGCCCACGACCTGGAAGCAGCCGTCGAGCACGAGTGGGTGAACGTCCAGGTCGTTACGGCCAACGGAATCGGGCAGGCGGACTTCAGCCAGGGCCTCGCCCGGACCGGACCAAGCGTTCCCCAGAGTGCGGAAGAACGGACCCAAGTCTATCCCGGTGCTTGTCTTGGCCTGGTAGTAGGCAGGCACATCGGCGGGCGAAAGGCGGCCCTTCAGCTCTTCGAGATCAACTCGATCGCCGCCTTCGGGCAACGGGGCAACTGCTGGCACGCGAGCCTCCACGTGCAGCGTCCACTCTTCGTCGCTGCCCTGGCTGTAGATCTGGACGCCACGCGACGACGCTTGCTCGGCAGGGTCGAGCACGACCTGCATCCTGCGGCCTTCATCGCCTGGTTCATCCTGAGAACCCTGGTCGGAAAAGACCATGGCGCTGTGCAGTTGCATGTCTTCCACGACCAGCGCGCCGCTGCCTTCGGCCTGCGAGGCCGCGGCCGCCATGGCCGCGTAGAGGGCGCCGGGAGCCACGAGGCGATTGAACACTCGATGGTCGTTCAGCCACTCGGGATCCGACGGGATCACTTCCGTTTCGAACGTAACTTCTCCGCGAGCGGACTCGTGGCGGACGCCCAGCAAGGGGTGACCGGCGGTTGGCCCCCGGTGCCTGGACGGCTCGAGCCAGTGGCGGCGGCGTTGGAATGGATAGCTCGGAAGCGAGATCCGACGACGAGTCTCGCCAGCAAAGAGTCCTTCGAATGAAACTTCCAACCCCAGCTCATAGGCTTCCGCGACGGCGTCAACGAAGCTGCTCTCGGCTTCCGGAGTCGACGCATCGCGTGGCGGTTGCCGCAGGCTGGCGAGCACGCCTGGGGCCTCGGGCGTGTCCCGCCCAGACGCTGGATCGGGCCAGGCCAGCGTAGTCATGGGCCCAAGCACCGCGTGCGGACCAATCTCGATTACCAGGTCAACGCCCAGGTCCGCCAGCGTTCTGACGCCACCCGCGAACGCCACAGGCTGTCGAGCGTGGCGCCGCCAATAGGAGCCATCAAGCGTGGTGCCAGGCTCCACCTTCTGGCCGGTCAAATTACTGACGAGGGGCACGGCGGGCGGCTCAAATGCCACACCGCGAAGGGAAGCTTCCAGCGTGACGAGGGCTGGTTCGACAAGGGCGCTATGAAATGCACGGGTTGTATTCAGCCGTCGAATCCGGATGCCCTCTGCTTCAAAACGCTTCGAGATGGTCTCGATGTCCGCAGCCGTGCCGCTCACCACCTGGTGGGCGCCGTTGTCGGCCGAAACGCTCAAACCGACGCCATCGGATGCCGTGTTTGTCTCCGCAACCGCTGACGCGACGAGTGCCGGAGGCGCGAAGACCGCGGCCATGGCGCCGTGTGGCGTTGCCGAGAGCAGGGCGCCTCGAGCTGCTGCGAACCGCATCCCGTCTTCGAGGCTGAAGACGCCCGCCGCCTGTGCCGCAGCCAGCTCGCCGACGCTGTGTCCCATGACGACGTCGGGTTCGATCCCCACGCTGGACCAAAGGGCAGTGAGGGCGCACTCCAGCGCATAGAGGGCGGGTTGCTCCCAGGCGGTGTCGCCCAGTTCGCCCGTGGTCCCGGGGCTACCGAACATCACGTCCAGCAGCGAGGCCCCGCGCTCTTTGCGGAATTCGTCCTCGCAGCGGTCCAGCACGGCCCGCACGACGGGCTCGGTCTCGTACAGGGTTTTGCCCATGCCAACCCACTGGCTGCCCTGTCCGGTGTATGCGAAGGCCACCCTGGTCACCGTCTGAAGCTGTTCGACTGCCTCGGCCTCGGCCACGGATCGAAGCCGCTCTCGCAACGACCCGGCGTCGCTGAACACTACGCCGGACCGATGGTCGAAGTGACTCCTTCCCACGCCGGCGGTCCAGGACATGTCCGACAGAAGCGGACCCGACGCGTCTCCCTCGGTTACGAGTGTCGCGGACCGTTCGTCGAGCCACGTCAGGTAGCGCTGCGCAAGTGCGCGGAGAGCTTTATCGGACTTGCCCGAAAGTGGCAGGAAGCGATCCCGTCGCTGACCGGGAGGCTCCTCGGGCCGCGCTTGACTGGGCATCGATATGGCCACCGTCTGCGGGACGCCCGCAATCGGCGACTCTTGGTCGGGCGCGCCGTTCAGCCCGGGGTACTCCTCAACCAGGATGTGGGCGTTCGTCCCGGAAATGCCAAAGGAGTTCACGCCGGCCAGCCGCGGCCTTCGATAGCCGTCCGGCCAGTCCGACATTTCCGAGGTGATCCGGATTGGGAGGCGATCCCAGTCGAGCGCCGGGTTGGGATTGTGGAAGTGCAGGTGCTTCGGGATCACACCGCGATTGACAACAAGAGCTGCCTTCATGAGCCCGGCGACGCCTGCGGCGGACTCGAGATGTCCGATGTTGGTCTTCACGGAACCGATCAGAAGCGGATGGTCGGCCGCACGTTCGCGGCCGTAGACGTTCGCCACGGCATCGATTTCGATGGGATCACCGACCGCCGTTCCGGTTCCGTGCGCTTCCAGGTAGTCGACGTCCGAGGCTGCGACGCCGGCTTGAGTAAGCGCTGACTCAATGACCTGTTCCAGCGCGGGCGTATGCGGAACGGTTAGACCCGTGCTCGCCCCGCCGTGGTTCACCGCCGAGCCGCGGATGACTGCCCAGATCCGGTCGCCGTCGGCTTCGGCCTCGCTCAGCCGCTTGAGAACGACGACCCCGCAGCCTTCGCCGCGGACGTAGCCGTTAGCGGACGCGTCAAAGGCTTTGCACTGCCCGTCCGGGGACAACATCATCGAATCTGCCCGGAGCTCGTAGATGCGTCCGTTGAGGATCGCCTGAACGCCGGCCGCAATGGCAAGGTCGGCCTTCCCGTATTGGAGGTCCGACACGGCGTCGTGCACTGATACGAGGGACGATGCACAGGCGGCGTCGACCGCCTTGGCCGGACCCATGAGACCAAGGACGAATGAGACCCGGCCGCTCGTGCCATTCAGGTTGGTGCCGCTGAGGGCGTAGAGGCAACCTGCGGCCTCGGTCGGCCTAACCGAGTCCACGACCAGCATTCGATACTCGTCGTTGCTGATCCCGGTGTAGACGCCGGTTCGACTGCCCTTGAGCCGATCGGGGTTGATCCCCGCGTCTTCAAGCGCCAGCCAGGTCGTCTCCAGCATCATGCGCTGCTGCGGATCCAACAGCTGCGCCTCGACCGGAGAAATGCGGAAGAACTCCGCGTCGAATTGGTCCAGGTCCTCGACAAAGGCCCCGAATCTGCAGGCCTCGCTTCGGATTCGATCGTCCGGGAAGAGTTCGCCCATCCGTCCAACGCCGGAGCCCGGGTCTCCCTCGCTAACTGCGTTCTCGCCGGACTCCAAGAGTCGCCAGAATTCAGCCACGCTTGACGCCCCGGGGAACCGGCAGGCCATGCCGACGATTGCGATGGGCTCCACAGTTTGAGGAGGCGGCTGGCTCCGATTGGCTGTTGGAACGGGGTCCTCAGCAGTCAACGCAGCGTTCCTGGCTCGCTCGGTCATGCTCTACTCCCGAGTCTGGAGCCCATTGCCGCACGTCTCCTCACTGGTAGCGCGTGGCTTTGGCGTCGGTTCACTTCGCGCTCAGTGTCTACCCACGGATCAATGCACGTAACTTCATCATATTGTCCGAGCGGCCCAGACCGTTAATGGACGCCGGCGCAGGCAATTGAGGCCCGTCGCCGCCGCATCTCCAGATAGGCGGGTCAGGCCAAGGAGCATCTCGATGACCGCATCTCGGCGAGTGGCGCGACGTAGGGCTGATCGGGTGCCGAGGGCGGGACTCGAACCCGCACAGCCCGAAGGCCACTAGCCCCTCAAGCTAGCGCGTCTACCAAATTCCGCCACCTCGGCCCGCGCCTATTGTAAACGGGAGTCAACGAGTCTCCCCGCCCGCCTGTTCCTCGACTGCCTGCACAAACGCGGCGAAGAGTGCCCGGTGTTGCGGGTGGTTCAGCATTTCTTCGGGGTGCCACTGCACGCCCAGCACAAAACGATGGGTTGGATCCTCGAGGGCTTCGACCAAGCCGTCGGAAGTCCTTGCCGTCGGTCGCAGATTCTGCCCAAGCCTGCGCACGGCCTGGTGGTGGAACGAGTTGGTGTCCAGGCGCTCGGATCCGACGATTCGGTGCAGCAGCGACCCTCCCGCTATCTGGACTACGTGACCGGCGGAGTGCGGGTCTCCGCGTTGGCTGTGGCCCAGGCCGTCGGGTCGCTGGGTTGGAAGGTCCTGCCAGAGCGTTCCGCCGCGCGCAACGTTGAGTAGCTGGTGGCCCCGGCAGATGGCCAATATCGGCACGCGGCGACTGAGCGCGCTCTGGAGCAGGGCCAATTCCAGCGCATCGCGCTGCGGGCTTGGGTCGACAGTATCGTTCAGCACCGCTTCCCCGTAGTTGGCGGGATCCACGTCCAGGCCGCCTACCAGCATGAGTCCGTCGATGCGCGACACCACCAGGTCAGTTGCCGGCGTGGCTTCCGGCGAGACGACGAGCGGGATAGCGCCGGCGCGCGCGACTGCATCCAGGTAGTCCTGCTTTAGCGCGGCATGGGGCCGATTCGGCACGCCTTCGGCCGAGCGCTCTAGGAATGCATCACCACACGTGACGCCGACGATGGCCGGCATCTCAGGTCTTTCGAACGGCGACCCGCGTCGCAGCGCCGCCGTTTCGATGCCACAATGCGCTCATGGGTTTCAGATTATCCGGATTCGGCGACGAGATCTCCGACGAACTGTCGGTTCAGTTGGGCGTCATGTCAGACCTCGGCGTCGACGCGCTGGAGCCACGGCGCGTTCAACTGCCCGGCGGCATCACCAAGAACATCGTTGAAATGCCCGATTCCGACCTGCGAGTTATGCGCCGCATGCTGGACGACCACGGGATGGCTTGCTCCCAGATCGGGTCGCCGGTAGGAAAGGCGCCCCTGGATTCCGATATGCAGGTTCAGATTCAGCAACTCGAGGGCGCGGTCCGCGCGGCTCATGCCCTGGATGCGGACTTCATTCGAGTTTTTGGATTTCAGCCGGTGCAGGGGGATCCACTCCCAGCCGATCGCCCGAAGGCGCTGGGCAAGTTTCAGCGGCTTGCCGAACACCTGGTCTCGCTAGATCCAAGCCTCGCGTTGAGTCTCGAAAACGAGCACGATCTGTACGATGACACTCCCGTCGCCTGCTCCGAGTTTCTGGCGCTCGGGGGGGCACCTATCAGCATGTGCTTCGATCCGGGTAACTTCGTGCGAGCCGGCGTGTCCCCGTTTGACGAGGCATGGCCTGTGCTTGGCGCGGCGACCCGGATGATCCACGTGAAGGACTACGACACCGGCATTGCCGACTGGGCGCCCGCGGGCGAGGGTGACGGTCAATTGGCCGAAGTGTTGCGTGCGGCCGATCCTGAGGCCGTTGCATATCTCTCGATCGAGCCGCATCTCTCAGGCACGGAGGCAGGCCGGGGACGCGACCGCGCCGAACTGTGGAGTGAGGCACACGGCGCCCTCATGCGGATTCTCAGCCCCTAGTGAGCCTGCCGCCTCACGTGGCCTGGGTTCGGGTTTCACCGCGACCGGGGCGCAACGAGGAAATGTCCAGTCTTAACCTGATTGAGGGGCTGGGGATCGAAGGCGATCGCCACGCTCGACCGGAGAAGCGAAATCAAGTCCTGGTAATGGACGTTGAGACGCTGGACGAGTTCGGGCTGCGGGCCGGCGACATTCGCGAGAACATCGCGACCCGAGGTCTCGGTGTGGCCGACCTGGTCGAAGGCGACAGGCTCCGATTTGGTGTCGACGCCGAGGTGCTGATCTCGCATCCGTGCGCGCCCTGCTACAAAATGGACGCGCTTCGGCCGGGCCTCCAAAGTGCGATCAAAGGCCGCCGGGGCATGCTGGCCGTCGTTACGCGCGGCGGCGTTGTGCTGCCAGGCGACGTGATTGAAGTGACCAGGAAGCCGGCCGGGAACAGCAGTTGACCCGCCTAGTCCGGCTGGATTGAGACCTCACGCCCACTTTCGGCCGACTCGTACGCCGCCTCGACCCAGCGGTGGGTACGGAGCGCCTCGTTCCAATCCGGAGAGTAGTCGGCGCCGGTGGCCACGCTGCGCACGAAGGCGCGTAGCTGGACTTCAAACGGGTCGACGGCGGTCGTCGGGACCGTGTCCCAACCGTCCAGCGGGTCTCCCTGTTCGGCGGCGGGGTCGTAGGAGAACAGCGGACCGTCGCCGTGCTGCACCCAGCAGCGGTTGGCCGTTACGAGCAGACCGCCACGGCTGCAGTCGATCTCGATGGTCGGCACGTCTTCATGGCGGCGGCGAACCCAACTCGAAAAGACCTGGCCTATCGCACCATTCTCGAACCGCAGGTTGACGGCGCAGGAGTCTTCTACGTCGCTGTGGAACGGCCCTGATTCCGGGTCCTCGCGATGGGTGATGCCCTCGAAGGTCAGGCAGTGCGTGCTGGTTATGGGGCCAACCAGCCAGCCAAGCAGGTCGTAGAAGTGGGCCATCATGTCGTGCACCACGCCGCCAGCCGACTCCTCACGCTTGAAGAACCAGGGCGGACGATTACTGACCAGCGGGGGAACGTAGTAGCCGAACACCACCCGCGCATGAAACACGTCGCCAATACCGCCCGACTCCAGAATTGCCTTGGCTGCCTGCGGTCCGCCCTGGAACCGCATGTTCTGGATGATGCCGTGGCGCACGCCAGCGGCCGCGGCGGCCGCAAGAAGCTCTTCGGACTCGTCCAGCGTGGCGCCGAGCGGCTTGTCGGTGAACACATGCTTGCCCTCGCCAATGGCCTGCATCAGCGGGTCAAAGTGCAGCCGATTCACTAAGCAGTTGTCCACCACGTCCACGTCAAACCGGGCTATCGAGCCTTCCAGATGATCGCTCGAAAAGTCCGCGTTGTAGGCGTGAAAGATCTCGCGCAGTCGCTGGGGCGTACGGCCGTAGACGCCAAGGCGTACCGGAACTGGATCTCCGTCAACGACTTCAGGCTGGGAGCGGATCTTTGCCAGAGCGGCCGCGTGCCGGTGAGCCATGCGGCCGGTTCCGAGGACGAGGAAGGTTACGGGATTGGATGGCACAGGCGGTCTCTGGAGCGACAGTGAGCGAAGTCTATCTGAGGCCGGCCATGATCGTGCGCTGCGGCTGAGCGGGCGGCGGGGCTTCGAGGCGCCGTCTGGTTGGCCTAAAGGAAGTCGCTCCGCTAGCCTTTCCTGTCGGCCGCGCAAAGGACTGCGAATGGTCTCGCCAGGAGGCAGAGGCGGCCTGACAGCGCAACGAGACGCACCTCGGGCTGCGATGCCATGAACGTGGATGTGCAGGTCGCTGAATCGCGACCCTCAGGCTGGTTCTTCACGCGCATCAGCCTGTTCTGGGTCGGCCTCTCCTTCATGTGGGGGGCTATCAATATCCAGGTCCTCCCCGCCGTGATACCGGACATGGTCGGATCGGACCTGCAGGGCACCGCCATTGGTGCGGTCGTTTTCGTAGGTCTTGCCATCGCGATCGTGGTGCAACCGTTGGCGGGGGCGGTGAGTGACCGGGCCAGATTCCGCATCGGGCGCCGTCGCCCATTCATGCTGGCCGGCGTGCTGGTGGTCGTTCCGTTCCTGGTCGTTATCGGGCTGTCGCCGTTTTACTGGCTGCTGTTCCTTGCCGTCGTCGGCGTACAGGTCGGCGGGAACATTGCTCATGGGCCGTACCAGGGCGTAATTCCGGACCAGGTTCCGTCGCACGCCCGGGGACGAGCCTCGGGGTTCTTTGGCATCGCCAATCTCATCGGCACGATTCTCGGCGCTGCCGTGGCCGGGCAGTTCATAGCCGAGGGTCAATTGTTTCTGGCCCTGCTGACGATCGCCATCGTCCTGGTGGCCATGTCCGCGATGACGTGGGTCTTCGTCCGGGAAGCGCCGCCGCCACCTGAATCGTTCGGACCCATCTGGAACGAAGTGCGGCGCCGCATTCGCGAGCTGCGGGGCAAGCAGGCGTTTGTGTGGCTGATGGGCTCGCGACTTCTTTTCTTCATGGGCTTGCAGTCGATGGATAACTTCCTCCAGCTCTTTTTCCGCCAGGGTCTCGGCGACGATAGCCCTGAAGGCAAAACCACCATCGTTCTGGGCACGGTGTTAGTCCTGGCGATCCTGACGAGCATTCCGGCCGGCTGGGCGTCTGACCGATTCGGCCGATTGCGGCTGGTGGCCGCAGGGTCGTGCCTAGGGCTGGGCTCGGCCGTGCTGCTGGTATTCGCGCAAGACTTCGTCCAGGTCGTTGCCTTTGCCACGCTCCTGGGCGTGGGTCTTGGACTGTTCACGGCCGCGGACTGGGCCGCGGCGATCGACCTGGTTCCCGATGCGCGCGCGGCAGGGCTATACATGGGCTTGACGAACGTGGCTACGGCAGGCGGGGACGCCCTGGCAACGCTCTCGGCGGGAATCGCGCTGGACGTCGTGAACCAGCTTGCGCCGGGCTATGGATTTCGCGCGGTGTTCGCCCTGATGGGGCTCTACTTTCTTCTGAGCGTGGTCGTGCTGGGCAAGGTGCGCGCGCATGTGCATGCGGCGCCGCATTCTCGGGTGCTAGCTCCAGGGGCATGAGCCCTTAGCACGCGGCAGGCCCCTGACGGGATAGCTTCCGCAGGAGGCGAAGAACCAGCAGTCCGTAATCCCGGTGTCGCAGTCGGCGCTTGCCGGTATGCGCGAACTCGCGATGTTAGGCATAATCGGCGGCGCGGCCCCGTCTGGCTTCAGGGCAGGGCCAATACGTCCGAGCCAGCACAGCCCATTCGCCTACGGGCCCAACTGGAGGCAGTCCGGAATGCAGACCGTTGTTTTTTATCTCGTAATCGGGGTCTCGTTCGGAGGTCTCATCATCGGACTCCTCTACTGGATCTACAGCCTGATTCGCGGCTCGGCCGAGGACGAATAGCGCAAACGGCGGCGTCTGGCGTCGGGGCCGTGCTTTCGGCCCGGTCCTGACGGCTCGTCTATCGCCGCAAGGGACGTCCGCATTAGCCCGGGTCGATCAAGTCAGAATGGCCATCCGTGCTCGACGTCGCCTGATGTCCGGTGATCTATCCGTATGGGTCTAACCGCATGGGGATGCCGGCAGCCGCCATGAATTCCTTCGCTTCCTGCACGCTATAGACTCCGAAGTGAAAGATCGAGGCCGCCAGCACGGCGTGCGCGTTCCCCAACGTGATCGCGTCCCGCAAATGGTCGAGGGATCCGGCTCCGCCTGAGGCGATCACCGGAATCGACACGGCATTGGTGACGGCGCGCAGGAATTCGACGTCATAGCCCTCGCGGGTGCCGTCCGCGTCAATGCTGTTGAGCACGATCTCGCCGGCGCCGAGCTCCTGTCCGCGCTGCGCGGTTTCGACGGCGTCGAGATTGGTACGCACGCGCCCGCCGTTGAGGTAGATCGTCCATTTCGGCGGATTGCTGCCCGGGTCGCGCAGGGCGTCAATTGAGAGCACGACGCATTGCGAGCCGAAGCGATCGGCGCAGGCCCGAATCAGGTCGGGGTCCTGATGAGCGGCGCTGTTGACGGAGACTTTCTCGGCGCCGCTGCGCAGCATCAGGTACATGTCGTCAATCGTTCGGACGCCGCCGCCGACCGAGAGCGGAATAAAGACCTGTGAGGCCACACGCTCGACGAGGTCCACCATGATGTTGCGGCCCTCGGCCGACGCGGTGATGTCGTAGAAGACAAGCTCGTCCGCGCCTTCGCGGTCGTAGCGGGCCGCCAGCTCAACCGGATCGCCCGCATCAATGTCGGCCGAGAAACGTACGCCGCGCACGTTGCGCCCGTTCTTCACGTCCAAACACGGGATTACGCGACGCGTGAGCATCGGCTAGCTCCGGGCTGCGCGACGCGCGTCGGCCAGGGTGACGTCGCCTGTGTACAGCGCACGGCCAATGATGACCCCGGAAGCTCCCAGTTCCGCAAGCTCCGCCACGTCGTCTTTGCTGTGCACGCCGCCTGAGGCAATGACGTCAAGCTGGTGCCCGTGGCGTCGCACCAACTCAGCTGTTCCTTCAAAGTTTGGCTTGCCGAGCATGCCGTCGCGGTTCACATCGGTGAATACGAGCGCCGCCGCGCCCGCGTCGGCCGCGGTCGCGGCCAATTCCATTGTGGTAATCGAACTATCTTCAGCCCACGCTTCGATTGCGACTTGGCCATTGCGCGCATCCACGCCAACGGCGATGCGACCGGGAAATGCCTGGACAGCCGCAGGTACGAGGTCGGGGTCGCGCACGGCGGCGGTGCCAATGACCACGCGGGCCGCGCCGGCGTCAAGAACTTCGCGAACCGCCTGTAGGTCTCGGATGCCGCCGCCGACCTGCACCGGAACGGGTCCCGCGAGGCGAATAATCTCGCTCGCAAGTGAGGCGTGCGTGCGCTGGGCGCTGCGTGCGCCATCCAGGTCTACAAGGTGGATCCAGTCAGTCCCGCTCTCAAGGAAATAGCGAGCGGCCTCGCGAGGATCCTCGTAGAACATCGTTTCGCGGGCAAAGTCGCCCTGGACGAGGTTGACGCACTTGCCCCCGCGTATATCAATGGCGGCGTAGATGTCCATACGTCAGTCGAACTCAGGCGCCGGTGTCTGGCCGGCCACACGAATGAAGTTTGCGTAGATCCGTAGTCCCACAAGACCGCTCTTTTCGGGATGAAACTGGGTCGCGTAGAGATTGTCGCGACGTACGACGCTCGTGAATTCCAGACCGTAGTCGGTGGTTCCGGAAACGCGGGCTGCCTCCAAGGGCTGGGCAAAGTAGGAGTGCACGAAATAGAAGTTGGCGTCCTGCGGCACACCCGCGAAGAGGGGCGAGTCCTCACGCTGCCGCACCTGATTCCAACCCATGTGCGGGACTTCCAAGCCCGCGGGAAAGCGAACGACATCGCCCGGAAGCACGCCGAGGCATGGTGTCTCGTCGTCCTCTTCGCTGCGATCAAAGAGGACCTGGAGTCCCATGCAGATCCCCAGGTAGGGGATGCCGCGCTCTATGGCCGCGACAACCGGATCGTCCACGCCTGCATTGCGCAGCCCGCGCATCGTGTCCGCGGCGGCGCCCACGCCGGGCAGGATGACAGCATCGGCTGCGGTCACGGCGGTTGGATCGGCCGTTACGTCGAACCGTGCGCCAACGCGTTTGAGCGCCCGGGCCACGCTGTGGATATTGCCGGCCCCGTAGTCGACGACGGCGATCATGACTCGCCCGCCAACACAGCCTGAATGCGACTCACGGCGTCAGCCTGGCGAACCTCGACCTGGGCGGCGCCGTTGAGCGGCTTCAGCGCCACGACGCCGCGTTCGAGCTCCCGCGCTCCGATCAGAACTGCCACGCGGGCTTGCGAACGGCTGGCGCGGCGCAGGTGGGAGCGCGGGCTGGCCCCTCGGAAGCCGCACTCGACGGCAACGCCCGCCCTCCGAAGCCGGTGAGACAGGCGCATCGCGTCCGCAACCGCAGCTTCGGCCAGCGGCGCGACATAGGCGTCAGCGGTTCGAGGATCTCGAGCGGTTGTACCGCAGCGTTCCAGGTTGAGCAGCACGCGTTCGATGCCGCTGCCAAAACCTACGCCAGGCACGTGATGCGCTCCTATCAACTCAGCCAGGTAGTCGTAGCGTCCGCCTCCGCCAACCGTACTCTGCGAACCAGCGTCGGGTGGGACGAACTCGAAGACCGTGCGGTTGTAGTAGTCCAGGCCGCGTACCAGGCGATGGTTGATCGCAAAGGGGATCTCGAGCGACTCCAGCAGCGCCTGGAGCGCGTCAAAGTGGGCACGCGCGGATTCGCCAAGAAAGTCCAGTGACCGCGGCGCGTCTTCGCAAAGCTCGGCGACCGCCGGATTCTTGGAATCGAGAATCCGCAGCGGGTTGGATGTCAGCCGTTCGCGGCTTTCGGAGTCCAAGCGGTCGGCCAGGGGCGTGAAGTAGTCCACGAGCGCCTGCCGGTATGCGGGTCGAGTGTCCGGATCTCCCAGCGAATTCAACTCAAGCCGCAGGTCGTCGATCCCCAGGGCCCGGTAGGTGGACCAGAGCAAGTCGATGATCTCCGCGTCCACGGCCGGACTGGGGTCCCCCAGCGCTTCGGCGCCGATCTGGTGGTGTTCCCGATAGCGTCCGGCCTGCGGGCGGTCGTAACGAAATATCGAGGTGATGTAGTACAGCTTCACGGGCTGCGACAGGTTGTGCAGGCCATTCTGAACGTACGCGCGAACGACCGGGGCCGTGCCTTCGGACCGCAGGGTCAGTGAGTCGCCACCGCGGTCCTCGAAGCTATACATCTCCTTCTGCGCCAGGTCCGTTGCATCGCCGGTCGTACGAGTAAACAGCTCGCTTCGCTCAATCGTTGGCGTGCTGATGGGCGCGAAGCCGCGCAGTTCGCACTGGCGCTGAAAGGTGTCGGTCACCAATCGCCAGGTGGCCGCCACAGCGGGCAAGCGGTCAGCGGTTCCCCTCGGACGCTGGATCATCGGGAGGCCTCCAGGCGATTGACGGCCGCCTGCGGGACGACTGGATTATCGGTGGTTACGGCGATTCGCTTGTAGCGAGCGTGCTTGCCGCCTTCGATGCTGAATTCTCGCCGCGGCAGGTCCAGGATCTCCGCCAAGAGACCAATCAGTGCGCGGTTGGCGCTACCGTCGGTTGGCGGCGCGGAGACTCGAGCAGCAAGCGAGCCGTCAGCTCGTCGCTGCAGGTCGGTGGAACGTGAGCGCGTCGTGCCTCGGACGCGGAGTCGAGTAGTGGCAGGCATGTGGCGGCTCTGTCATCGATCGCTTACCCGAGCGCGAGCGAACGCACAAGGCTCCAGAGCACCTGAATGACCAGAATCGCGATAAGCGGCGAAAGGTCAATCATCCAGGATTGCGGTAGCGCACGGCGGATGGGGCCCAGAATCGGCTCCGTAACGTCAATTAGCAGCCGCAGAATCGGGTGGGACGGATCGCGGACGAACCAGGAAAGGATGGCACGACCGATGATGGCGAAGACGATGATCGTCACCAGCCAGTCGAGAAGTTGGACGAGTGCTGGAAGCACGTTGTGTCAGGAACCTGGATCCGGGGAGCGCGTGCCAAAGATAGCGCGTCCGACGCGCACGATTGTGGCGCCTTCCATCAGCGCCGCGTCGAGGTCATCCGTCATACCCATAGAAAGTTCAGATATCGGCTGGTTGGGAAGCCTGCCTCGCAGAGAGTCGCGCAGTTCACGCAGCCGGCGAAAGCAGGCGCGGCTGGCCGTCACGTCACTGCCCATTGGACCTATTGTCATCAGCCCGCGCAATGTCAGGCCGGTCTCGCGGTCAATGACCGACGCCAGCTCCGACAGGCCTGAAGGCTCAATGCCGCCTTGCGTCTGCGCGTCGGTGAGATTGACCTGGATCAACACGTTGCACGGACGGTCTGCTCGCACAGCCTCGAGACGGCGCGCCAGGCGCACCGAATCCACCGAGTGGATCAGCGAGAATAGTTGAGTTGCAACGCGCGCCTTGTTGCGTTGCAGGTGGCCGACGAGATGCCAGCGTCCTCCGCCGACTTGGGGGATCTTGGCCTGAGCTTCTTGAACCCGATTTTCGCCCAGTTCCGTCAGCCCCGCTGCCAAGCCGTGCCGCACAGTCTCCGCGTCAAAGGTTTTGCACACGGCCACCAGCGTTACAGAGTCTGGCGAACGGCTGGCCTCGTGGCACACCGCAGCAACTCGTGTGCGGACCGTCGCAACCCGCGCGGCAATCCCTGCGGCGGCATCGGCCTGCGTCATGCGCTGCTCAGCTAGCGGGTCAGCGACCTTCCGAGCGGCGACGCAGAAAGGCCGGAATCTCCACTTCGCTCGACTCACGCGAGCGGCTCGAGAAATCAAGCTCCCGGACCACCGGGCTGCTCGACATCCGAGAACTGCGCCGGCGAGTCGGACGTGCCTCCGCCGTGCCGGTCTGAAACCCGGTCGCGATAACGGTTACCTGCAGGCGACCTTCCATAGCCTCGTCGATGACCGTTCCAAAGATGATATTGGCATTCGGCTCCGCAGCCTTGGCTACGATGTCGGCAGCTTCATTCACCTCGTGGAGCGTCATGTCGGGGCCGCCGGTAAAGTTGAGCAGCACACCCCGAGCGCCATCCACCGACACATTGAGCAGCGGGCTGTTGAGGGCCTGGTGAATGGCATCGGTGGCTCGGTCTTCACCCTGAGCCTCGCCGATGGCCATCAAGGCCGTGCCCGATTCGGTCATTACCGCGCGCACGTCGTTGAAGTCAAGGTTGATCAGCCCAGGCTGGGTGATGAGGTCGGAAACGCCCTGGATACCCTGTCGCAGCACGTCATCGGCCAGCGCAAAGGCCTCAGTCACCGACATTTTCGGGTCGGCGACAGCAAGCAACTGCTGATTTGGAATCATCACGAGGGTGTCCACGCGCTCGTGCAGATTCCGGATTCCTTCTTCGGCGTAGCGGGCCCTGGTACTGCCCTCAAAGTCAAAGGGCCGGGTGACAATGCCTACCGTTAGTGCGCCCGTTTCACGCGCCACGTCGGCCACCACTGGCGCGCCACCCGTACCGGTCCCGCCACCCATGCCGGCGGCGATGAACACCATGTCGGCGCCTTCCACAGCTTCGCGAATCTCATCCAGAGATTCTTCGGCCGCCTTCTGGCCCAGTGAAGGCTGGCCTCCGGAGCCGAGGCCTCGCGTGGCCTTGTCGCCGACACGGATTCGTGTTGGCGCACTGGAGCGAACGAGCGCCTGCGCATCAGTGTTGATCGCAATGAACTCAACGCCCTGCACATGTTCTTCAATCATCCGGTCTACGGCGTTGCTTCCGCCGCCGCCAATTCCGACGACTTTTAGTTCGGCTAGTGAGTCACCGCCCAGAGGATGACGCGACTCGCGCCCTGTCGCCGCCGTACGCGGCTCACCATCGGGACCCGTCAGCCGCGTGATTCGACTTCCACCGCGGCCTTCACTCTCGGCCATGTCCACTCACCCTTCCCAGGCGCGCCAACACTGGACGGCCAGACCGCTCACGGTGCAACGCCACAACAGTAACGCCATTATGCCGGAACTTAATCATCTGAGAGCGCATTTCAGCGGGCCGAGGGCGAGACCACGGATCGCATCCATCCACCGAGCCGATCCAGTACACCCTGATTCCGGCGGCTCGCCCCGGAAACCCAGCCGTCCGCTTCCTCGGCGGCGGCTGCTGTTAGCACGAGGCCGATTCCGGTGCTGAACTCGGGCGCCCGAAGGTTTTCTCCAAGACCCCAAAGCGCGGGAGGCTGTCCCATGGTCACTGGCATATCTAGGACGTCGCTGGCGAAGTTGCGAAGTCCGGCCAGGCGCGAACCGCCGCCGGTGAGCACCGCGCCAGCGGGGAGCATTTCGTAGTAGCCGCTGCGCCCGATCTCGTGCAGCACCAGATGCAGCAACTCCTCCATTCGCGCCGTGACAACCTCTGACAGGTCGCGGCGCCGCACCGCCACCGGCGCGCCGTGGTCAAATCCAGGCACGGCGACAGTCGCTTCGTGGTCGTCAGGCGGGAGCGCGACGCTACCGTGCTCAACTTTCAGGGCCTCCGCGACCTTGGTCGGCAGCCGTAGACCCCTTGCAATGTCGGCCGTGACCAGCGCGCCTCCGATCGGGACTACGGCAATGTGCCAGCAGGCATCATCTACAAATAGCGCGACATCGGTTGTTCCGCCGCCAATGTCAATCAGTACTACGCCCTCGCGCCGCTGCTCCGGCGTCAGGCAGGCACGCGCCGAGGCAAGTGGCTGCAGCACGCGGCCCCGCGTTGACAGGCCTGCCTGATCCACGCAGTGCTCTAGGTTCGACATTGCGTTCGTAGCGCCGGTGATCACGTGGGCTTCAACTGACAGTCGGCGTGCGGTCAGGCCTCGCGGATCCAGGACGTCGGTCAGATGGTCGGTGGCAAAGGTCTTGGGAATGACGGCCACGACCTCGCGGTCTTCGGACAGGCTCAGCAACGTTGCGCCGCGAACCACGGCCCCGACGTGCCGCTCGCGAACTTCACGCTCGTTGGGTGGAAGGTGAACTTCGCCCCGCTGACTGTGCGACTGCAAATGGCCGCCCGCAATACCGGTTATGACTTGTGAGGCTCGCACCCTTGCGGCCTTCTCGGCCCGATAGATCGCCTCATCGATAGCCTTCACAGTAAGCACCACGTCGACTACCTGGCCGCCTTTCAGCCCGTAAGACGGAGCGGTACCCACGCCGAGAATGTGGAATTGGGCACCGCGATACTCTTGCCCGATCACCGCGCAGGTCTTGGTAGTCCCCACATCAAGACCCACGAAAGTAGGGCTGCGGCTCATTTCCAAACCTTCGCCAGTGCTTCTTGTGGCAGAAGCGACAGTTTACATAAAACGCTCACGGATCTTGCAGCTCCCGCGACTTTGCCAGCGGCGGGGCATCCACAGTCCGATATGTTGGCCGTTCGATAGGCCGAAGGTCCACGCTGGCGATTCGCTCTCCTAAGCGATTCGCCTGCTCCAGCACGGCATGTAACGCCATGAGCTTTGCGTCCAGGTGTGCTGTGTCGCCAAAGTCCAACTCTCGACCCGCGTGGTCGACCACGATTAATCTCCCAGCCGAATAGCGGATTCGGCTGGGAATCACTCGAAGCAGGGGCAAGTTGCTCTGTAGTTGGTGAGCGGCGTACAACGCTCCCACGTTGACCAGTGCGCCTGACTCCAGCCCGTTGGGCGATGCGTCTTCAATTGTGAGCGGGATTTCAGGCTCGAACTGTTCGGCGAGAACTTCACCGGAGGCGTTCACCAGGTAGCTCTGGCCTCTGACAATCCAGTTCGCGACCGGCGCTTCGTAGGCAACCGTCACCGTGGCCCGTCCATCAACCCTCACGTGCACCAGCGCGTCCGCGACCCCTGGTAGGTTCCGAATCTTCTGCTGCAGCGCTGCCGTGTCAATCCGAAACACGCTTATTCCCACGAGCGGACGCGCGGCCGCTTCGATAGCTGCCGGATTCACCGCCGGCGGCGGCGATGAGTCGGCCCGGTGAACGACAACATCTCGCACGTTGAACACCGGCGAATTGAGAAGCCAAATCAGTAGACCTGCCGTGAGTGCCGCGATTGCGAGCGACATCACTTTTGTAAACAAGCTGGCGCGTACCTCGGTCATGAATACAGCGCCTGGGCGCGGCTATTCCAGCGGCCCAACAGCCGGACTTCGGGTGTGAGCCAGATACCGGTTGCTTCGGCCACGCGTGCTCGTACTGCAATGGCCAGGTCCAATACGTCGCGAGCTGTTCCGCCTGGTCGGGCGGAGATAAAGTTTGCATGGATCGGCGAAACGAACGCGCCGCCAAGAGCCTTGCCCTTCAGGCCCGTTGTTTCAATCAGTCGCCCTGCATAGTCGCCGTCCGGATTCATAAAGAACGACCCCGCGTTTTGCCCTTGCGGTTGGGTGGCCCGTCGCTGCCGGGCCAGCCTTAGCAAGTCCGTGCGAAGTGCGCCTGGGTCGGACCTTTGAACGCGGAACGATGCGGCCAGCACAACTGGATTCGTGTCTTCCCCCTGTAGGTTGCTATGGCGGTATGCGAACCCAAACTCGCAGGCAGCCGATTCTCTTTCCTGGCCTGGCCGCCAGACGAGAGCTGACTCGAGTACAGAGGCGACATCTGATCCGAACGCGCCAGCGTTTCCAAATACCGCGCCGCCGACCGTTCCAGGAACTCCAATAGCGAACGAAAGGCCTCCCAATCCAAGACGTGCACAGCGTCCTGCCAGACGTGCCATGCTGTGACCCGATGCCACGCGTATAAGCCCGGCAGCGCTGCTTGGCTCAAAGTCCATGCACCGGTTGTTGATCACCAGTCCTTCGACACCGGCGTCGGCCACCAGTGTGTTGGTTCCGTGCCCCATGATCGTTCGCGGGATGTTCATACGATCAGCGGACTCGAGTGCCAGCCGAAGCGAATCCAAGGTCCGGGTTTCCACCCAGTAGTCCGCGGCCCCCCCCACGCCGAACGACGTGTGACGAGCCATCGGTTCCTGTGTCCGAACCCGAAGCCCTGACGGGAATCTCGCCTCGCTGGTCATCTGGTCGGGACCTGTGAGACTTCTGCGGCTAGGCGGTCGGCCAGTGGTGTAATGGCTTCGGGGCCCATGACTAGGATCAGATCGCCGTCCATGGCCTCGCTCAGCACGCGATCGGCAATGGCATCAAGGCTTGACAGCGCCTCCGCGTTGGGATGAATCAGCGCCTCCGCCAGGTCTGCGGAACAGATATCAATAGGGTCCTCGCGTCCCGGCGGTGAGTGAATGTCCGCCAGAAGCACTTCGTCAGCATCCCGAAACGCGCACAGGAAGTCGTCAAAAAGGTCCCGTGTCCTGGACTGGAGCAGCGGCTGATAGATCGCAATCACACTCCGGGGCTTCAGCTCGCGTACCGCCTGCAGGCTTGCGCGCACTGCGGTTGGGTGATGGGCGTAGTCTTCAAGGACGCGGATGCCCCGCGCCTTGGCACGAAGCTGCAAGCGGCGCTCGGTGCCCTGGAAGGACTCAATTGACCTGGCAGCTTCTGTTGAATCGACACCCGCCAGCGACGCCGCGGCCAAGGCGGCCAGCGCATTGAGAGCGTTGTGCCATCCGGGCATTGGCAGGTTTAGCACCAACGGACCACGAGGTCCTGAAATGTCGAGCGTCGGGCCAGGGATACCGGGCCGATAGTGCTCGATGCACCAGTCGCCGCCGGGACCGAACCAGGTCACTTCTCTTGAGTGGCGTTCGGCCACTCGGCGAAGCAGTGCCACATCCCGCCGGGCGACAAGTGTTGCGTCCTTCGGCAGCTGATCCACGAAAGTCTCAAACGCGGCAACCATCCGGTCGACGCTGCCAAAGTAGTCCAGGTGATCTGGTTCAAGATGCGTGAGTATTGCCACCCGGGGCTGGTAAGAGAGAAAGGCGCCGTCAAACTCATCGGCCTCCAGAACCATCCAAGCTCCGGCGTCGATTCTCCCGTTGACTCCGCCCAATGACGCAATGTCAGCGCCAATGAGGAACGAGGGCGCAAGGCCGGCGCCGCGCAGGACGGTCGCCGTGAGCGCGGCAGTGGTGGTCTTGCCGTGCGTGCCAGCGACGGCGATTCCGAGCCGATCATTGAATAGCGCGGCCACGGCTTCCGCTCGGGTCCCGATCGGTGTGCCGGCGGCGCGTGCTGCAGCCAGTTCAGGATTCGTTGGTGGAATGGCCGACGAATGAATAACCATGTCGGTGTCGGCGATATAGTCCGCGCAATGCCCGATGTTGATGCGAGCGCCGCGGCGGCGGAGTCGTTCTGTCTGCGGCGATCGTTCGAGATCGCTACCGCTCAATGTCTTGCCAATGTCTAGTAGTGCCGCGCCGATGGCACTCATTCCTTTGCCTCCGATGCCCACGATGTGGACGCGGCGCACTAGGGGGTCCGTGACCTGCAGATGTGTCATGGATCGGCTGTTGCTGGATGGCCTGCAAGCCGCAGGCCAATTCCTGCAATGCGAGCGGCGGCGTCTGGCTGGCCCCGCGACAGAGAAGCGGCGCCTAGCGAGCGTAGGCGTTCTGGATCGCCCAGCAGGTCAAGCAGCGTGCGAAGTAGACCGCCGGATGACAGTTCTGCCTCGGAAAGCACTACGGCCGCACCAGCTGCGGCCATAGCCTGAGCGGTTGCAATCTGATGCCCTGCGCCAAATGTGCCGGGAATCAGCACGGCGGCCGTCCCTACTGCGCTAAGTTCAGCTACTGACGTGGCACCAGCGCGGCTGACAACAACATCGGCTGCGGCCAGCAGGTCCGCAAACCCACGGTCAATGAAAGCGTGCAGGTGATATCGCTGTCGCAGCGATGCAGGGAGGCGTTCGCGATCGGCCCTTAGCGACCGGTAGTCACGCTGCCCGCTGACGTGCACCACATGACCCTTGGCGAGCAAACGCGACAAGTCCGCACGAAGCGCGGTATTGATGACGTGGGCGCCCTGACTGCCGCCCATGACGACGATGAGCGGCTCACCACGTGAGATTCCGAGCTCTGCACGCCCGCTGGCTGCATCGGGTGCGACAAACGATGCACGTACCGGGTATCCGGTTCGCTCCACCGGCACGCGCCGAATCTGGGTGCATGCTTCGTCAAACGCGACGGTGGCCACTGACGTCAGCGGCGCCATGACTCGTGTAGCCCAACCCAGCGCTGCGTCGCCTGAGAAGATCACCGACGGAATGCGTTGCACCCAACTCACCAGTAGCACCGGCACGCTGACGTAGCCGCCGCTCGCGATGACCGCAGCTGGCCGTCGTTGACTGAAGTCGCGCCAGATCAAGCACAACGACTGAACGAGGAGCCAGGCGCGCCAGGGCAACCGCCACCAGTCCACGCCCACTAAGCCGCGGGCGGATAGCGGAAGAACTTCAAGCTCGACATCACGATAGAGCATCCGATCCAAGTCTCTGGACCCGCATACCGCGGTGAGACTGGCTGTCGAACCTGCAATCTTGGCGGCTTGCTCGGCCACAGCAATCGTGGGGAATATGTGGCCTGCCGTACCGCCGCCAACGAGCACCAGCCTCATTCGCTTCGTCCCAGGTCGGACTGTCGAGCGACGTTCATCAAGATGCCCATCAGGATCATGGATGCGAGCAGAGATGAGCCGCCACGGCTAATGAAAGGAAGCGTGATTCCCGTCACTGGCGTCAGTCCGGTCACAACAGCCATATTGACGAACGCTTGGAAGCAGAGTTGCGTCACGATGCCAATGGCCAAGAGGCGGCCGAATACGTCATCGGTTGCCGCCGCAATCTGAATCCCACGCACAAACAGCGCCAGAAACAGCACCAGGACCAGCCCGGTGCCCACAAAACCAAACTCCTCGCCCAGAACTGCGAATACAGCATCAGAGTCCGGAATCGGCAGCCGAAACTTCTGTGTGCCCAGACCAAGCCCGCGACCCGTAATGCCGCCTGACCCCATAGCGATCTGTGCTTGGGCGGCTTGGTATCCAGTGCGCGCTACGTCTGGATCGCCGCTGAGAAACGTGAAAAGGCGTTCGCGCTGATAGGCGTTCTGCGAGATGGAGATCAGCGCCACGGGTACCAGCGACGCAAAGCCCAAGAGCAGGTGCCAAAGGCGGGCGCCCGCTGCAAAGATCATTGCAAAGCCAACGAATGCGATGGTGATCGCAGCGCCCAAGTCCGGCTCCAGGACAATCGGGAGCACGACGACGGCAACGACCCCGCCCATAACGAGAATGGAGACGCGAATCTCGCGGATTCGGCCGCCATAGTGCTGTGCGAGCGCGGCCAACATCACTACCATGGCTACTTTCGCAAACTCGCTGGGCTGCAACGTGAGCCCCCCCACGCGAAACCAGCGTCGTGCTGCGAAGAGACTTGTCGCGTCTTCAACGAAGAGCACGCCCACCAGGGCAATCAACGCGCCAGCCAAGCCAAACGGCGCGATTCTGACGTACCTGCGGTAATTGACCGCGCTCAGTCCCAGTGCCAGCACAACGCCGACACCAGCCAGAACCATCTGCTGAACCGAGACACGTTCAAAGACTGAGTCTCCGGCCAGCACGACTGGCACCCGCGCACTCGCCACCAGGACAACGCCCCCGAGTGGCAGGATGAATGTCAAAAGCAGCAGATAGGGATCTCGCGCAGGCCAACTGGGTAGCCGTCCGCCAATCCACTGACCTGCGCGCGCGCTCACGACTGAGTTATGCGCGGAGGCACACGAAGGTGTGCGAATACCCGACTCATCACTCTCGCGAACGTGGGAGACGCTACATATGCGCCAAAAAAGGCGGCTTGCGGTCGCTCGATGACTACGAGCGTCAGTACCTGTGGGAGCTCTAAAGGCCCAAAGCCGATATACGACGCAATCGACGTGTCCTCCAGAAATCGGCCACTCGATGCGATCTCGGACGTACCAGTCTTGCCTGCGGTTCGGTAGCCTGGCACGCGGGCGAGGTTTTCCAGCACGCCCGACTCTGCAGCCTCCATCATCTTGATCAGAGTCTGGGCTGTTTCCCGCGAAACGACGCGACGTATCGGTTCCGACTCGATCGTCTCTCGGCTTCCGTCGGCGTGCGTCACCGATCGGGCGACGTGGGGCCGCATCATCACACCGTCGTTCGCGATGGCGCCGACGGCGGTTGCCAGCTGCAGCGGCGTGACGGATATTCCCTGGCCAAACGAATTGGAGGCTAAGTCCGGCAGAAACCAGCCCTGATCTCCACGCCGCCGGACAATGCCAGGCACTTCGCCTGCCATATCGACCCCGGTTCGTGCGCCAAAGCCGAATCGCGTGATGTACTCGTAGAACGTGTTGGCACCGACGGTGTCGGCCACGAAGATAGTCCCAGTGTTGCTGGAGTGCTGCAGCACGCTGACCATCGTCTGCTCTGGGTACGTTCGCTCGTCCCAGTTCTTAAACTCCTGACCGAAGTAGTCAACGGTTCCGGGTAGGTTGTGTGTGGTCTCGGGTCGTATTGCTCCGACGTCGAGTCCAGTGGCCATCGTTATCAGCTTGAACGTGCTCCCCGGCTCATAGATGAGGTTGCACGCGCGATTCGCGAACTCGGGGCCGAACTCGCGATAAGTGTGGACGCGGCCCGGATCGTAAGTCGGGCGGTTGGCGAGGCCCAACACTTCGCCTGTTCGAGGATTGGTGATGAGAATGGTGCCAGCAGTTGCACCGAACTGTTCAATTGCCGCTTCTAGTTCCTGCTCGGCAATGTGCTGAATCGTGCGATCGATCGAGAGTGACACATGCCCTCCGTGCCGCGGAGGCTGAAGCGCATACCGGCCGATTGGGATTCGGCGGCCGAGGCGGTCGATGTCCGAACTCACGAGTCCGGATTGCCCGCCCAATATGTCGTTGTACCAGGCTTCGACTCCGGCCTGACCCACAATGTCACCCGGGCGTTCGGCGCCCTCACCGACGAATCCCAGAACATGTGCCGCAAGTTCCTGATTGGGATAGACGCGAACGCGATCAGGATCCAGGCGTACACCAGGCAACTGCCCGTCCTGGATTCCCTCCGCAATCGCCCTTGCCGGCTCATCGACAAGGCCTCGTGCGATTTCCGAGTACCGCAGGTTTGGGTTGCCCAGGCGTTCAGCCACGCTAGCCGGATCCAAATTCAGAATGCCGCTCAAACGGTCGGCAACCTCGAAGGGATCGGACGATTCGTGAATCGTCAGTGGGTCCGCAACCACCCGCACCGCGCCTCGACTTATGGCTAAGACATCATCGTCGCGGTCAAGAATGCTGCCGCGTCGAGGGGTGATCTCACTGCGTGTGAGTAGTGAGCTGGCGCCGCGGGCCGAAAGTTCGGCGGACTGCTGCACATGCCAGTCGAACAGGCGCCACCCCAGAACGCCGGCTGAGGCCACGGCACCGGCGAGCATGACCACTAGCCGCCGCGATGGGTCTGGCGGTTCGCCCCGGTCGTCGGGCGCCCGGGGCCTATTCTGCGAGCCGTGAGATTCGCGCACTGATCTCTCGAGTCAGAGCTTCCCACCACGGGTACTCCGCGAGCGGCTGCGTTGGCGCGGCCCATAGCGGCAAATCAAACGAAACACCCGGGGGAAGCGGCTGTGCTCGGGCGAAGACAGGTCTGCGCGGCTCCCGCATCTCAAGTTCGGTGTACGCAATGCGCTGCACCCGCGAGAGGTCGTTATGAACGGCCAATTCCGCAAGGACTTGCTGCCGTTCTAGGACGACCGATTCGAGCCGACGCTCCAGTCGCTGGATCTCGCCGCCCAGGCGCACCAATGTCTGGGTTTGTTGAACCCACACCATGGCGAGCACAAACGCCGCGACAATGATCACCAGAACGAGTCGTGATAGCGGGATGGCAGTTGGCAGCCACCGGCTGGCCCGCACGACCCAGGCCGTGTCGCGAAGCAATGGCTCTTGCCGAAGGGCCATCAGTCGCCCTTCGCCTTGGCAAGGACGCGGAGCCGAGCACTCCGTGCACGCGGGTTTCGCCGAGATTCCGATCGGCCGGGTCGGACAGGGCGTCGAGTCAAAACCTCTCCGTCACCATTGCGCGCCCACGTGCGAAACGTCTGCTTTACAACCCGATCCTCCAGGCTGTGGAAGGCGATCACCGCAAGCCGGCCGTGCTCACGCAATGCGCGGTGTGCTTTGGCCAGCCCTTCGCGCAAAACCTCCAGTTCTTCATTCGTTGCAATACGTAGGGCTTGAAACGTCCGTGTGGCGGGGTGAAGGCGTTGTCGCCGGGGAAATGCCCCTGCCACGACCCGGGCGAGCTCAGTCGTGGATTCGAGCGGGCGTCTTGCCACAATCCGACGTGCGACCGCGCGCGCGCGGCGCTCCTCGCCATATTTGCGAAGTAGCGCAGCCAAGTCAGCTTCGGGAAGACGATTCACCAACCGCGCGGCCGGCGCGCCGGACGTTGAGTCAAACCGCATGTCCAGCGGACCCTCCAGTCGAAACGAAAAACCACGATCCGCTGTCTCCAGCTGGCGCGATGACACCCCAAGGTCCAGGAGGACACCCGCTGGGCGTTTGGCCCCAAGTAGTCCCGGCAGGTCCGCATAGCTGGCATGTACGGGCTGGACTCGAGAATCGCCCTGAAAACGCCTGGCCAGCCAGCGCACGGCGTCCGGGTCGAGGTCGATCGCAATCACTCGCGCGGCCCCGGCGTCTAGCAGGGCTTGCGTGTGACCGCCGAGTCCGGCTGTCCCATCCACGACAAGCCCGTCCAGGCATGGCCGCAGCGCCTCGACCACGGCTTCCACAAGCACAGGCTCGTGCCGACTGGGCCCGGTGGTCATGGGATTCGGTGTGTGTGGGGCGCGGGGGAGGCGCCGCGCCCCACACAGAACACCCTAAGGAGAGAGCGGTACGCCTCCGCGGGCGCGCCGCATGATGTCGGACGCATCGGCGGCGATGCGGACGTGGCGCTTCTGCCAGGCCGTTGCGTCCCATAGTTCAATCACGTCACCCACGCCCATGACGACCACTTCCTTGGTCAGTCCCGCGTGGTCGCGTAGGTGGATGGGAATCGGAATCCGACCTTGTTTGTCGAATTTCACATCCTCGGCGGATCCGAAGATTTGTCGTTTGGTATCGCGAGCGTCGGGATTCAGGGGATCCAGCCTGCCCAACTCGTGCTCCACGTCGATCCACAGGGCGGATGGATAGAACGTCAGACAATTCTCGGCGCTGACGGTCAATGTGCCCCCCTCCGGAATCTGGGCGCGAAGCCGACTGGGAAACGCAAGGCGCGCCTTGGCGTCCAACTGGTGGACATAGGTCCCCTTGAAGCTGGCCATGCCCCGTATTTCGGCCGAAGCCTACCCCTTTGTTCCCCACAACAACCCACCAATCACCACATCTGTGGTCATTTGGCCGTAATAGTGAAGCATATTCCCCACCGCGTGTCAACAACAAACCACCGATCCCCACGGGGATTTTTCGGCGGCGGCTCGATGGTCCGGCGTGAGCGGTGTCTAGAACCCGTTCGCGGTGTCCGGGGAGGTGCGGTCGAGGGCCCAGTTCGCCAGCCGGTCAGCGAGCGAGTTTTCGGACCGCCCGAGGTGCACGTAGCTCACGGGCACGCCCGCCGGAGCGGCTGCGTGCACGCGGGCCGCGAGGTCGCGCAGCCTGGTGTTCTTGATCTTCCAGGCCCCAGACAGCTGCTGGACCGCCAACTCGCTGTCGAGCCGAAACTCGATGGCGCTTGGCCGAAGTTGCTCAACCAGTCGCATGCCGGCCAGCACCGCGTGGTATTCCGCCTGGTTGTTCGTCATCACACCCAGGCGCACCGCGATTCGCCCGGCGATGGTCCCAATGGCGTCGTAGATCACGACGCCTGCCGCGGCTTCGCCTGGGTTGCCCCGGCTGGCGCCGTCACAGTGGATCCGGTAGCGCATGCGTGATTCGATGCCGATCGCGGCGGAAGAGCACAATGCATGGTACGCCGGGGTGCAGGCATGAACGGATTACCCGCTGTCGGACCAACCGCTGGAGCCGATCATTGTCGCGCCGGACGAAGCGCTCGAAGCGGCGGCCGATCCGCTGCGCCGTTTCGAGGCGGAGCTCGAGGCCGGAACCCATTGGTTTCTGGCGGCGCTGCGGGCATGCGGTCAATGGCGACTGGCGGATGAAGTCCACCATGGGCGTCGTCTCACCTACCTCGTCGCTCGCGAGGCGTTGGACCTGGTGCTCCTCATCGACCGCATCGCCAGTACCCGGCGGGACGCAGTGCCGAGGGCGGAGCGGAACGAGCTTCGGTTTCATGGGCGGCCGCCGGTTCATGTTTCCGGCGATGCGTTCGCCGGCGCCTTGGGAACGGCCCGTTTCAATGCTCACTTGAACTACTTCTATGGAGTCGATGTCGAGGAAGCCGTGGTGCATGCGGTTGAACTGGAGGTGGGGAAGGGCCATCCGCTGGATCGGGGGGCTGTGGATGTGTACCAGGTGGTCTACGGCACGACGCTTGACGAACTGCTGGCGGCCTATCGGGCCGGGCGCGGACTGAAGGACGAGGGTCGGGTGCGCTGGGCTGACTGGAAGGACTTTACGTACTGGTGCTTTCGGTTGCGGCTGCGGACGCAGGTTCCGGCGCGGATTGCAAGCGATACGCGGAAGGGCATCGCGCTGCTCCAGCGTCTGCGCGGCGTTGGATCCGACGAGTCGCCGGACCCGCTGCGTCCCGGTGCGGCGCCACAGGAGATGCCAGAGGCTTCGGCTGACGTACCGATTGTCGACTTGCGCCGACATTTTTAGCGCTCAGGTCTCGAAGCCAGCAGCGGCGCGACAGTTACGACGACTCCCAGGAGCACGACGGCGCCGGCGGCGCCGAAGACGATTCGGAAGGCGCTGACTGTGTCGGGGCCGGCGGCGGCGTCCGGGCCGGGAACGCCAAGTTGCAGCACCACGATCGAGGCCCAGATAGTGCCCCAGAGGGCCTGGCCGGTGGCCTGGGCCATGTTGCGGGCCAGCGCCAGGACGGCGCTGGCCTGGTTGCGATGCTCGGCGGCGGCGGAGCCCATAAGCATGCTGGCGTTGCCGCTGTTGAACATGGCCATGCCGATGCCGATGACGGCAAGGCGGGGGACTACGGCCCAGGGTGAGGTGTCGGCCGACAGCGTGGTCAGCAGCGCGAGGCCTACGGCGACGAGGCCGATGCCGAGGGCGCCGACGGTTCGCGAGCTCGTGCGATCGGCCAGTATTCCGGCGGGGGTGCCGAGGAGTCCCATGAGGGCCGGGACCGTGACCATGAGGAGGCCGACCTGCTGCACCGGGAGCTCCAGGACGCGCTGGAGGTAGAACGGCAGCAGCAGGATCTGGGTGGCGGCGCCGGCGAACGCGAGGTAGCCGGCCAACATCGAGGCGGTGAAGTCGGGCACGCGGAACATGGCCGGCTGGATGGTGGGCCAGCGCGTGCGGGTTTGCCACCAGCCAAAGGCGAGCAGCAGGGCAATGCCCGTTGCGACCAGCAGGATGACGATGGGTGAGCTGAGGCCCAGGGTCTGGATGCGGTTCAGGCCGACGACCAGCAGGGTGAGGCCGATCGTGAGAAATGCGGCTCCGCGCAGGTCGAAGCGGCCGCCGGTGCCCTGTGCGCCCTCGGGCAGGATTCGAGCGCCCAGGGATATTGCCGCCACGCCAATCGGAACGTTTATCAGGAAGATGAACGGCCAGCCCAGGGATCCCAGAATCAGGCCGCCCACCACGGGACCGCTGACGAGGCCGATGGATACGGCCGAGAGGATGAAGCCGATGGCTTTGCCGCGTTCGCTGGGCGGGAAGGCGGAGACCACCAGGGCCGGGCCGAGGGCCTGGGCGATGGAGCCGCCGATGCCCTGGACAACGCGGAAGGCGATGAGGAGTCCGACGTTGGGGGCCAGGCCGCAGAGGAGGGAGCCGATGGTGAAGATCAGGAACCCGAACAGGTAGAGCCGCTTGGCGCCGCGCATCTGGGCCAGACGGCCGGCGGGCAGGAGCAGGCTGGTGATGGCGATGACGTAGGCCAAGGTGACCCACTGGACGCGGTCGAAGGGGGCGTCGAGTTCGCGGACCAAGGTGGGGAGGGAGACGTTTACGATGCTGGCGTCCAGCGTGGCCATGAAGACGCCGCTGGCGACGACGGCCATGGTGGCCCAGCGGGTGGCCACCGCCGGCTGTGGGTTGTCGTCGAGGTCCGCAGTGGTCAAGCGAGCGAGAGTCCGAACTGGACCAGGGCAGAGGCCAGGCGTTCCATGTCGGCGCCGCCGAGCTCAGCGCTGAGCGGCAGTTCCACCAGCGATTCGGAGTCGCCGGGGACGTGGGTTGGGAAGCGGGTCAGGTCGTCGCGCAATTGGTCGATTTGCTCGGCGTCGACGCCGCGGCGCAGGAGCAGGTCGAGGGCGACCTCGATTCGTGCCGCGGCGTCGACGCCGAGCAAATCGACCAATTGCGCGACGACCTGACCCGCT
>WTFW01000175.1 GCA_011523785.1 Chloroflexota bacterium | reverse complement strand
ACCATAGTCATGACTATGGGATGATTGGGGGATCCACAGGGCGGGCGGGAGCGTGGCGTATGGATTTGGATGCGGAGCGTGGAACGCCAGGGGTGCGGACGATGAAGGCTTCGGAGTTCAAGGCGAAGTGCCTGAAGTTGATGGATGAGGTGGCGGAGACGGGGGAGGAGATTCACATTACGAAGCGGGGACGGGCGGTGGCGAAGCTGACGCCGCTCCGGCGTCGCCGGGGCGCGCCGTTCGGTCGTGACCGCGACATCATCAAGATCCACGGAGACATCGGAGCACCGATCGACGTGGAGTGGAACGCCGAGACCGGTAAGGGCTGGGTGGAGCCGCTTTGATCTTGCTGGATACGCAGGTCCTTATATGGCTGCTGTCGAACGACTCACGACTTGGCCCGGAAGCCCGGCAGGCCATCGATCAGGCCTGGGCCGAAGAAGAAGCGGCGGTTTCCGCCTTCTCGTTCTGGGAAATCGCGATGTTGCACAGCAAAGGGCGAATGACGCTGCTGAGGGACGTGGAGATGTGGCGTCTGAGCGTGCTGGACGCCGGCCTGATTGAGATTCCTCCCTCCGGACGGATTGCAGTCCGAGCCGGGTTGCTTGAGGACATGCACGGCGATCCCGCTGACCGGATCATCGTGGCCACGGCGTTGGAAGGGCATCGATTGGTGACGGCGGACCAGGGAATCCTGGATTGGTCCGGGGCATTGGACCGGATGGATGCGCGGACGTGACAGGGTCTGAGCCGGCTTCGCTGGCGGAGGACTGCTGGCACTCACGGGCATGGGTTTGGGCGGTAGTGAATGGGGCCTTGAGGACGGCCACAGCGGTGAGATTCGCGTGGTCCCTAGGTCCTGGAGGGTTTGGACGTGTCGATTGATGGGCTGACGACAACCGACGAACGGACGATGTCCGCTACGGAGTTTCGGTCGAAGTGTTTGGGGTTGATTGACGAGGTATTCGAAACGGGAATCGAGATTGTGATCACGAAGCGGGGGAAGCCGGTGGCACGGCTTGTGCCGTACCGAAAGCGACCGAAGACGCTCTTCGGCATCGACCGCGGGAAGATTGAAATCCTCGGTGATCTCGATGAGCCCCTAGGCATTGCGTGGGACGCTGAGGAAGGGCTGCTGGACGGGAAGTGACGGTGGGGTTGGGCACAGGTGCGCTGAAGTGGGGCCAGGTGGATTCGGCGGCTGCAGGCGTGAAGGTTTCGGAGGACACGCTGACGGTGGAGCTTGCGGATGGGCGGTCGATTGCGGTGCCGCTGGCCTGGTATCCGCGGCTGGCGAATGCGACGGGGGACGAACGGCGCAATTGGCGCCTGATTGGTGGTGGCGAGGGTGTTCATTGGCCTGAGCTGGACGAGGACATCAGCGTGGAAGGGTTGCTGGCAGGCCGGCCATCGGGCGAGAGCCAGGCGTCGCTGAAGCGGTGGCTTGCGGCGCGCACAGGTGGGCAGCGGACGGGTTGATTCCTTCACGAAGAAGACCTTGGCCCCAGCGTGGTCACGGCCGTGCTGGAGTGACGGAGGGCCCTGAGCCGGAACCATGACTTGGCAGGCCGATAGAGCTCGGGCGACGGAGTTCAGGGCGCGGTGCTCACGGCTGATAGACGAGGTGGCGGAGACGGGGCGGGAGATTGTGATAACGAAGCGGAGGAGGCCGGTGGCGTGGTTGGTGCCGATTCGGCGGAGGCGGGTGCACTTCATGGTCTCTGTCAGGACGAGACTCGAATCCACAGTGTCAGCAGGGCGCCGATCGACGTGGACGGGAGGAATACGACTGACCCGGAGCGGGTTCGGAGCTGGCAAGTGCGGTGGATCTGATGTGCTGGCATGCCGGGTGAAGGAGTCGGAAGGTAGGTTTTGGTGAGACACGCGGTTGTCGCTGGATGGCTATACACCTTCGAGAATCCCAACCTCCGAACTTGACTTCTCGCGAGACTCAAGGTGACATTCGATCGACTCTTGGAGACATAATTCTCGAAATCTTCTTGAAGCAGATCAGATCTCCTTCAAACGCGGACGTCTGCTATGTTCCGTTAGCTCTTGAGAACTGTTCAAGGGAGGATAATGTTGTTCAGTCCAGACCTAAAGAGCTTGTTGTGCTCGTCCGAAGTTAATCGTGAGACTCCATCTTGACTTCTCTGTCGGATAGATCTGCATATTCTAATTGGAGTTCTACTTCGCTTCTGTAATGAGTCTGCAGAGCTTCTCCAAGCTTGAAGATCGCAAACCTTTATCCCAGGCTTGTGCAGTCATTTCGGCAACAAACATCGGGTTTTTCTTGAGCCCGCCAACCGAGCCGAAACTGGCTTGACAATCATCTTTGATTTCGTCCCACTGGTCTAGGCCCATCTCGCATCTCACGACGCCTCCAATATCAGAGTGCCACCCGACTACCGAGTCTCCCCAGATGTCATGTCTTGGCAGTGGGTCGTGTGCGTCCGCTCCACATAGCCTCAGGATTGCTAAGTTGTCTCTCTTGTGCATGGCCCTCGATCCGTTCTTATCCGGCTTATCTGCATCGGTGTCGAATACCACTATCACTGGGATACCTAGCTGCTTGCACACGACGAGTGGGCGTATCATATAGTTTTTTCCATGACATGGTACTATATGGCAGCCTAGTCCACGAAATGTTTCCTTACAATCTAGTAAACTCATATAGGTCTCGATAAACGAGACATCCTCGTATCCTTCAACGAGTATAACTCGGCGGGCGAAGAAAATCTCACTAATTGACGACTGCAATGAGGCAAATATCTTTGCGCGCGCGCCTTCTGGAGATTCCAGAGGTTTACCAACAGCGCTGGCATATGCCTTGGCGATGGCAGCGACAGACGTATGAGCAACGGTCGTGGTTGAAGTGGAGCGTGTGATTCGGCATAGTCGAACAGCTTCAGGCTTATCAGGAGCCACAAAATCTGGCGCATGCGTTGTGACGATAATCTGGTCGCCCTGGCACGCGAGGCTTTGAAGCACTGAAGCTAGGTGTTTTGCTTGAGGTGGATGCTGGTAGAGTTCAGGCTCTTCACAGGCCAGAACTAATGTTGGTCCGGTGTCGTCCTGTGACGCAAGTTCTTGCAGGAGTGCAAGCAAGAATGAGCGCTGAAGGCCATGGCCGAATTGCCCTATATGCCCTTCGAATGAGCCTTCCTTCGCGATGATGGCTGCGAATGGCTCGTCGATTCTGACTGACCGATTGGGATCCTCCTCCCAGCGAACTTCGAGAGACGCCTCTGGATGTGCCCACTCGGTCATTCGCTTGCCGAGGCGTCGCGATAGGCCTTCCAGTGTGGGCTGCTGCTCCTCAAGCATCGTCTGAAACTGAGCTCGCGTGTGACTCCGAAGCTGCTGGACGCTCTCGGTAAAGTTGGCCGAGGCGCGTACAGTTCGCTGCACTAGGCTCGCAAGCGCGGTTTTTCCGGACTCGGATTCCTCACTTGAAGCGTCCTTTACAGCGGGTATGTATATCCATTGGATATGTTTAGACAAAAGGTTTTGACCACGAGTGAAACCATAAAACTGATCCTCGCTTTGCATCGGCGTACAGAGCTTAGGTCGTTCACTCTCGTATGACCTCAGCGCCGAGATCATCCTATCCTTGGTGGTTTCGGCGACGACTTCCGTGTGCTTTTCGCGAAGCTCTGCAAACATATTTCTGAGTTGTGCTACTGGCTTTCGCTCTTTCACGGCAATGAAGAATTCTCTAAAGTCCTCAATTCCAGGTCGTATTCCATGTTGCAACGGCTTTCCACGCTCGTTAGCTTCGTCATATGTGACTTCAGTAACCACGTGGAGCTTTTCGTCGCGTACATAGTGGCTCAAATCGTCTTTGGCGTCGTCACTTAGACTGTCAAAGACTATCTCTACCCGAATAGGTTTGGAAGTGTCCCTTTGGTGAAAGTCCTCAGCTGTTATTTCAACACCCGAGCCTTGACCTTCGGGATTCTGGTGAAAAAAGAGGTTTAGTGCCTTGATTATCGCTGATTTGCCGCTGCCGTTCGCACCGACTAGGCACGTGTAAGGTGTAAAGTCTAGCGTGACGTTCTTTAGAGAGCGAAAATTCTTGACCGTTACTGTTGATATTCTCACTAGGAAAATCCTCGTGTACTGCAAGAAACGCGCAGCCTCTGGCTGGCGCCCGCCCGGTTTTGCTTAGGGTAGCATCATTTAGGTCGTCCAAAGCGGTGACTTCGAGGCGATGAGCGTCGTAAGTGTGATGCATCGTGCACACAGTGAAGTTGGTCCAGTGCTATTGAAGGCGGGTCTAAGCTGCTCCTGCTAAAGGCAACAAGGATTGGTCATCGAGCTACTGCACTTCGCGATCGCATTAGAACTCTCAGCAGCAAGCCGAGAGCAAAAGTGAGCGGGCGGAAGCCCTAGAGGTGTACCGGTTCGGTTTGGCCGGAGTGGGTGGATTGGAGGAGGGCGTCGAGGGCGCCGATGATTTGGAGGTTTTGGGGGCCGCTGGTTTCGGGTTCGGGGCCGCCGTTGATCCAGTCGGCCCAACTCTTCATCACAATGACGTCGAGGGGTGGGCGTTCGGGGCCGCCGTCGATGGGGACGTTTTCCAGCTCGCCGGAGCCGGCGAGGATTTGTTCGACGCCGCCGAAGCCGTGGGTGTTGCGGTAGACGAGGGCGTCTTTGCTGCACTCGATGCGGAATTCGTGGGCGCCCTGGCGAGAGTCTGAGGTGGAAACCATGGCGACGCGGGCGCCGCTCTGGAACGTGAGTTCGGCGGTGGCGGTGGATTCGCGGCGCCAGGTGGTGGCGGGCGGGCGGAAGCTGTGGCCGGCGACTTCAACGATGGGCTGGCCCATCATGGAAATGACGGAATCGACTTCGTGCACGGTCATTTGCCAGAGCTGGGAGTGCTCGGAGTCGGGGTACTCCCCGCCGCGGGGTTTGTAGGTGACCATGTGGCCGACCTGGGGTTCGCCATGCACGCGCTCGGCTATCAGCCGCCGCATGGTGCGCTGGCCGGGCATGTAGCGCCATTGCTGGTTGACGACGACTTTCAGGCCGGCGGCGTTGGCTTTGTTTTGCAGGGTTTTGGCGGCGGGCAGGGTGAGGGTGTAGGGCTTTTCGACAAGAACGTGTTTGCCGGCATCGAGGGCCTGGCCAACCAGGAGTTCGTGGGTGCGGGCCCAGGTGGCGACGACGACGGCGTCGACTTCCTGCTCCTGGAGGGTTTTCTGGAGGTCGCCTGAGGCGAGGTCTTTGGAGAGGCCGGCTTCCTGGATGCGTTCGTGGAGGAGGGGGAGGTTGATGTCGACCCAGGCGACGAGGTTGAAGAGGTGGGGGACGGCCTGGATGGCGCGGAGTTGGGAGCGGCCGCGGCCGGCGCCGACGATGGCGACGTTGATGGGGTTGGCCATGCGTTGTTTTCCTTATCTCCGCTGGGGTGCTGAAGGGTCATTCTCGCAGGTTGGACGGGGTGGTGT
>WTFW01000202.1 GCA_011523785.1 Chloroflexota bacterium | reverse complement strand
GGGGACTGGCTGGGTGGGTTGGGTGCCGGGACTTGTGGTTCGACACGGTGCTTCGAGGACTGCGCACCGGCTCACCACGAACGGGGGTGGGTCTGTCGTGTGGGTGTGCGGAAGACGGACGGGGAGGTGTTCAGGCGATTGGGGCGATGTGTTCAGTTTTGGGCGAATGTGTTCAGTTTCCGGCCCGATGTGTTCACTCTCCGGCCGAATGTGTTCAGTTTCCAGGGCAACTTGTTCAGTTTTGGGCGGTGCGCGTCTCCCCTCACGGCCCCCTTTGGCAGGCTCAGGACAGGTCTCCGGGGACGCGAGGATGACGGGGAGGTGTCCACTCTGCAAGGTCAATGTGTCCAGTTTTTGGCCCGATGTGTCAACTTTTCGGCCGGATGTGTCCAGTTTCGGGGGCAATGTGTCCACTTTGGCGGGGGAGGTGTCCAGTTCTCGGCGGCGGGCGTGCCCTCGGTTCAGGGGCGACAGTATGGGACGGCCGGGGCCGGGGATCGGGCGCGGAAGGAAGTCAAGATCCCCTTTGACAGGCTCAGGGCAGGCTCTCGGCGGCCTTCGGGATGAAAAAGAGGGCGGTTGCGGGGTTGAGCAAGGATGGGCGGCGGCGCATGCGGAGGAGATGGCGGTGGATTTGACCTATTTCGAGCTATATTGGGCTAGATGAGTTCGAAAGGGCTTCGTATGCGTGGGCGTGAGGCGGTGACGGAGCGGGTGGCGGCGTCGCAGGCGAAGCGGGATTGGAGCAAGGTGATTAACCGCGCCTTCAGCGGCGAGGTCCGGTTTGTGGTGGAGAAGCACGGGACCCCGGTGGCGGGGATCGTTTCGGCGGACGACATTGAACGGCTGGCCGCGCTGGATGCGCGATGGGCCGAGGGACACGAAATCCTGAAGCGGTTCGGTCGGGCGTTTCGTGACCAGACAGCGGAAGAGATCGAGGAAGCCGTAGCACAAGCGGTCGCCGAAGTGCGAGCCGAGAATCGAAGCGGGGCGGAGCTTCAACCTGCGCCTGAGTGATTCGCGTCGTCGCGGACACAAACGTCCTGGCGTCGGGTCTGGCCGGATACGACGCGCTGGAGGGTCCGGCTGCGTATCTCCTGCGGGCGTGGCAGCAACGTCGCGTTGACCTCGTAGCGTCCGGCCCAATCTTCGAAGAACTCGAACGGACGCTTGCGAAGCCGTACTTCACGCAGCGCCTCGGGCCAACGGGCGCGCGGCAAGCGTTGGACTTCGTTCGCGAGGGCGCCCTATTCGTGATCGAGTTAGCCGACGTGCAGGGCGTGGCCACGACGCCGGCTGACGACCTGATCGTGGCTACGGCGGTTGCGGGAGGGGCGAGTCATCTTGTCACGGGCGATCGTCAACTTCGCAATCTTGGCGAGTACCAGGGCGTGCGAATTGTTGGACCGCGTGCGTTCGTGGACTGGCTGGATGCGGGGGTGTCTGGAGATGTGGAGTGAATGGACGCCGGGAAGTGGCTCCACTCGGGTCTCCGACAGACTGCGGTCCGGCTCACCATGAACGAGTAGGCACCTCGAGCGGAAGAGGCCGGTTAGAAACCGGCCCCTACACCGGAGGAGGCGCCCGTATGCAAGAAGGGGCTGGGGACGCCGGGATGACGGAGGGCGCGTGGTTGAGGCAGGCGAGGAGTACGGTGATCGACGTGGGGACGCGGCGTAAGGATCAGCGCAACTCGGAGTGAGTCACTACCGTGGCGTTCGTCTCCGTATACTCAACTCTGGCGCGTATCGATTCAGTTTGCGCCGATCCTTTGTCGCCGGGAGACGTGGACTCGTGCCGACCTACGAATACGAGTGTTCGGACTGTGGCAATCGGGTTGAGGTTTTTCAGAGCTTCAGCGACGCTCCGCTGACGAGTTGCGAGGCATGCGGCGGCAAGCTGAAGAAGGTGTTTCACCCGGCCGGCATCATTTTCAAGGGCAGCGGCTGGTACGCAACCGACAGCCGATCCGCGTCGGAACGGAAGAAGTTCAAGGAAGACGGCAAGCCGCCTGAGAAGTCCGACTCCAAGCCGGTCAAGACTGACGGGGCCAAGAGCAACGGGAGCGCGACCGACGGCGGGGCCAAGGCCGGCGCGTCGGCGGGTGGATCCAAAAAAGCCTCGGGCTCCAGCGACAAGTCCAGCTAGCCGGTCCGCCGGTCGCAGCCCCAAGATTCGGAAATGCGAGCGGTCATCCAGCGCGTGACGAGGGCCGCGGTTCACATCGGCGGTCTCGAGCACTCGGCCATTGGCCCCGGATTTGTGGTCCTGGCGGGCGTCGCGAGGGGTGACCAAGAGGCGGACGTGACTTACCTGGCCGACAAAGTCGCGAACCTGCGCGTGCTGGCGGACGATGCGGGGCGGATGAACCGGTCGGTGTTGGACACCGGCGGCGAGGTATTGCTGGTGTCGCAGTTCACGTTGATCGCCGACACACGGAAAGGGCGGCGTCCGAGCTTTATCGGCGCGGAGGCGCCCGATCGGGCCGCCAGGCTGATCGAGGACCTGGGCGAAGCACTCATTGCTCGAGGCGTACCGGTTCGCACCGGCATTTTCCAAGCCGAGATGAAGGTTGAACTGGTGAACGACGGGCCGGTGACGATTGTTATCGATAGCCACGACCGACGCACGCCGCGTCGGCAGGCGTAGGCCTTGTCGATGTCCGGCTCAGCGGTTCAGTCGAGCGGGCCCGGCGTGCGGATCGTGCATGGGGCCGAGCAGGTTCGGCGGACGCTGCTGGCGCGGTCGCCCGAACTGGTGACGATCGACGAGTCGGCGGTTGCGGCGGCGTCGAGCGTGTTCGGCGAGACGCTCACGCCCACGGCGTTCGTGGAGCGCGTCATTCGCGAGGTCCGGGACGAGGGCGATGACGCCGTGCGGCGGATTGCCTCGGCGCTGGGCGACCACGTCGGAATGACCTTCGAGATCGGGCCAACGGAGCTTGCCGACGCGAGCCGTCGGGTCGATCCGGCGCTGCGAGCGGACATCGAGCTGGCGGCCGACCGGATTCGCGACTACCACGAGCGCGAGATGCCGGCGGGGTTCGACCTTCCAGGGTTGGGCGTCGGCCAGCAGTGGGTTCCCGTGGACCGCGCGGGTCTGCACGTGCCGGGACAGGCGGCGCCGCTGGTTTCGAGCCTGCTGATGGCCGCCGTGCCCGCCCGCGTGGCGGGGGTGGGCGAGACCGTGGTGACGACGCCCGTGCGGTCGGAGGGCATTGCCCCGGCGCTGGCCGCGGCGGCGGAGGTGGCCGACGTGGACCGAGTCTTCGGTCTGGGCGGCGCCCAGGCAATCGCGGCGTTGGCACTGGGGACAGCGAGCGTGCCGCGTTGCGACGTGATCGTGGCTCCAGGCAATGCGTGGGTGATGCTGGCGACGCGGGCGCTGTATGGGGTGGTGGGCGTCGACCTGTTGCCCGGCCCGACGGAGACGCTGGTGATTGCCGATGCCGCAGCGGACGCCGCGGAAGTGGCCGCGGACCTGATTGCCCAGGCGGAGCACGGGGGGCCGGCCAGTCCGATTGCTCTGACGTCCGACCCTGAAGTGGCGGCCGAGGTCGCACGCGAGGTCGAGACACAACTCGCCACGCTGCCCCGTGCGGACGTGGCCTGGGACAGCTTCGACCAGCGCGGCGGGGTTGGTGTCGTGGACGACCTGGCGCAGGCGGTTGAACTATCCAACGCGTACGGGCCGGAGCACCTGTGCCTGCTGGTGGAGGATCCGGAGGCGTTGCTGCCGCTGGTGCGGCACGCCGGCGGGGTGTTCCTGGGCAGCGCCTCGCCCGAAGTGCTGGGCGATTACGTGGCGGGGCCAAGCCACATCATGCCCACCGGCGGCACCGCCCGGTTTGCCTCGCCGGTTGGTGTGCGCTCGTTCCTGAAGGCGGTGTCGGTCGTGCGTTTGTCGGCGGACCGGGCGGCGGCACTGGCACCCGCGGCGGCACGGCTTGCCCGGGCCGAAGGTCTCGAGGGCCATGCCCGGGCCGCCGAACGCCGGGCTGCGCCGTGACTACAATGCCGCGATCCCTATCCAGGCGAGACTTGCATGGCTGAGCGCCGCGCCAGCGTTGCGCGCACGACATCCGAGACGAAGGTGGACGCCACGGTCGCCATTGACGGCGATGGCGACTTTGGCGGCACGACCGGCGTTGGGTTCCTGGATCACATGCTGGCGCAGCTGGCGCGCCACGGCTTGTTCGACATCGAGGTGAATGCGGTGGGCGACCTGCACATCGACGCGCACCACACCGCCGAGGACGTTGCGATCGTGCTTGGCCGGGCGTTCAGCGACGCGCTGGGCGACCGTCAGGGGATCCAGCGCATGGGCGATGCCACGGTGCCGATGGACGAGGCGCTGGCGCAGGTGGCGGTTGACCTGGCCGGACGCGATTACGCCGCCTTCGACGGCGAGTTCAAGCAGGATCGCATCGGGGACCTGGAAACCAGCCTGCTGCCGCACATCGTCGGGTCGCTGGCGCGGCACATGGGCGCGGCGATTCACGTGCGCGTGCTGGCCGGCGACGACGACCACCACAAGGCCGAAGCGATATTCAAGGCCCTGGCGCGGGCCCTGGACCAAGCCACGGCGCTTGATCCGCGCCGGGCCGGCGCGGTGCCCAGCACCAAGGGCACGCTTACCGACTGACGTGGGCGATCAGGCCGCTGGTCGCCGCCTGCGTCTCGACCACCTATTGGTGCGTCGCGGGCTAGCCCGGAGCCACAGTTCAGCCCGTCTACTCGTGAAGGATGGCGGGGTGCTCCTGGCCGGACGCGTTGAGAACCGGCCGGGGCGGCGCGTCGGCGTCGACGCGCAGCTCGAGCTGCGCGGGCAATCACCCGAGTACGTGAGCCGGGGCGGCAGAAAGCTGGCCGCGGCCCTCGCGCACTTCGGGCTTTGCGTGGACGGGGCCATCGCCCTGGACGTTGGAGCGTCGACCGGAGGGTTTACGGACTGCCTGCTGCGAGCGGGCGCGCGGCGGGTCACGGCGGTGGACGTGGGTCGCGATCAACTCGCGCCGAGTTTGAGGGGCGACGGCAGGGTCCGGGTGTTGGAGTCCACCGACGCGCGCGACCTCCCGCCGCTCGATCCGTCGCCGGACATCGCGGTAGTCGATGTCTCTTTTGTTCGACTACGCGATGTGTTGCCGGCGGTGATGGCGGCGACGCCGGACGCTCGCTGGGCCCTGGTTCTGCTCAAGCCGCAGTTCGAGCTACCGGGACACCGGATTCCGCGAGACGGAGTCATCAAGGACCCGAGTGAACGGAATGCGGTGCTGCTGGACTTCCTAGCCTGGGCGGTGCGACGGGGAATCTGCGTAGCCGGCTCCGTGGCCAGCGCGGTTTCCGGGGGCGACGGCAACCAGGAGACCTTCGTGCTGATCGAGACGCTTGCGTAACCGGAGGTTGGGTGCCCGGAAGACCCCTCACCGGTTTCGGCCGAAGACGGCCGAACCTGCCTCTCCC